>CABQHT010000045.1 GCA_902464035.1 uncultured Collinsella sp. | reverse complement strand
GCGGGCATCGCCAAGTGGTAAGGCATCAGCTTCCCAAGCTGACACTCGCGGGTTCGAGTCCCGTTGCCCGCTCCAGCTAGAAGCACAAGCACGGCACCATCACGGTGCCGTGCTTTTTTCAATAAAGCGCCGGGACTCGAACCCGCCAGGGTGCGAGCGTAAAACAAACGCGAAGCGTTTGTAGCGAGCAGGCGAAGGCGCCGGCAGGCGCCTGAAGCCGGTGCGGATTTGCGAAGCAAATACGCGGACGTCCCGTTGCCCGTTCCATCGACCAGGGCGGATTTTGGGAAAAGCGGATTCAACCGACGTCACCGCCGCTTCCCCGGACCGGGACATGCCGCCTGAAGCCGGTGCGGATTTGCGAAGCAAATACGCGGACGTCCCGTTGCTTGCTCCAATTCCAAAATGTTAGGTTAATGCCTGCTGCCCATACTTGCACCTGCGCACGGTACAATGGTTGGGTTACGACTAACGTGCCAATAACCAAAAAGGAGCCGCTATGATCGATCGCTATACCCGCCCGGAGATGGGACACATCTTCTCCCTCGAGAACAAGTACGCCATTTGGCAGGAGATCGAGGTCCTGGCCTGCGAGGCCCAGGCGGAGCTCGGCAAGATCGGCATTTCTAAAGACGAAGCCCAGTGGATCCGCGACCATGCCAACTTTGAGAAGGCAAAGGTCGACGAGATCGAGGAGGTCACGCGCCACGACGTCATCGCCTTCCTGACCAACATGAAGGAGTACATCGACGCCGATGTTCCCGAGGGCGACCCCAAGCCCAGCCGCTGGGTTCACTATGGCATGACCAGCTCCGATCTGGGCGACACGGCTCTGTGCTACCAGCTCACCCAGGCCTGCGACCTGATCATCGAGGACGTCAAGAAGCTCGGCGAGATTTGCAAGCGTCGCGCCTTTGAGGAGCGCAACACGCTCTGTGCCGGCCGCACTCATGGCATCCACGCCGAGCCGATGACCTTCGGTATGAAGTTCGGCTCTTGGGCCTGGGAACTCAAGCGCGATCTGGATCGTCTTGAGGACGCCCGCAAGAATGTTGCCTTCGGTGCCATCTCGGGCGCTGTTGGCACGTACAGCTCCATCGAACCGTTTGTCGAGGAGTATGTCTGCGAGCACCTGGGTCTGGTTCACGACCCGCTGTCCACGCAGGTTATCAGCCGCGACCATCACGCCTATCTCGCCGGCGTTCTCGCCACCACCGCGGCCACCTGCGAGCGCATCGCTACCGAGGTTCGCAATCTGCAGAAGACCGATACGCTCGAGGCCGAGGAGCCGTTCCGTAAGGGCCAAAAGGGCAGCTCCGCCATGCCGCACAAGCGCAACCCCATCACCATGGAGAAGGTCTGCGGTCTGTCGCGCGTCGTGAAGTCCAACGCCCAGGTTGCCTTCGATAACGTCGCCCTGTGGCACGAGCGTGACATTTCGCACTCCTCTGCCGAGCGTGTCGCCCAGGCCGACAGCTTCATCGCCCTCGACCACATGTTCCAGTGCCTCATCCGCGTTATCGACGGCCTGCAGCTGTACCCTGCCCGCATGATGGCCAACCTCAACAAGACCCGTGGTCTCATCTTCTCCTCCAAGGTGCTGCTGGCCCTCGTCGATACGGGCATCACCCGCGAGGACGCGTACGCCATTGTGCAGGAGAACGCCATGGCAACCTGGCATGAGGTACAGGATTGTGTCTCCGGCCCCACCTTTAAGGAACGTCTCGAGGCCGACCCGCGCTGCACCGTCAGTCAGGAGAAGCTCGACGAGATCTTTGATCCGTGGGACTTCCTCACCCGTATCGACACGGTCTTTGATCGTCTGGAGCAGCTGAGCTTCGAGTAGGCTGGCTTTATTCGACCGCTTGCGGATACATTTCAACCATTGGCGCCTTGCCCGTCTTGGGCGAGGCGCTTTTTTTCGTTGCTGCCGCAGGCTCCGGTAATAGAATGAAAATTCGGCTGCTGTTTTGATGAAAGGAGGCACGTGCCCAGACGTATTAAACGAGGCGCTATCGTCTCGTTTGTGCTCATACTCTTTGTTGCCGTCTGTGCGGGCGCCCTGACGTATACCGTTCGACGCACTCCTTCCTCCTCGAATGAAGCCGATAAAGATCTCCCGGTGCTCAAGATTGGCGTTACGGATAATGACCCCTATGTGTATGTCGATACCACAGGCGACTACGCCGGTATCGATGTCGATATCGCCCGCGAGGCGTGTGAGCGTGCAGGGCTCAAGCCACAGTTTGTCGATATTGACTGGAACGATCGCGACCGGCTGCTCAAAAACGGTGATATCGATTGCCTGTGGTGTGATTATTCGCCTTGTTATCGCGAGGATAAGTATTACTGGACCGAGCCGTATCTAACCCTGACGGTCTCGGTTGCCGCCAAGAAAACGAGTGGCATCAAGTCCTTGGCACATCTCGATGGAAGTAAGACCATTGCGGTGATTGCGGGTTCGGTGAGTGAACGCCGATTGCTTGCGGGGGATCTGGGGGTCTCGTCGGACGTTCAAATCAAATCATATGGCTCTGCCGAACTCTGCAAAGCCGCTCTAGCCAAAGGGTACGTTGACTGCTGGATGGCGGATGTCCAGTCGCTTGACCGACTCGTTGCTCAGCATCCCGGCGTTTACCGTGTGTTTGCCGACAATGTTATGACGGTTGACCTAGGCGTTGCGTTTGATGATGCCTATGAGGGAGAGTACGTCAAAGACCTCAATACCGCGCTGTTCGACATGGATCGAGATGGCACGATTGACCGTATTGTGGGCAATTACAAGACAGGAGCGACGACGGGCGGGCAAGGAGTAAATCCATGACAAATGATGAGCACCGCTTGTGTCGAAAGACTCTGACCGTCATAGCTGTCGGCGTTATTGTCAGCGCCGTCTTGTTAGGCCTGTTATACACGGTTGGAACCCATCGCTGTCTCGAAAAAACGCTTGGGTTTGGCCAAGAAACCATGGTGTTTTTGGAAAACGCTTGCGAAAAATATGACCGCTACGAACAGGGGAGAAAAACCGAGGCGACGCACGATTTGCTCGCCGCGGTCGAATCGTTTGCGACGTTCCTGTCCTCTGACCGCGTTGAGGTTAACGACGATCTTATCGAGCAATTTGTCCATACCGAGAACCTTTCGGGGCTGATGGTCATGGACTCCGATGGCCATATGACTGCCCACTACGACATCGATGGTCGCGATCCGCTCATGTTGTGGCGAGAGGAACTGGCCTGTTCGTCGGTCGTATCGATGTATCAAGGTTCCAAAGTGTCCTACTCAACTGTCGTTGAGCGCCGTGGTGTCGTTTTTGCCGTCTGTGCTGTCCCGTATGGCGACGGTGTTGCCCTGGCATACCGCTCATTTGTTCCCGATACGGCGGATGACTATTCATATACCATAGCCGACGTGCTTTCGAACAACACCTTCCACCAGGGCCCCACGGTGCTTGTTATGGAGGGTGCGGAGATTGTCTCGTCCAACAGCGCCGATGATGACGTGTCGCTCGCCCGACTTCTCACCAGCGCAGGAGTTGAGTGGAAAGACGACGGCCTGACGCGCATCGAATATCGAGGAGACAAATGGTACGCCGTACGTGCGGCGTACAAGGACTACCGCCTGTTTGCGCTGTATCCCAAATCTGAGGTCATGTCTGGCAGGATCACATTTGTCGCCGCTGGCATCTTGGTGTGCCTTGCGTTTTGGGTCGTGGTGCTGTTGGCTCGAAATATCGTTGACCACCGCAATTTGGTCGAAAAGGATAAACAGCTCGGCATTATCAATGCCATAAGCGCCATCTACGATTCGACTTTCCTTTTGCATCTCGACACCCTCGAGATCGAGGGGATCAATATGTCGCCGGCGATAGCGAAGATATTTGCCGAGCACAGCGAGGCATATGACTTTATGGACACGGTCTGCCGGGATATCGTGAGTCCCGAAAGCCGCGAAGCGGTTGTGGGGCTCGTAGATATAAGTACGCTTCGTGAACGTATGGAGGGCGTACCGTACCTGGCTGCCGAGGTGCGAGATTGTCGAGGTGCTTGGTACTCGCTACAGGTTGTCCCCCAGCATCGCGATGAGCAAGGCCGGCTGGAGTCGGTCGTCGTGGCGACGCACAACATATCGATGGTCAAGCATGCCGAGGAGCTGTCATATCAAGACAAACTGACGGGGCTTCGCAACCGCAACTATCTTGAATCGCGCGGAGATAGCCTGGTAAACGAGGACTTGCCCGTGAGCGTGATTATGTTGGACTGCAATTATCTCAAGCGGACCAACGACATCTATGGTCACGAGATGGGGGATGAACTGCTGCGACGGACGGCGTCCGTGCTGCGGCGGGTGGCTGGTGCGGATTATCTGCCGATGCGCCTTGGCGGCGACGAGTTTTTGCTGGTTTGCCCCCATACTGACAACGAGTCTGCGCTCGGGCTGGAACAGGATCTTCGTCTCGGTCTTGCCGCGGTAAGCGATGAGGCCCTGACGGTCAGCGCATCGATTGGCGTGGCGACCGTCGAGACGGCTGGAGATACGTTGGCCGATGTATATCGTGTCGCCGACCACAATATGTATCGGGAGAAGCGCACGGTCCACGCACAGGGTGCGGACTGCTAATCTTGCCCTCGCTCGTCCGCGCATCGTAGGATGTTGAATCGGTGCCCGCGACCATAAATCGGCGCGGGCGGGGATAATAGACTCCTGAAATATCTTTATGAGAGGGGATCTCAATGATTAGTTTTGACTACAAGCCGCAGGGTGTATGCTCTCGCAATATTCACCTCAATCTCTCTGACGATGGCAGCAAGGTGCTGGGCGTCGAGTTTACCGGCGGGTGCGACGGCAACCTCAAGGCCATCTCCAAACTGGTCGAGGGTGCTCCTTCCGATCGCGTGATTGAGGTTCTCGCTGGCAACACGTGCGGCATGAAGAAGACTTCCTGCGCCGATCAGCTTACGCGCGCCATCGAGGCCGCCCGCGCCGAGATCGCCTAATGGGTATCGCCGACCACATCAAGAATGGAATATCGCGCCGTGGCTTTGTGCTCGGCGGTGCTGCCGCGGGCGCTGCCACGGTGCTTGCCGGTTGCTCGAAAAAAACGGGCACCAGCGACGATGCCGCCGGCGAGCCGCAGGTTATCAAGGACGATTCGAAGATTGTCTCGATCACTGATGAGTACGAAGCTGTTGATATCGATCTTGAGCCCACGGCCTCGTGGACGCTGCCGCTGGGCACGCTGCTGTACTACTGCGATGGCGACTACGCCGCCGCGATGATGGCACCTGCTTCTGCCCTGCATGCCAATACGCTTGGTGTGCTCAACCTGGGCGATGGCTCGCTTACTACACTTATCGAGGATCCCGTTGAGGGAACCGGTTATGCGTTTTACGACGTTCGCGCGGGTGATGGCGTGTTCGCGTGGGTCGAGATGAACTTTGCCAATGCGTCTTGGAAACTCTATGCGCAAAACCTTGCAGGCTCCTCCCTTACCGGTAACGCTGTCGAGCTCGACCGCGGTGGCGAAAACTACGATCCGCCGCTCTTCACAGCGTATGGGTCGTCGGTCATCTGGTATAAGATGCCTTCGTCCGGCGGCAGCAAGACGAGTAACGATTCGTACTGCTACCGTCAGTCACCCAGCGAGTCCAAGCCTGAGACTATCTGGAAGTCGACGGGCCGCTTCGCATCCGCCCCGCGTGTGAGCGACGGCATCCTGACTATCTCGCCCCGCGTGCACAATGATGAGGGCGTCTATTACGGTATGACGGCGATCGACCTGACCGACGGCAACAATACGAAGCGAGCTCAGCTGGTGCTTCCTTCGTCGGTTTCGCCTTTCGAGGCCGTGTATATGGGCGACACCTTCGTGTTCTCCATTGAGGCGACGTATAACGGTGTGGGTAGCCTGGGCAATATGGGCACCTATATCGGTAACGAGGGAGGGCCATACCTCTTCCTGTCCCGCGAGCCGCTCGCATGTGCTGCCGGCAAGAAGAATAAATATCTCGTTAAGGTACAGGCATCGCATTTTCTCATCGACACCTCTGCCAAGACCTATGGCTCGCTACTGTCGCCCGACCGCGCTTTGGAATATGGCGATTATCCAGCTACGGCGGGAAAATCGGACTCATTTCTTACGTACGCCACGGTGCGCAACAGCCAGGGTATACCCGAGACGGTCACCGCGCGCCTATTCTCTCTTTAAGCTTAGAGGGGTTAAAAAGGCGCCAACAGGGGAATAAACGCGTTGTAATTGTGAGTACCGCCCGCCGAGCTGCCGCGTCATAGTGGCATCCGGCGGGCTCAGGTGCGTTAAAATGGGCTTGTTCTTAGCTGATTGAGACAGGGGGGCCGTGTTATGGCTTCAGATGCAAAAAAGATTCTGCTGGTCGAGGATGAGAAGGCAATCCGTGACGCCGTCGCTGCCTATCTCGAGCGCGAAGGCTACTGGGTTGTGGGTGTCGGCGACGGCCAGTCCGCGATCGAGGAGTTCGAGAAGCATCAGTTTGACCTGGTCGTGCTCGACCTTATGCTCCCCAAGATCCCCGGCGAGCGCGTTTGCCGCACCATTCGCGATACCTCGGATGTCCCCATCATCATGCTGACTGCCAAGGGCGAGATCGAGGACCGTATTATCGGTCTTGAGCTCGGCGCCGACGACTATCTGATTAAGCCGTTCTCGCCGCGCGAGCTTGTCGCGCGCGTTCGCGCTTTGTTCCGCCGTGCCCATCAGGCCGACGAGCCAGCCGTCGAGGTACTCGACTTCGGCGATCTGGTCATCGATATCTCGGGCCACAAGATTTTGGTCGAGGGCAAGGAAGTCGACCTGACGGCTTCCGAGTTTAAGCTGCTCACCACGCTTGCCCGTCACCCCGGTCGCGTCTACAACCGCATGGAGCTGGTCGAGAAGGTGCTCGGCTACGACTTTGAGGGCTATGAGCGCACCATCGATAGCCACGTGAAGAACCTTCGCGCCAAGCTGGGCGATGATCCCAAGAAGCCCAAGTGGCTCTACACCGTCCACGGTGTCGGCTATCGCTTCGAGGCTCCGGCCAAGACCGATAAGTCGGACGAGAAATAGGGAAATCACATATGACACCTGCGCGCTTTGAAATCGGACAAAAGCACAAGCAGGAGAGCGAGGCGGGTTCCAAGGCTAGTTGGAACACGCCTCGTTCCGATTCACGGCCAACGATGAGCTATCCCTCGCGCATGGCACTTGCTTTTGCTCTGACATCGCTCATGACGGTATTGGTGCTGGTGGGCGTGGTCTCTGTTGTGTGGGGCACGGTCTTTTCGGATTACACGCGCTCCAATATCGTCGAAATCGCAAATTCCGCTGCCGAAAAGCTTGCGACGTCGTATGAGGAAAACGGCAATTGGACTGCGGGCGAGCTACGTACGGTCGCGACATCGAGTTTGGTGTCCGACGATTTGGGTATGCAGGTCGTCAACAAGAAAGGCGTTGTCGTTTATGACGACTCATGGCCTTCGGCAAGCGCGACCGCCGATGTGCGCGAGAACGAATCGCCGTCGAGCAGCTCGAGCGGGAAAAAAGCATCGCATAGTCCGGTCTCGTCGGCTCCCACCGGCTCCGATAGCGTTGCAAACGTCGAAATCATAACGTCTTCCGGCGAGCATGTCGGACAAGTAAAGCTGTGGGCCATCGGCTCCGATGCCTTGCTCACCAAGGCAGATTCTGCGTTTAGGGAGAAGACCTTTAACGCCATGGCCCTTGCTGCGGTTGTTGCAGTTTGCATTTCGGTCGTTATCGGATCACTCGTGTCGCGCATGCTCACCAAGCCGATTCACCGTATTACCAGCACGGCCAAGCAAATTCGCGATGGCGATCTGTCTGCTCGTACGGGCTTGCGCGGCGATGACGAGATCGATCAACTGGGCGAGACATTCGATGAGATGGCCACTTCGCTCGAGAAGGATATGAAACACGAGAAACGTTTGACCTCGGACGTGGCTCACGAACTTCGTACTCCGCTTATGGCCATGCTCGCAACGGTCGAGGCCATGCAGGATGGCGTATATCCTACCGACGATGAGCACTTGGAGACTGTTGCTTCCGAGACGCGTCGCCTGGCTCGTCTGGTGCAGCAGATGCTCGACCTGTCGCGCATGGAAAACAGCACGGCTCCGCTCAACCTTGAGCCGGTGGACATGGTTCCTTTCGTGCGTTCCATCGTCAATGCCCAGGAGCGCCTGTTTGTCGACCGCGATCTGCGCTTGCGCTTTGCTGACGAGACCCAAGGTCACGACGATGTCGTCGAAGCCGATCCCGACATGATCACACAATGCGTCATCAATCTCATGAGCAACGCCATGCGCTACACCCCCGAGGGCGGTTGGGTCGTGGTGTCGGTGCTCAGTGACCGCAAACACGTCAGCATTGCCGTTTCTGATACCGGCATCGGTATTGCCAAGGATGACTTGTCGCGCATCTTCGGCCGTTTTTGGCGCGCCGATGCCAGCCGTGCCCGTGAGGCGGGCGGTCTGGGCGTGGGCCTCGCCGTGACTAAACAGATCGTCGAGCGCCATCACGGCTACATATCCGTGGAGTCGGAGCTTGGAAAGGGTACGACTTTTACGATTCATCTGCCTCGCGAGCACACGGCGGACGCGGCATCTACTACAATGGAGCACTAGCTTTTCGCTATTCGGTGAAGGAGGGGTTTCGTCCCTGCCGCTCCGAGTTTGCGAAAACGTGCGGGAAAGAACCCGCATTACTGTCGTATTTTGGTAAGGAGTGACTCACGTGACAACGATGGAGCGTCGTCCGGATTCCCGTGGCAAGGTTCGTGATATCTACGATGCCGGTGAAAACCTGCTGATGGTCGCCACCGACCGCATTTCTGCGTTCGACTTCATTCTTCCCGACGAGATTCCGTTTAAGGGAGAGGTGCTCAACCGCATCTCGGCATTCTGGTTCGATAAGTTTGCCGACATCGTTCCCAACCACCTCGTTTCCATCGACCCGGCGGATTTCCCCGAGGAGTTTGCCGAGTATCGTGACTACCTCGCCGGCCGCGCCATGCTGGTTAAGAAGGCCCAGACGATTCCTATCGAGTGCATCGTCCGCGGCTATCTGACCGGTTCGGGCAAGAAGACCTACGACGAGAACGGCACCGTCTGCGGCATCCAGCTGCCTGAGGGCCTGACCGAGGCTTCCAAGCTTCCCGAGCCGCTGTTCACGCCGTCCACGAAGGCCGAGATCGGTGACCACGACGAGAACATCTCGTTCGAGCGTTGCTGCGAGATCGTGGGCGAGGACATCGCCACGCAGATTCGCGACCTTTCCCTCAAGATCTACAAGGCTGCCGCCGAGTATGCAGCGACCCGTGGCATCATCATTGCCGACACCAAGTTCGAGTTCGGTGTCATCGATGGCAAGGTCACGCTGATCGACGAGTGCCTCACGCCTGACTCCAGCCGTTTCTGGCCTGCCGCCAGCTACGAGGAGGGCAAGATTCAGCCCAGCTACGACAAGCAATTCGTCCGCAATTGGCTCAAAGCCAACTGGGATATGACGGGGGAGACCCCGCACCTGCCCGCCGAGGTCATCAATGGCACGTCCGAGCGCTATCGCGAGGCCTTCCAGATCATCACGGGCTCCCAGTTCACAAGCATGAAGGAGAACGCATAAGTGAGTACCCGTAGCGCCACGAACAAGCGCACGCAATCCCACGAGGTTACCGGGGTTGCGCGCAAGTCCGCTGCATCCGCCAAGCCCGCCCGTCAGGCAGCGAGCTCTGTCCGCGTCGTGCCGGCTTCGTCTAAGGCACGCCGCAAAGAGCTCGAGAAGGGCGAGAACCTCGAGGGCCTCTCTAAAGAGGAGAAGCGCGCCCGCAAGGCTAAGCAGCGCGCCAAGGAGGACCGCATCTACACGGTGTCGAATATCCTTCTCAAGCAGGATGAGGACTACACCAAGCGCCGCCGCATCTGGTGGGCCGTGCTCACTATCGGCATGGTGCTCGTCGTGGCCATTTGGGCTTCGCTGTACTTCGCTCCCGCTGGCATGGTGTCCAGCCCCGTCCAGATGGTCGGCATCGTTTTGTCCTACGTCGTCATTTTGGGTGACTTTATCTACGACTTCGTTCGTATTCGTCCCCTGCGCAACATGTACCGCACGCAGGCCGAGGGCATGTCCGAGAACAAGCTCAACGCCCTTATCGAGCGCTCGGCTGCCGAGGAGGACAAGAAGGACTCCAAGAAGAAGTAGCATTTGCATGCATACTTATCGCTAAGATATAAGGCGCGTCGTTTTTGCGGCGCGCCTTTTTACTGTTCTATAGATAGATGGAGTGGCACATGATTCGAGCTGCCCTGACGGTCGAAGAGGCTCTGGAGGGCATGAAGGCCCTAGAGCCCAAGATTAAAAACTATGCGCGCCTGGTTGTCCGCAAGGGCGTAAACGTCAAGCCCGGCCAGGAGGTTGTCGTTCAGTCTCCGGTCGAGTGCGCGCCGTTTGCGCGCGTGGTGGTCGCGGAGGCCTATGCCTCCGGTGCCGGTCACGTGACGGTTATTTGGGCCGATGACGCCGTGACGAGGCTCACGTACGAGCATGTCGAGAAAAGCTATTTTGAGCAGACGCCCGAGTGGAAGCGCCTGCAGCTTGATTCACTGGCCCAGGATGGTGCCTGCTTTATCTTTATCGAGGGTGCGGACCCTGCCGCCCTTAAGGGCATCGATCCCGCTAAGCCTGCTGCAGCTTCTAAGGCAAGGAACACGCAGTGCAAGGTCTTCCGCCGCGGACTGGACTACAACATCAACCCGTGGTGCATCGCCGGCGCGCCGGTCGTTGCCTGGGCGCGCGAGGTGTTCCCGGGAGACGCCGATGAGGTTGCAATCTATAAGCTGTGGAATGCGATTCTGCATACCGCTCGCGCCGATGGCCAGGACCCGGAGAGCGACTGGGAACTCCATGACGCCGCATTCGAAAAGAACCTGCGTTTCCTGAACGACAATCGTTTCGACTGCCTGCATTACACCGCGGCAAATGGAACCGATCTGATGATTGGCATGGCGAAGGGTCACGAGTGGGCCGGCGGCAAGGGCAAGACGCCCGATGGGCACCCCTTCTTCCCCAACATTCCCACCGAGGAAGTCTTCACTTCGCCCGATCGCATGCGCGCCGACGGTATCGTGTATTCGGCTATGCCGCTCATTCACCACGGTAACAAGGTTGACGATTTTTGGATTAAGTTCGAGGCGGGCCGCGTAGTGGACTACGATGCCCGCGTGGGCAAGGCGACGCTTGCGAGCATTATTGACACCGATGAAGGTGCCGCTCATCTGGGTGAGGTCGCGCTTATCTCCAAGAACACGCCGATCCGCGAAAGTGGCGTTTTATTCTATGACACGCTCTATGATGAGAACGCCAGCTGCCATCTCGCGCTGGGTGTCGGTTTCCCCGAATGCATCGAGGGTGGGTATGACATGTCCAAGGAGGAGCTCCTGGAGCATGGCGTTAACGTCTCGAGCACGCACGTCGATTTTATGATCGGCACGGACGACATCGATATTACGGGCATTACGCCTGATGGACGTGAAGTTGTGATTTTCCAGAACGGCCAATGGAGTTGGGAATAGTCCCAGACCGTGGTACAATGCCACCCGCGGGCCGTTAGCTCAGCTGGCAGAGCAGGGGACTTTTAATCCCAAGGTCCAGGGTTCGAACCCCTGACGGCCCACCATAGTTTGCGCAGGTCAGAGACGGTGTTGTCTCTGACCTTTTTCTTTGCGTACCCCGCGAGTACCCAAAACGGTACCCCTCAAATCACGTGGATTCCACAATTCTGGGCTGTCCGTAGAGGGGCATAGCGTCCCGATGGTCGGATGGATGGATCGTTGTTGATGTGTCCGTCCATCCGTCTGTGAGGGCCGAGAACGGTCCGAGTGGATGCGAGCGTTCTGCGCGCTTTCGATAGCCGTAGGGGCTCCTTGGGTAGCCCCAGGCTGTCGAAAGGGCGTTGAACGCGAGCTTCGGGCGCAGGTATGCCGGTGTGGCGTAATGAGCGGTCGTTGATGCACTGAAGCCCTATATCTATTACTTTTTTATTTATATATAAATGGAATGTAACCTGACGTTACACCTACGGCGCTTCTATCTGCGGTTCGAGACGCTTGAATGCCCCCTTTTGAAGGGTGGGTTAAATGTAACCTCAAGTTACACATGTGTAACCTGAAGTTACAGGAAGTGTAACCTCAGGTTACAGAAGGTGTAACGTGACGTTACAGGCTGGTGTAACGTCACGTTGCACCTTAACCCACCCTTTTGAACGCTGAAAAAGCCGTCCCGCATCTATTGCGGGACGGCTATCTAGTCGTTCCAGCCCATGGACTTGGCGGTATCGAGGATGGCTGCATATCGGAGTTGCAGTATGCCATCAACCGAGTCGATGAGATGCCTAGACTTTAACGCTTTTCGTGCCTTGCAGACGCTTGGTCGGGCGGCGTTAAAAAAATCAGCTAGTTCGACGTCGGTTTTCTTCAAGCCGCAAACTGCGTAGCCCTTGCGAGAGCCGATACGCTCATATCGCCGTATTTCTAGCAGCAGCTGAAGCTCAAGCTTGCCCTTCGCGGCGAGATATAGCCATCGATCGCTTTTATCGGCACATAACCGTGATCTGGCGGCTTCCTCAGCTTCCGTTGTGGCTGCGCAGATTTGTGGCGGTTCAACGCCGCTGAGCTGTGCGAACCGTTCACGTGATATAGTATTTTCAATGCTAATCGCATCCTGAGTGATGCTTGGTGCCGTTGGAATCATCACTTCCAACGGCACTTCTTTTTTCGGGGGATCATCCGTCACCGTCATCCCCTCCGTTTCTTCTTAGGCCGCCCGCCACGGGTGCCACCGACAATCATTTTTCCATACCGAACCATCGCGTCATCGACAGCGGGCAGGTAGAGCCATTCGTTATCGGTTAAGGTTGCGAGCCCTGCCGCGATCAGTGCGTTAACATGCTCGGCTGCGACAGTCGACTGACCGCGCGTTCCATATAGTTGTTTTGCAAGTATCGCGTAGTCGAGTTTCAACACGTGCCCCGTAGCCGTTGATGCGAGCGAGCACAGCGCGAGCCAGACACCCATGTCGGCGTATGCACGGCTGCCGCGAGCGGCATGCAGGCGCCTGAACTCTTCCGCGGTCGTTATTGGCAAGTTAATGCGCATGAGTGGTAATTGCACATTCCATGCGGCCTTGATGGCCTCATCATCACTAATTATGCGCCCCATTAAGCCGCGCCCTTGTCCCGCAAACCGCAGACCGCAAGCAGGTCATCGCGGTTGAGTTTCCAGCGCCGTCCGATTTGGACGGCTCGAATCTCACCGCGATCAGCCATCCTTAGCAGGTGTTTTGAACTGATGCCGATTGCGGCTTCTGCCGTGGTCGGCGTAATGAGAAGTGGGAGGGTGTCGTATTCTCCCGCCCGAAACCGCTCCAAAATTGCTTCTTCAGATTTATGCATGATTGGTTCCTTTCTGGCCAGCTCGGGGCCGATAAAGACTGGACGGCTTTTACCGCTAAAACAAGGCTATAACGGCTGTTGATCCCGTGCACATCCATTTGGTGCCACAGGGTGACAAACGGTGGCAATTTCGAGCGGCGGGGTATTCCGCTCTACCTAACCGCGCTTTCTAGAACGTGGGTTTCGCCCCGCGGGGCGCCGGGTTTTAGGGCAGAGCCCTAACAAGCGCCGAACCGTAGGTTTCGGCGTGTACGCGGACGGGCAAAACGCAGTTTTGTACGGCAGCGTACGACTCTTGCGTATTTCAAAAAAACTACCCTTACGGCCATTTCGCCCGACTTCATATGTCCCGCTCCAAACGGTGGGTTTCCGTGCTCGGGCCCGCCTTTCGCCTCCGCCGAAAGGCGGGCCTTATGAGGAATCGTCTAGGGATGCTTTTTCAAGGTTGGCAAGCATCCAACCCATGACCTTGTCCTCATCCATTTCGAGGTAGATCCGACAACCTTCCTCGCCCCTGTTGCGATAGGGCTTTGAGCGCCTGACGACATAGCCTGCCCTCTCCAGATGGTCTGCCAAACAGCCGACCTCAGCGGTTTCGCCGCTTATCCTGAATTCGAGCATGTTTCACCTCCGTCTCATTGTCTGTATAGTCCGAATAGTCTCTATAAGAAACAGCTGTCTAGCTGGTCTTTTGTTCAAATCAGAGATGTTTTATGGCTTTAGAATTGAACGTCTGGAACCGATGGACGGCCCTTGTTATTGCGAGCCAAAATTCGGCATCTGAGCCCCGTGTAGCCCTATTCCCCAGCTGCCCGCAGTTCCAGGATTTCAGCCGTGGGCGGTGTCGCCGTCATCGTTGCCGCCACGGCATCCATTGCCGTTCGCTTCGCCTGGGCGTTTACGCCCGTGTAGATGTTCAGCGTCATGGCGGCGTTGGCGTGTCCCAGGAGCGAGGACACGGACTTGATATCCGTCCCCGCGAGGATCGCCGCGGTAGCGAACGTGTGGCGCAGGTCGTGGAACTTGGGCGGCTCGCCCTCCGAGCCCACCAGCCCCAGCTGCCGAACCGTGACGGCCCAGTGACGCGACAGGCGCTCAGGGGCCATGAACTCTCCGTCAGGACCGCCCAACACGAACATCGACTGCTCGAACGGCACGCCCGCCTTAAAGCACTCGGCTCGCGCGGCGGTCAGGCGGCGAGTAAGGATCCCCGCGACTTCATCGGGCATGGGAATGCTCCTGCGACTCCCGCCGTTTTTCGGCTCTTTCTCGTAGTGTCCGTTCTCCCCAAAGCCGATAGATGCCTTGACGTGCAGCATCTTCTGGCCGAAGTCAACGTTACGCCACCGTAGCGCAAGAAGCTCGCCGCGCCGCATGCCCGTAAGCAGGGCGAGGTAGATGCCGACGTTCTCGGGGCAGTCTCGCGCGATGGAGAGGAACGTGAGCAGCCGTCCTCGCTCGCGCTCGTCCAGCGCGTTAGGCTCACGGTGGCGGGCTTTAGGCACACGCACGCAGTCCACGGGGGAGTAGTCGATCACGCGGAGCCTGCCGACAGCATCGCGGTATGCGGCTTTGAGCAGCGTCACGCTCTTGCGAATGGTGGACGGCTTGTAGCCTTCCTCAACGGCCCAGTTGATCCAGTTCTGAGCTGCGGTTACGTCCAAAGAGTCGAATTCGATGCCGCCGATCTTGCGTTCAACGAGTCGCGCGGCACCGCGGTAGTCGTAGACGGTCGAGGACTCAATCGAGCCGGATGCGCTGAGCATGTCGATATAGCCGTCTAGCAGGTCTTTTACCGTTTTGTGTGCCATGCTGCCGAGTTTGAGCTTCTTTTGCGCGAGGTCCTCCATCTCCTCGCGCCATTCCCTCAGCTCGGTCTGGGCTGCCCGTTTCGATTTAGAAGCCATGACCTTGCTGACCTGCCCATATGTACCGTCCTGCTTCTTAAACTTGAGCCGTCCGCGCCATCCGTCGTTGCGATACGGCAATAAGCAAGACGAGGTGTAGTAGCGCTTTGGCTTCATCGATACCCCACAATCGCGGTGTGTACCCGCTGCGTACCGCGCGGAGTACCCGTGTTGAATAAACCCGCTCAGGCCGCGCAGTCCGTCTAGTCGAACGAAACCGCAGGTCAGAGTGGGTGTACGGTATCACTGCTCAAGAGCTAAAGCAAACGGGAATTCGCTTTTAATCCCAAGGCGCGAAGCGCCGCAGCGGCCGCCTGCGGAGCAGGCTGGACCCCTGACGGCCCACCATAGAAAAGAAAAGCGACTGGCGGATGCCGGCCGCTTTTTTGTTGCCGCGACACGGGTTCGAACCCGAACTTCTCTATATATAAGAACGCTTGGCGAACAAAACCCGCCTTTTACCGACGGGAAACAAATAGCTCATGCTTTTGGAGTAAAGTGGCGCTCCAGAGATGACCGATGCCTTAACACCTATAAACCAGCTGGTCATCGCCAATATCAGAAGCTGCTGCTTCGAATGCGGCCTCAGTGAAGCAACTGAGGGTTCTATTCATTTGTGAACAAAATATGGAGTGCGCGATTCCCGCCCCCGGCGCCCCTCCGGTCTGGCAATATATCTCCTTGCCGCGCGGCCCGGTCGGACCGGACCAGCCGCC
>CABQHT010000044.1 GCA_902464035.1 uncultured Collinsella sp. | reverse complement strand
TTGCGCGGTTTTACCAAACCGCGCAATGCTCGACGCTGCGCGCCATCCAGGGCGACAATTTGTCATTCAAAAGGCAGGGCATGACCAGAAGGTCAATGCCCTGCCTTTTTCATGCCAACTTGTTCGCCCTGGATGTCGCTCGCTGGCGTTGCCAAAACATCGGGGGTTACGTGATCAGGATGCTGGCGGCTATTTTGAGTACTTGATGCGGCGGGTGGCTGTGGCGGTTATTCCGAGGCCTGCGGCGGCGATTGCTGCGAGTGTGATTGCGCTCGGCGTTGTGTCGCCTGTGTTTGCGAGCTTGCCGGCGGTCGTATTTGCTTGCTTGCCGCTGCTCGTGTTCGCCTGCTTGGCGGAGCTCGGTGCGGTGTCTTTGCCGGTCGCGGGCGAGCCGGCGGGCTGTGCCGTTTCGGCCGGTTGCGTCGAGCCGGAGGGAGGCGTTGTCTCGGCGGGTTTCGTCACCTCGGGCGAGGTGGCCTTGTCTGCCGCGGCCTTTGCCTCTTCGTATGCCTTGCAGGCGTCGTCATAGGCCGCTTGTGCCTTTTTCAAATCGTCGAGGAGCGCATCTCGCTTGGCTGTCTCTTCGTCGATATCGGTTTGACATCTTTCCGCATTGGCTTCGAACTTCGCGACGACACTTTCCTGGCTTTCGAGCCGGCGTTGGTAGTGGTGAAGATCATCTTCACAAGATTTTTCTCGCCTTTCTGCCGACATGATCTCACTTTGCAACTGCTTAATAGTTTCGTTAGAAGCTCCGTCGCCGATTGCCTTATTTAATTCTGCCTGAAGGCCGCTTGTCCGGTTGTGGGCCGCGTCGTATCTGGCTTGGGCTTCATTGACCTGCGCTTGTAGCCAAAGAAGAGCTCCCCTTGAGTCGTCGGCTTCCTTCAGCATCCTGTCGCGGAGCGATTGCAAATCGGTAATCACATGCTCGATAGTCTCTAATATCTCAGGACCTGCGGCGTCTTTTGCGGCCTCGAGGTTTTTGAGCGCTTCCTACATGGCTGCATACGCTTTTTCTTTTGCGGCGGCCGCATCTTCCGTCTGCAAGGCAACTGCACCGGTGGGGGAACTGGTTTCTGCCGCGATCGCCGTTACGGGGGCGATTCCCGCGACAAGTGCCGCGGAAAGGGCGATGCCCACAGTTGCTCGTCTTGCTCTTCTTGCGAGAATGTCGTTCATCTCGGCACCTCATTTCAAGGGTCGGCGACTAACTTGGTAGCACTAATGTAAGTATACCAAGTGGTCGGCCCGACACTGGCTGGGTGTGCGCGTATACCCCTCTGAAAACTGAATCCCGTTAGAAATGACGAGTTGTTTACGCTTCTTTTGGGGTGGCGGTACTATCATGGTTCGAATTGAATGTGGATGATGATAGGGAGCGCCTATACATGATTGAGCTGCTCAGGCGTTTTGGTGGTAAGTTTCGCCGGTATATGGTGATTGGCCCTGCGTGCAAGCTGATCGAAGTGATCTTTGACCTGCTTACGCCGCTGGTGATTGCCCAGATGATCGATAAGGGCATCGGCGCACACGATGTCAACGCCGTCGTCCGTTACGGCGCGGTGCTCGCCGCCATGGCTGTAATCGGCATCTCGTTTACGCTCGTCTGCCAAAAGATGGCGGCGCTCACCTCGCAGGGCATGGGTACCGACATTCGCGGTGCGCTTTACGAGCACATTAATAAGCTGAGCTATGCCGAGCTCGACCGCTTTGGCACGCCGTCGCTTATCACGCGTATTACCAACGATGTCAACCAGGTGCAGCTGGCCGTGGCGCTGGGCGTGCGCATGCTCATCCGCTGGCCCTTCTTGGCGGTGGGCTCCATGTGCGCGGCCCTTGCCATCGACCTTAAGCTCGGCATCATCTTTTTGATTTGCACGCCCGCCATCGGCCTGGTGTTTTGGTTTGTCATGGCACGCTGCATTCCGTACTACAAGCAGCTGCAGGCGAAGCTCGACCGCATCGCGCTTATCTGCCGCGAGGGCCTTTCGGGCGCCCGCGTGGTTCGCGCCTTTGTGCGCGAGGACCACGAGCGCGAGCGCTTTGCCCAGGCCGCCGATGACCAGGCCAATACTGCCATCGCGGTGGGCAAGCTTTCGTCAATCCTTAATCCCGTCACGTTTTTGGTGATGAACCTGGGCGTGTGCGCCATCCTGTGGGTGGGCGGCATCCAGGTCAACGTGGGCGAGCTCACGCAGGGCCAGGTCATGGCGTTTGTGAACTACATGACGCAGGCCCTTACCTCCATCGTGTACGTGGCCAATCTGGTCGTGGTCTTTACCAAGGCGAGCGCGAGCGCTTCGCGTATCAACGAGGTGCTCAATTGCGAGCCGAGCATCACCGACGAGGGCAACCAGCCGGTCGCACTGCCCAAGCCGAGCGAACTGGCGGGCGGCGCTGCTCCAGTCCCTGCGCTGAGCTTTGACCATGCGAGCTTTTCGTTTGGCGCGGGCGCGACAAATGCCGTGAGCGATGTGACGCTGGAGCTGCCGCTGGGCAAAACGCTCGGCATTATCGGCGGCACGGGCAGCGGCAAGTCTACGCTCGTTTCGCTTATCCCGCGCCTGTACGATGCGGGCACCGGCAGCGTGAGCGTGATGGGTGCCGACGTGCGCACTTGGCCGCTCGACCAGCTGCGCCATGTGGTCGCGACCGTCCCGCAGCGCGCGTCGCTCGTGAGCGGCACGATTCGCAGCAACCTAACCTGGCGCGACGATGCGGCGACCGACGATGAGCTCTGGTCGGCGCTCGATATGGCGCAGGCGAGCGAGTTCGTGCGCAAAAAACCTCAAGGTCTGGACGCGCCGGTCGAGGCGGGTGGCAAGAACTTTAGCGGTGGCCAGCGCCAGCGCCTGACCATCGCACGTGCTCTGGTGGGCTCTCCGCAGGTCCTAATCATGGATGACTCTGCCTCGGCGCTCGACTTTAAGACCGATGCGGCGCTTCGCCATGCCATTCGCGAGCGCAGTGTGCGCGGTGCCGCCGAGGGCGGTCTGCCGCTGACTACGGTCATCGTGAGCCAGCGCGTATCGACCGTGCGCGACGCCGACATGATCTGCGTGCTCGACCACGGCTCGGTCGCGGGCCTGGGTACGCATGACGAGCTCTACGCAGGCTGCCAGCTCTATCGCGAGATCTGCCAGTCGCAGCTGCGCCGCGAGGAGCTCGAGGGCCAGCAGGGGAGCGCGGCGCCCGCGTCCGCCCCTGCATCTGTTTGCGCAAAGGAGGGCTGCTAAATGAATCCGTATACTTCCTCCGGTTCGGTCGCCACGATGACGGCCAATGTGTCCGGTAACGATAACCTTAACGACCTGGGCGACGGTCCGCGCCAGCCCGGCGATCCCGAGCGCTATCCCGTGGGCGCGGTGACCCGCCGCCTGCTGGGCTATGTCCGACCGCACCGCATTTCGTTTGCGGCGTCGTTTGTGAGTGCCGCTGTCTCGGTGATTCTGCAGCTCTATACGCCCATCCTCATCGGCGAGGGCATCGACCTCATCGTCGCCACCGGGCAGGTGGACTTTGACGCGCTGCTGCCGCTCGTCACCAAGCTTGCGCTGGTCGTGGTTGGCGCTGCGGCGTTCCAGTGGCTGCAGGGCTACTGCGTCAACCGTCTGTCCTACGAGACGGTGCGCGACATGCGCGTGGAGGCGAGCGACAAGCTCAGCCGCATGCCGCTCGGCTTTATCGACAGCCATGCCCACGGCGACCTCATGAGCCGCGTGGTCAACGACGTCGACCAGGTGGGTGACGGCCTGCTGCAGGGCTTCACGCAGCTCTTTACCGGCGTCATCACTATCGTGGGAACGCTCGTGTTTATGCTGTCCATTAACCTGACCATGACGCTCGTGGTGGTGCTCGTCACGCCGCTCTCCATCTTTGCGGCCGGCGCCATCGCCAAGCTCTCCAACAAGAGCTTTACGGCCCAGCAGCGCATTCAGGGCCAGCTGGGCGGTCATATCGAGGAGTATGTGGGCGAGCAAAAGCTTGTTGACGCGTTTGCCTACGGCCCGCGCGCTCAGCTGCAATTCGATGCCCTCAACGCCGAGCTCTACACGGCGGGTGAGCGCGCGCAGTTTATGGGTTCGCTCTCTAACCCCGGCACACGCTTTATCAACAACATCATCTACGCCGTGGTGGCCGTGATCGGTTGCGTTGGCGTGATTACGGGCGTGCCTGCGGCGCTTACGGTGGGTGGCGTGCAGATCTTCCTGTCCTATGCCAACCAGTACACCAAGCCGTTCAACGAGGTCACCAACGTCATCACGCAGATCCAGACGGCCTATGCCTCGGCCCGTCGCATGTTCGCGCTGCTCGATGCACGCGAGCAGGAGCCCGATGCGGCGGATGCCATTGAGCTCACCGCTCCGAAGGGCGAGGTCGCCTTTGAGCATGTGGACTTTAGCTACGTGCCCGACCGCAAGCTGCTGCAGGACATCTGCATCGATGCCAAACCCGGCATGCGGTTTGCCCTGGTCGGTCCCACGGGCTGCGGCAAGACGACACTCATCAACCTGCTGCTGCGCTTTTACGATATCGATGCTGGGCGCATCGCGGTCGATGGTCGCTCCTCGCGTGACTACACGCGTGCGAGCCTGCGCCGCGCCTTTGGCATGGTGCTGCAGGACACCTGGCTGTTCGAGGGCACGGTGGCGGAAAACATCGCTTACGGTTGCCCGGATGCCACGCGAGAGCAGGTTATCGAGGCTGCCAAGCGCGCGCACGCGCACAAGTTTATCGTGCAGCTGCCCCAGGGCTACGACACGGTGATCGGCGAGGACGGTGGCACGTTTAGCCAGGGCCAAAAGCAGCTGCTGTGCATCGCGCGCGTCATGCTCACCGACCCGGCGATTCTGCTGCTGGACGAGGCGACTTCGAGCATCGATACCCGCACCGAGCTGCAGGTGCAGGCGGCGTTCGACGAGCTCATGGCTGGTCGTACGAGCTTTGTCGTGGCGCACCGCCTGAGCACGATCCGTAACGCCGACCGCATCCTGGTCATGCGCGACGGCCAGATTATCGAGCGCGGCACGCATGACGAGCTGCTGGCGGCAGGCGGCTTCTACGCCGAACTCTACCGCAGCCAGTTCGCCCAGTGAGGAAGCCCGTGGGGCAAATTAATCAGGTTTGTTTGTCCCATAGAGCGATCGTGTTATATAGCGTTCTACCAGCGCGTGAAACATTTTGACGATATTCTGTGACACAATTTGACGGTATTTCGTGAAACACTCTGCGGCGACATTAATCCAAGTACGTACTGTCCAAAATCTGTCTAAAGATGTCGCCTGCGTCGCCAATCGACAGACGGTGGTTTACATCTGCGTCGTTAGTACTAAGATATTCATCTAATAAATTGCATTAGTGGTTTTAGTTTTGGGGGAAACGAGGCAACGTGACTATGACGTGCTCTTTGGTGGTTAACAGCAAGAGCGGTAATACCAGGATGGTTTCGGGCGCGATCAAGCGCGCTCTGCAGGCTGCGGGCGCTGAGTTTGTCCATGCCGCGGCGTTGAGCGACGATGCGGATGCAGAGCAGGTTGCGCTCGAGGCGCAGGGTGCCTGCGCGGCCGACACGGTGCTCGTCGGTTTTTGGTGCGACAAGGGCGCGTGCACGCCTTCGGTCGCGGCGTTGCTCTCTGCCTTGCACGGCAAGCGCGTTTTCCTGTTTGGCACCTGCGGTTTTGGCGCTGACCAGAGCTATTACCAGCAGATTATCGATCGCGTGACCTCCAATTTGGCCGATGACGCCGAGCTTGCGGGCTGGGCCATGTGCCAGGGCAAGATGGGCCCTGCGGTCAAGCAGCGCTACGAGGCCATGCTCGAGCAAGATCCCGACAACGCCCGATTTAAGATGCTGCTCGACAACTGGGTTGCCGCAAAGGATCACCCCACCAAGGAGGATTTGGACAACATGGCTGCAGCCGCCAAAAAGGCCGTGCTGGGCGAGTAAGCAATCGCCGTCGTAAGCAAAATAATACAAACGTGAAAGCCTCGAAATTTTCGGGGCTTTTTTCTTGACACGGGGGTGCGCCGTGGCAAGCGTCTGGGGCGACATTTTCCATCATCCGGATGATGGGTCGGTTTTGAATGATACGGTCTCGTGCATTCGCTGGATGTATCGCCAGATGGAGTGCGGCTACCAGACATATCCGGGCTTCTTTACGCGCCACTCGATGGGATTCATGCAGCAAGATGCCGCCGGACGGGCGCCAGGTTGCAGAACCTATGCCTAGCAGGTGACTGATAATTCCATACCCAGATGTGTCTAGAGTGGGACGGGCTTTCCGGATGGGCGGGGTTTTGGAAAGCGTGTCCCGGAATCAAGGCCTGGAATGGGATGCACTTTCCGGTTGAGGGGCTCAGCGGAAAATGCATCCCAGTATTCGGCTGAGAAATGGGACACGGTTTCCGGTTGAAGCCTTGGCGGAAAATGTGACCCGGAATTTGTGATCGGAGTGGGATGTGGTTTCCCGACGGGGCCACAGCCGGAAACCGCATCCCACTCCGGACCTGAAGATCGGGACACGCCTTCCAGAAGGTATGGGCTGCGAACTACATTGGGCTGCCTTAAACCCGCAAGGGAGGGTTAAAAATAAATGAGACATAGGGCAGTATGTTTTAATGTTGGGGGGGGGCGCATTCTTTTAGATATTCAAAAAAACAGACCCCCTATGAAGAAGATGCGTAGGGGGTTAGTAGTAGATATTGGATATGGCAGTCCGGTATGGGGATAAATGACCACTTACGCCAAAATAAGTAGCATTTAGCGACAAAACATTGAAAAATGTGTAGCACATCGCTATGTTTTTCTTACGAAAAGATTCCAAATTGGCTTATTTCGGACTCGCTATTCAAGCGCCTTGCGGTTTCTGCTGAAACTTGCTGACCCTTGGATTGGTCGAATTAAGGCCTCGATGGGGATGAATTAATTATTATGGCGGCGCGCGGACTCAAACGATTTATTGCGCTTCTTAGCAGCATGGCGCTTGTGCTCGTCATGGCCCTTGCCGTCGTTTCTTTTGTTCCTCGTGCATTTGGATACATGCCTTTTGCTGTGCTCTCGGGCTCTATGGAGCCCGAGCTTCCCGTTGGCTCCATGGTGTTTGTTCGCCAGGTTGAGCCAACGGATATTGCCGTGGGCGACAATGCAACGTTTTACCGATCGGACGGCGCCGTGGTGACGCACCAGGTGTACGAGGTCGACCCTGCGGCGCAGACGATCGGCACGCAGGGAATCGCAAACAAAAATGCAGACGGAAGCATCATGCACGACGCCGAGCAGACGCCTTTTTCACGCGTGATCGGCGTCGTTTCTTTTTGTGTCCCTTACCTGGGCTTCGTTAACGCATATTGCACGACGATGCCCGGTTTGCTTGTTGTGGTGGCCGTTCTGGCGCTGCTGGTCGCGGCGTCGATAGTGCTCGATCGGATGGTTCCCGACGAGCCTGCGGGCAAGCATACCCGCGTGCATGCGAGGGAGCGGCGTTCATAGCGGCAGGGAGAAGTGTAGGCGGCGGCAAGGGTCGTTGCCGGGGAAGTCGGTTTTCGAAAGGAAGAGAACGATGGAAAACAAGAAGAAAAAACGCTACGGCATCGTTGCCGCCCTGCTGCTGCTGGTACTGGCTGCCGGCGTGGGCACCTACGCCTGGCTGTCGGCGACCCAAACCAAGGTGAACGAGTTCACGGTTGGCAGCATCGACAAGCCCGAAGTGAAGCCCGACCCCGATCATCCGGACAAGCCCGGCACTGATCCCACGGACCCCTCAGTGGATGGTTATCTGTTTGAGACCAAGTGGGTGAAGGACTCCAAGATGATTCCCGACACCGACATCAATAAGAACCCCAACGTCGGTATCGGTAAGGACTCTGATAAGTCCTATGTGTTCATCTACGTGAAGAACGCCATCGTGAAGGACGGTGAAGGCGCGCTTGCCAAGACCCCGTACTTCAATCTTAAAAATGGCTGGGAGCCGGTTGCTGCTGACCAGGTGAAGACCAACGGTAACGAAGGCCAGTACGTGAGCGGTCTGTTCATGTATACCGCTGGCGGAACCGGCACTCCTGCAGAGCTTACCCCCGCTGGCGGCAAGGCTGCTTACACCGGTGAGCTGTTCGGCACCGTGCATATCCCGGCTGCCATGAACAGCGCGGATGTCGTTAATAATCCTGCTATGACGGTCTCCTGCTACATCTTCGGCGCTGACCAGGGTGGTGCCCAGAACGCCATCGCGCAGGCCAAGGAATGGGCTAAGACTCAGGCTTAATCCCCCCTCCACCGAGATCCCGGCCCGCTCCCCATCCCCATTTTCGGGCCGGGATCTCGGTCCCCCTTTGATCGACGATTGGCGAACGTAATGCTCAACAATCTTTCCGACAATCAGAAACGCACCTTGGCGCTTGCCACGATGGCGCTGTTGGCCCTGGCGTGCCTGTGTGGCACGCTGGCTTTTACCGTTGATATGGTTCCGGCGAACAACGTCCTATCGTTTGGCAGCGTGAAGGTACGAGTCTGCGAATACACCCTAAACGAGCAGGGCGAGGAGGTTCCGTTTGAGGCCAACGAGCACGGGGACTATCCCGACACCAAGGCCGGGGGCTCTGACATCAGCCGCATTGTGCGCGTGGAGAACGCCGGCGCGCAGCCTGAGTACGTTCGCGCTCGTCTGCGCATGACGTCAGTGGCACCCGACGGTTCGAGTGCGGATGCCTCGGGCAACGTTGCCTTTAACGTGAACGCGGGCGAGGGGTCCCCGTGGATCGATGGCGGCGATGGGTGGTACTACTACCGCGGATTGGCTGGTCGTGGCGGCATGCTCGACCCCGGCGCCATGACGGAAAGCCTCATGGATTCACTGCGCTTTGTGGGCGACTACAACGATGCCGCGCGCGGCGGCTCATTCAAACTTGATATCGACGTCCAGGCCGTGCAGGCCAAAAATCAGCAGGCAAACGATACCGTCCTCGACGTGCTCGACGTCGTGGGCTGGCCGGAGGCGAACTAGCCCATGAAGATTAAGATCGTGAACCGAGGTGTGCTTAGCAGGCTGATTGCCGTTGCGGCGATTGCCCTTTGCTGTGTAATGGCGCTGCCGGCGGTGGCGCATGCCGAGGATGCGCCCGAGGGCAAAACCGAATTCCACATCAAAAACGAGGCTGACTTTTTGTCGTGTGTGGCGCTGTCGCGCGAGCGCGATACGTCCGGCTGGCACGTTTATCTCGATAACGACATTGAGCTCGACAGCGACGACATGAAAGCCATCGTTGCAAACACCGTTAAGCATCTGTCGTTTGGCAACAAGGAGCATCCGTTTAAGGGCGTGTTCGATGGTCAAAACCACACCGTTGAGGGCCTGAACTACGATAAAGACGCTTTTGACCCCGAGCGCGATACGGGATTTTTTGCCGAGACCAACGGTGCCACCATCAAAAACTTCCTGGTTGAGGACGCCAACGTGTGGGCGGACTTTCGCGGTGGCATTATCGTGGGCAAGGCCGTCAAGACGCGCTTCGAAAACGTTATGGTCATGGAAAGCACGCTGCACGTGACCTGCGCCAACAACGCCCTCAACCTCATTACCAACGCAGGCTTTGAGGGCGGTCTCATTGCCGGTGAGCTCGACGGCTGCACCCTCTACAACTGCGAGGTTCGCGGCGGCCGTGCCGTCAACAACACGACCTCGGGCGTGCAGGCGCTCGGCGGTGAGGGTCTGTATATGGCGGCGTTTGCCGGCTACGTTAAGAACTCGACTATCGAGTACTGCCGCGTGACGCCGACGCGTAAGTACGATGGCTCGATTGCCGAGAAGGGCATGACCGACGTCACCAATAAGTACGACGTGGCCATTGGCGCCCTGGGCGGCAACAACGTGTACGCCTCGGGTTTTGTGGGCTGCATGGCGGGTGACGCCAAGATTATCGACTGCTTCTCGACGGCGCAGTGCTACAGCTATGCCGCGTCGTACGTGGGCGTCGTCGCCGTGACGCGTGCATGGACGGGTGGCCTGGCGGGCCGTATTTTGACCGCCGAGGGCAACGAGCTCGTCCGCAGCCATTTTGCGGGCGACTTGAGCTCGCGCCAGTACAACCCCATCGCCGTGATCCCCATCATTCAAAACGATGTGAATCTGGGCGGTATTGGCGCGCGCGCCAACAAGGATGATGCCAAAGTTACCGAGTGCTACTTTAAGCCAAGTGTGAGCCTTACTGGCAACAGCCAGGGCAACCCTGCCAAAAAGAAAATCCCCTCGTTTGGCGGCGACGGTACCACTAAGGGCGACGGCTATGGCCCGTGGGACGACGAGCGCTATACCACGCGTGAGCTGTGGGAAGAGCATGACTATGATTTCTGTGCCGGTACTAAACGCTCGACTGCTAACGATGAGGCCCTGGGTGGCACGCACGCCAATGAGTGGGCGATGGATTACAAACTGAATATTCCCGTGCATGGCCAGAGCGTTAAGGCAACGACCGATTTTCCCGGCGCGGGCACCGCGACCATCGAGGCAACCAAGCTTGGTATTGATCAGGCGACCTCGGACCCCTACACCTTTGCCGTGAGCGCTGTGCTGGCGGGAACGGCTCAGGGCTTGGCCCAGGGCGATACATCGGTAACGTTTAAGCAGGATACCTCGGCGAAGCCCGCGGGGCTGACCGAGGCGAACGGCGGCTACCGCTTTATGGGCTGGTTCCGCGAGCCCGATGTGCAAGTGAATCGAATTGGACAAGACAACAGCTGGTTTGACGGCAAGACCGATGCCGATGCGGTGAAGGATGGCAAGCGCGTTCAGGACAACACGAAGCACGAGGCGACGTCTATCTACACTGCCGACAACGGCAAGGATCATGCCGAGAGTGAGGGCTTCAAGGGCAATGACCTCTTTATCGCTTCATACGAGGCGCAGGTGCTGTTCTACAACGTAAATGGTGAGACGCTCAATTGGGAAGACGGCAAAGCGCATGATAAGTCAACGGACTGGTACCGCTATGGCGTCGGCCTGACGCCAGCTGCCCCCGCGGACCGCGGCAACTTGAAGCCTACCGCGACATTTATCGGTTGGACCACACAGCCCAGCAACGAGGAGGGGATGAACGGCGCCTATGCCGCCATCACCTCGACTCAGTTAGCCGAGCTTAAAAATCAGGGAGCTTTTTATCCTGCGGGTAGCGAGATCACGGTTGTCCGTCCTACCGACTTCTACCCGGTGTACAGCGACTACGTGTCGAACATCATAACGGTGTTCGAGGGCAATGAGCAGGACACAACCGACGATAAGACTCTGCGCGACGGTGTGGGCAAAACCAATGTCGACGTCCAGACTACCGAGGACGGCACCAGCGTCTACACGGTACAGGTGTGCAACACGGAAGGTACGCCCCTGTCCAATGGCGGCAAGCTGCCCGATGGCTATCGCTTCTTGGGTTGGTACGAAAACAAGGGAACCGAAGATGCTCCGCTCGAGGTGCGCGTAAGCCGCGATCCCAGCTATACGCTCCCCGCAGATGTCGATTTAACCGCGCCGCATACCTACATCGCCCGCTTTGAGTACCGAGTGGATTATTACGTTCGGGCTTATACCAACCATGAGTTTACGGACAGCAAGCTACTTTGTTCCGTTTGGAATCGCTATCAAACGCCCTTTGAGGAAAACGTCGGTAGTACCTTCGTGCGTGAAAACGTCGTCCACTGGGGTCCGGAGCATGTTGACCACGGTATAAAGGATAGGTATGACGAAACGTGTGGCACGCGCTTCACGAAGGAAACCCTTATCGTGAGTCCCCTTAACGCGTACTCACACAACGTTAAAAACGATACGGGAGCCGATACTCTAAAAAACCTCTATGCCGATACTGATTTTCCAGGCGCTGCAACGCTAAGCGATACTTGGACTTCGGCTTCGCTGAACGTAACGGCCAAACTGGTGAATGATCGCTATCGCCTGAATTTCTGGACGCTTGAGCGCGATGGTGAATATTGGACATATGTGAAAAATCCCATCGAGAGCATAGTGCGTACAGATAAGAAGTACTACGTTCGCGCGATGATTACCACGGACGTTAATTTCTACAACAAGGGCGATAATGTCGTGAGGACTGCCACGCGGCGCTATGAGAGTAACTTGCTGCAGACCAAGGTGAACGGGGCGGATCCGACGTTCACGTATTACTACCCGCATGTTAATAAGTCGGTTAAAGTGGCCGAAAAACCAGAAGATGGTGAGAAGGGATCGTATGAGAGCCCCCTGACCCTCGAAGCTTCCCCGACCGATGCCGACATGGCCGTGCCGGGCTATAAGTTCCTGGGCTGGATTTCGACCGCCGAGGTCAAGAAGGATTCTGCCGTCTGGAAATATATCTATGATGTCGCCAACGACCCCTATGTGACGAGCGATCCGGAAAAGGCGGCGCCATACTTGGCGACGGATGACTCCAAGGTCACCCAGTGTCAGGATGCCTATCCCGTCTACGCAAAGTTCGACGTCAACTACACCACCAACCTGCACCGCGCAGGTTTTGATGGCACGGACAAGGTCAATGCGCCTAGGTACGATATCGATCCCGTTATCAACGCGGGCACCGACCCTGCTACGGCAACGGTGACCCCTGACGTCACGACTCCGGTTTATAAAGCAGGCGGTGAGCTGTATGAGTTGCAGAAGGTTGAGATCGAGCTTCCGAACGGCGAAGTTAAAAAGCTCGAACCTAACGGCGATAACTCGTATTCCTATCAGGTGGAACCCGGCGGGGCCTATACATTTGTGGCGTACTATTCGCCGTTGGCGGTTGTGTATCATCTCAATGCCTCGAAAGTGGACGGCAAAGTTGCTCAGCAAGGCGATATGCTCGGCAACCTTGATGGCGGCATCCCGAAGCCTACTTATGACGTCCGCACTATCGATGGGGATACAGGTAAGTTCAACGTCTTCGTGGGCTGGACGGAAGCCCGGCCGGCACCTGGCAAGGGCTATGTCGCTTGGTCGGAGGGCATCCTTATGGTGAGTGCTTCTACCGTGGTCAAGGCCCCCATGGAGCTGTACCCGGTCTACCGTCCCAGCCTGGTTACCGTTCAATCGAACATCGACTTCAATCTTGCGAATCCCGATCTTGTCCGTAGCATCGGCCGCACTGATTCCGGCGACCAGATTTCTCTTGAGGTCAAGGCCGCCGAGGAGGTTGAGGGCATTGACGGCACCAAGTACGACTTTGTCGGCTGGTCGCGCGACTATGAACCCGATGGCAAATACACCCTGTTGACCGATGACGAGAAGTATCCCCTCGAGGGCAGCGAGCCCTTTGAGAGCGTGACCTACACCGCGGTGTACAAGATCGCGCCGTATAAGGTGCGCTATCACGGTGTCGACGGGTCGGTCGTCTTTACGGCGACGGTCGACTCGGACGGCGAGCGAGCGACGGGCGCCGGCTTTGTCCATAACGTCGATGTTCCCAAGATGGATGAGAGCGGAAACCCGGTCTATGACAACAAGGGCAATCCCGAGATGGAGAAAAAGTCCGTGGCATACGACCCGGACGCCCACTCCAAGATCGTCGCGCTGCTCGATGAACAGGCGGCCAGCGGTGACGTACGCGAGCTCTTCCTGGAGTGGCGATATGTGCCTGCCGTTGGCGCTCCGAAGTCTTGGAATGAGTTTAAGGGCGAGCCGGTCAAGGGAGACATGGACCTGTATCCCGTGACGTATCGAGTGGCCGCCAACGATACGTCCGATACCGAGAGGCCCGTAGCCATGACCGCGCAGCTTAAGTGGCTGCTCGATCCCACCGCTGGCAACACAGTCGACAACAACGCCGACGAGGCGCCGTTTAAGGCCTGCTTCGCCGAGCCGTTTATGGGGACGCAGCTGACTGTTACCGTTAAGCGGGCGAGCTACGGTCCTGGTGCGTCCATGGCGGAGGAACCCGTTAACGACCAGTATGTCTCGCTCTACAGCTTGGGCTCGGGTAACGGTTCGTTCGACTTGGCCAACCGCCTGGAGTCCAAGAAGACGGGCGAAGGGGGGCAGGCTCCCGGCAATGCCGTGTTCAACTTCGCCAAGACCCATGCGCTGACGATCGTCAAAAAGACCACCGATGCCAGCGCCATGGGACAAACGTTCCGCTTTAAGGTGACACGCAAGGCGTCGGAGGGTTCTCCTGCCGAGACGCGCGTGGTCGAGGTGAAGGTCGATAAGCGGCAGCCGGAAAACGGTGAGACCTGGTATGTCGGCAGTGTGCAGTTCGCCGCTCCGGCGGGCATCTATACCGTCGAGGAAGACACGAATTGGGCATGGCGCTACGAGGGCGAGCTGAGTACGCCGGGCAAGGCGCCCGGCAAATCTGCCGAGCTGACGATTTCGTCTGCATCGAGCGCGAACGATGCCACGTTCACCTGCACGAACACGCGTGTGAACGACAAATGGATCGACGGCAGCGATCGTGCCCATAACGTTTGGAGCAACGGCAACGTAGCAAAGAAGGAGGATTAGCATGTCCAAGCGCAAGCGCATCATCGCCTTGCTGGTGGGGGTTATCCTCCTGGCCGGTACGGCAGGCACGCTGGCCTGGCTTTCGGTTACGGGTGTGCTGGTCAACCAGTTCGGCATCGGATCGGTGACGCCATCGGTTCAGGAAACGCGCAACGGCAAAGTGAAAAGCGATGTCAAGGCGAAGAACACGGGTACTGCGCCCGCCTATATTCGTGCTGCAGTGGATATCTACTGGCAAGATGCGACGAGCGGCGCTCGCCTGTGGGATGAGCCGCAAGCTGACTCGGACTACGAGATTGCGTGGAGCGTGGCTGATGCCTCGGGCGCGAACTCGGCTTCTAGCTGGGTTAAGTCGAGCGACGGGTTCTATTACTGGACGTCGCCCGTTGCTCCCGGCGGTGAAACCGGCATGCTCATTAATAGAGTAACCGAGCTCAAGGAAACCGAAGGTCGCGATCTTGTCGTGGATATCTCCACTCAGGCGGTCCAGGCGACGCCCGATGAGGCCGTGCACGATGCATGGGGTTGCTCGGTCAAGAATGGCGTGCTGGTGCCGCCGCATGGAGGTGCGTAAGTATGGCGTTCTCGATTCGCAAAGGTGTTGCGCGCTCCTTGCATTGCGTAGTCGCGGCTATTTTCTGCATGGTCGCGCTCGCCGTTCCTGCCCGCGCGTTTGCCGACACTCCCGCGATTGCCTATGACGGAAATGCGTGCCAGCTGACAGTCTCGGGGGCGACGGGCTCCTCGGGGGAGCCCGATCTGTTTCCCGCCTTTAAAGATCTAATGCCCGGCGATGTGCGCGAGCAGCAGATTGAGGTTCGTGCCACGGGTGTAAAGTCCCAGGTACGCGTGTTTGTGCGGGCCGTTGTCGATCACGAGACGGCACACTTGCTGTCGCCCATTACCTTAACGGCGTCGGCGGGCGATGCGTCAGCAGGTTGGCTCCAGACGGGAGCGCCGGGCAGCGTGTTTGCCCATCCCACGCAGGTCGCAACGTTTACGAGCGATGGCAGCACGGTGCTCAATTTGCAACTAAGTGTCCCGTCGTCGGTGGGCAACGAGCTTGCCGACGCAAACAAGGCTATTCGCTGGGAGATTACCGCCGAGGACGATGGCGAGAAGATTCCCTTGCGGCCTGCTGGCAGCAAAGGGGCCGGCCTGTTTGGTTTGGCGGCAACCGGCGACAGCACGCTCACGTTGCTTTTGGTGTTGCTGGCGCTTGCGATCGTCGCTTTTACTGCCGCGTTGCTTTTGTCCCAGAGGGATAAGCGCTAGGTCCATCTTCTAAATGCTTCGCCCGCCCGGCGGCGGAATATAAGGTTTCCTGCTCTACAGTCCTGCTCGCACGGAGAGCACATTAAGTGCTCTCCGGCTCGTGCGGAACTCGCGATAAACCTTATATTCCGCCGCCGGGCGGGCGCCCCTTTATTGATGGAAGGCCTAATAAGCGGATATTCCATGCCCGGATGTATTCAGAGCGGGACGGGCTTTCCGGATGGGCGGGGTTTTGGAAAGTCCATCCCGGAATTTGGCTATGGAATGGGATGAAGTTTCCCAACGGGGCCACAAGCGGAAACCGCATCCCGCTCCGGACATGAATTCTGGGACACAGTTTCCGGATGCAAAAAGGCCACATGACGTGGCCTTCAACTTATATATGTTGCGGATACCCCTATGACAAGCCACGCTCCAACAACAGGGCGTCTGTCCGGGCGGAGGCATATAAGGTTCATCGCGAGTTCCGCACGCAAAGGAGGCCACTTAATGTGGCCTCCGTCTTGCGCAGGACTGTCCGAGCAGGGAACCTTATATGCCTCCGCCCGGACAGACGTTTCAGTTATGAACTCGCAGCTGGTCGCTACTTGATCTTGGTCGTACCCGGCGCCAGGTTGGGGTCGGTCTCGTTGGCCTCGGTCTGGAAGTGCTCGGTGTAGACGTTCTTGCCGTCGCGGAACATCTCGTAGTACTGCATCTTGGCGTAATCCTCACGCGCCTTGGTGGCGGCTGCGGCGGCGGCGTCGTCGCCGGTGACGTTGGAGGAGAGCGCCCAGCGCAGGCTGGCGTCCTCGTA
>CABQHT010000043.1 GCA_902464035.1 uncultured Collinsella sp. | reverse complement strand
GCTGCGTCTGGACGGCGCGTGATAGGGCTGCCAAAGCGATCGCCAGCGTGCTGAGCAACGTCCTCTCTGTGCGCACCCGTTTTTGTATGTATTAGCGCACTACCAAGCACGCCCGCGCGGCCGCATGCCGTGCCCATTGCGCGTGCAGATAAGGAACAACAACATATGCGTAATTCTGTATCCGACGTCACCGACGCCGAGATCCTGGACGAGACCCGTGAGGCCATGACCCAGGCTGCCTTCGATGCCGCCGATGAGGCCAATGCTGCCCAGGCCGTCGAGTCCGCTACCGAGAGCCTGCCCGCCTTTGACGAGCTGGGCCTTTCGGACGAGATGCTTCGTGCCATCGAGAACCTGGGCTACACGGCGCCGACGCCCGTGCAGGCCGGCTCGATCCCTGTGGTGCTCGAGGGCCGCGACCTGCTTGCCGCCGCTCAGACCGGCACCGGCAAGACGGCCGCCTTTTTGCTGCCGACCATGAACAATCTGGAGCACATTGCTCCGCCCAAACCCGTGCGTGAGCGCGGCGGCCGCAACCGCCGTCGCGGTGCCAAGAAGCCCGAGGGCAACGGCCGTGGCCCCGTGATGCTCGTCATCACCCCTACGCGTGAGCTTGCCCAGCAGATCGACGAGGTCGCGAGCAAAATCGCCGACGTCACCGGCCATGTTGCCGTGACCGTCGTGGGCGGCGTGAGCTACAAGCCCCAGACCGCTGCCCTCAAGTACGGTTGCGACATCCTGGTCGCCACGCCGGGCCGTCTGGTCGATCTGATCGAGCAGGGTGCCTGCCACCTGGACGAGGTCAAGGTGCTGGTGCTCGACGAGGCCGATCGCATGCTCGACATGGGCTTTTTGCCCGCCGTCCGCCGCATTGTGCGCGAGACGCCGGCCGAGCGCCAGACGCTGCTGTTCTCGGCGACGCTCGACGAGGAGGCCGTGGGCGAGATCACCGACCTGGTGAGCGACCCGGCCCGCGTGGAGATCGCGCCGGCCACGTCGACCGCCGACACCGTCGATCAGTTTGTGTTCCCGGTGTCCATCGAGGCAAAGAACAACCTGCTGCCCGAGTTCCTCAAAAAGGAGGGCCCGGAGCGCACCATCGTCTTTATGCGCACCAAGCACCGCGCCGACAGCTGCTGCCGTCGTCTGGAGCGTAAGGGCATCAAGGCCGCCGCGATTCACGGCAACCGCAGCCAGGCCCAGCGCGAGCGTGCCCTTTCGGCCTTCCGCGACGGCACCGTCGACGTGCTGGTGGCAACCGACGTGCTTGCCCGCGGCATCGACATTAGCGACGTGCGCTACGTCGTGAACTTTGACGTGCCGGCCGAGCCGACCGACTATATCCACCGCATTGGCCGTACGGGCCGCGCCGGCGAGCTGGGGTGGGCCATCACGTTTGTGACCGAGCAGGACGTCGATGAGTTCTACGAGATCGAGAAGCTCATGGACAAGACCGCCGACATCTACGAGGCCGGCGACCTGCACGTGGGCCCCAATCCGCCCGCGGTTGATCCCGAGCGCGACCCTGCAGCCTTTAAGGTGAAGAAGAAGACCAAGCGCGGCAAGTCCAAGAGCAAGAAGAAGCTTGAGCAGGCACGTCGCGACGGCAAGCGCAACGGCGACGATTACGGTGATGTGGCCGGTCGTTCCAACCGCGGTCGCGATGAGCGTCGCGGCGACGGCGAGCGTCCGAGCCGTCCCAAGCGCGGCGGCAAGACCCGCGTGCGCGAGGGCGTTCAGGCTCGCGTAGACGAGGCTGTTGAGAGCGTGGCCCGCGAGGTAGCTGCCGAGGAGCGCGGCGGTGCTGGTGCCGCTGAGCAGCCTGCGCGCGGTAACCGTGCCGAGCGTCGTGCCAAGCAGTTCCAGGGCGAGGCACATCGCCGCCGTCGCGAGGATGAGGATCGCGGTGGCCGTCGTCGTGTCGAGCGCGAGGACGAGGGCCGCGGTTCGCGCGGTGGCAAGCGCGGTGCGGGCGACCGCCGTCGTTCCGGTCGTGATGACGAGCGCGGTGGCCGTGATGAGCGTCGCGGCGGCGAGGGTCGCGGTGAGCGAGGTTCCCGTGGCGGCGAGTCTCGCGGCGGCAAGCGCTTTGACGAGCGCGGAGGCCGCGAGGGCGGCCGCGGTGGCGAGCGTCGCGAGGGCGCTCGCGGCAACGGTGGCCGCAGCGGCGCCGGTCGTTCGGGTGAGTCGCGCGATCGTCGCGACCCGCGTGCCAGCCGCGATCGTCGCGATGACTGGCGCAACTACGATGACACCCGCGAGGAGCGTCGTGGCGGCTACCGCGGCGGGCGTGGTGGCAACCAGGCCGGCTCCCGCGGCGGTCGCGCCGGCGGTCGCGATAACCGTGGCAGCTATGGTAACAATCGTGGCGGTAAGCGCGGCGGCAGCTCCCGCCGCCCCGGTGACGGCGGCGGCAAGCGCAAATAGCATACGCATCGCCCACTAGAGCGAGGTGAACCAAGGGCCCCGAGCAACTACGCTCGGGGCCCTTTTTAGTGCAAAGAGGTCAGAGCAAGGAGTGTCCCTGGGTGCCGGCAGAAAAGGAACGTCCCCAAGTGCTGCCTAAATGCCGTTTATCGAAGAATAAATACCGTTCACCGGTCATAATGATTGTTCTGGCTTTGGGCTTGTCTACAATAGCTCCCGTAAAAAGAAATGCGGAAGGTTACCGAGTCCCTCGGACGTGGGCCTAACCAAAGTCTTTGAACGGGTGTGTCTCTATGGATGCATTCGCTTGATTTTGGTTGGGCTATATTTATGAAGGGACATGCCACCATGGGTTTCTTTTCTCGCCTGATGGGCGGTTCGGATGAGCAGAAGACTGCAACTTCCGAGTTCGAAATCCTCGCCCCCGTTTCCGGCGAGCTTGTTCACCTAGAAAAAACCAATGATCCCGCTTTTAGCAGCCGTGCTGTGGGCGATGGCGTTGCCGTGGTTCCCCAAGAGGGAACGGTGTGCGCTCCTGTCTCCGGTACCGTCGCGGCGCTGTTCCCGACCGAGCACGCGCTGGGCATCATGTCCGACGACAGCTCTGCTCAGGTGATGCTGCATATCGGAATCGACACTGTTAAACTTGAGGGCAAGGGCTTCCATGCGCTTGTTGCTCAGGGTGACCATGTCGACGCGGGCCAGCCCCTCGTCGAGGTCGATTTCGACGCGGTCTGCGCCGCCGGCTTCGATCCCACGGTCTTCGTTATCGTGTGCGAGCGTTCGGAGAACTCGACTCTTCGTGAGCACGCTTCCGGCCCTGTTGCTGTTAAAGAGCCTGTCGTCTGGCTTTCCGAGTAAATTCTTGTGGTGGGTACCGTGGTTATCAAGCGAGTTTTCAACAATAACGTCGCAATGGTCACTTCGGACGATGGCTCCGAGCTCATTGTCATCGGTCGAGGCCTCTGCTTTGGCCGTCATGCCGGCGACGCTATCGATGAAGCATCGGTCGAAAAGACCTATGCGCTGCAGGAGGGCACTTCTCAGGATTCGCGTACGATTGACCGCTTGGCACATCTTTTGGAGTCCATCCCCACCGTCAACCTCGTGATTGCCGAGGACATTGTTCAGATGCTCCGTCGAGAGCTCAATGTTGATATCAACGACAAGATCCTCATTGCTCTCGCAGACCATATCGGCCTTGCTTTGGAGCGCGAGCGCAAGGGCGTCTCCTGTGAGAATCCGTTGCTGCTCGAGATCCAGCAGTTCTATCGCAAGGAGTACGCGCTTGCGGGCCGTGCGCTGCAGATTGTCAAGGAGTATATGGGCATCCAGATGAGCGAAGAAGAGCAGGGTTTTATTACGCTGCATATCGTCAACGCCACCATGCCGCAACGCTCCGACCGTCTCATCATCTCGGTCCAGCTTGTTCGCGACGTGCTCGCGATTGTTTCCGAGCGCTATGCTACGACCCTCGATGACACCTCGCTGCCCTATGAGCGTTTCGTCCGCCACCTGCAGTTTTTCGCACAGCGGGCGCTTGACCCCGCGGCCGGGCAGATCAATGACGATGCACTGTTCCGAATCGATGAAACTAAGTATCCGTGCGCGTTCTCGTGCGCGGACGCCATAGCCGCCCACTTGTCGTCTACCTATAACGTTGTCGTTACCGATGCCGAGAAGAGCTATCTCGCATATCACATTGTTAACCTGCTTGGAGAACCCGGTCTCTAAGCATAACGTGCCCACACATCGATTGATATAAGGCAGGGCTTATGGCCTTGTCCAGGGCACATCTGTCTTAATTTGCGGAAAAGGAAGGGGAGTACCGCTATGACCGCAAAAAAGAAGTTCAATTTCAAAGCGCCGTTGGAGGTGTTCGCGAAGTCAATCGTCCAGCCGATGATGTATCTCTCGGTTGCCGGCATTCTGCTCATCGTGGGCATCATTCTGACCAACAAGACCATCTGCGCTTTGGTCCCCGTACTGGGCTCCGGTCCGTTCCAGCTTGTGGGCGCCGTTGTCTATCAGTCGCTGATGTTTATCATCAACAACCTCTCGATTCTGTTCTGCGTGGGCATCGCCGGCGCCATGGCAAAGAAGAACAAGGGCCATGCTTCGCTGATCGCCCTGATGTCGTTCTTCCTGTTCCTGCAGGCTAACAACATCGTGCTCAACGCCACCGGCTCTCTTGCCGATGCGAGCGGCATGCTCGGTCTTACCGGAACCGGCCAGGCCACCGTTATGGGCATCCAGGTGCTCGATACCGGCGTGTTTGGTGGCATCATCCTGGGTTGCATCACCGGTGCCGTGTTCAACAAGTACTCGAACAAGCAGTTCCCCATTGCCCTTTCGATGTTCTCGGGCGTTCGCTTTCCGTTCCTGATCATGATCATCATCTCCTGGATCATGGGCGCGGGCTTCTGCATCGTTTGGCCTCCTGTCCAGGGTGCCATCTCCTCCGTTGCCGGCATCATTAAGGAGTCGGGCAACATCGGTCTGTTTATCTACGGTATGCTCAACAAGCTGCTCGTTCCCACTGGTCTGCATCACCTCATCTACACCCCGTTCCAGTTCTCCGATGTGGGCGGCACCCTTACGCTGGGTGATCAGGTTATCGCCGGCGCCTATCCCATTCGTGTTGCCGAGATGGCAATGACGGGCCAGCCCTTCTCCGATAGCACCTACTTCAACAGCTACACCTTCAACAACCTGTGGCCCTACATCGGTATCGGTCTCGCCTTTATCTTCACCGCTTACAAGGGGAACAAGGATAAGACCAAGGCCGTTATCATCCCGCTGATCATCACCGCCGTGCTCTCCTGTGTCACCGAGCCCATGGACTTCCTCTTTGTCTTTGCCGCTCCCGTGCTCTTTGTTGTTCACTCGGTTCTTTCCGGTATCTTCCTGGTCCTGCTCAAGGTCCTCTCCGTGCCCGCTTCGACTGCAGGCGGCATCATCAACATCGTGGTTTCCAACCTGGTTCTTGGTGTCGATAAGACCAACTGGCCGATGATGCTCGTGCTCGGAGTCGTCAACGCCGCTCTGTACTTCTTCCTCTTCACCTTCCTGATTAAGAAGCTCAACCTCCACACGCCTGGCCGCGAGGAGGAGTCCGAGCTCGCCGAGTCCGTTGCCGAGGGCGAGGCCGCCGCGTCTGTCGCGGTGAAGCAGGGCGCTGTTGCCGCAGCTCCCGCAGAGGGCGTCGATGCAGGCATTGCCGACCTGGTCGCAGGTCTTGGCGGCAAGGACAACATCGAGGAGCTCGAGAACTGCTTTACGCGTCTTCGCGTGAACGTTAAGAACCCGGACCTCATCGATGAGAGCCTCATCAACCACGTGCCCAACAGCGGCATCAACCGCAACGGCAACAATATCCAGATCATCTTTGGCATGAAGGTCGCCGAGATGCGCGACAAGGTCGAAAACGCAATTGAGAAGGAGCAGTAAACAATGATCATTACTCTGTGTGGTGGCGGATCCACCTTTACCCCCGGCATCGTCAAGTCCATCGCCCTGCGCAAGGACGAGCTCGACGTTGACGAGATTCGTCTGTACGACATCAACGAGGAGCGTCAGCGCAAGATCGGCGTGCTCGTGGACTGGATTTTGCACGAGGACCTTGGCCTGAACATCAAGCTTACGGTGACCACCGACAAGGAGACGGCTTTTACCGACGCGAGCTTCGTGTTTGCCCAGATGCGCGTGGGCGGCTACGCCATGCGTGAGCAGGACGAGAAGATTCCGCTGCGTCACGGCTGCGTGGGTCAGGAGACCTGCGGCTGCGGCGGCCTTGCCTACGGCATGCGCACCATCTTCCCCATGGTCGAGCTGATCGATGACGTTGAGAAGTACGCCAAGAAGGACTACTGGATTCTCAACTACTCCAACCCTGCCGCCATCGTGTCCGAGGGCTGCCGCGTGCTGCGTCCCAACGCTCGCATCATCAACATCTGCGACATGCCGATCGCGATCATCGACGTGGTTTGCGCCGCACTCGATATCGACAAGAAGGATGTCGAGTACGATTACTTTGGCCTCAACCACTTTGGTTGGTTCACCTCGATTCGCCACAAGGGCGAGGAGGTGCTCCCGCAGCTGCGCGAGTACATCAAGGAGCATGAGATTCTGCTGCCCGACTCCTACCTCAAGGGCATGGGCTCGCTCATGGCAAAGAAGCCCGAGGAGGCCACTGACGAGCACCCCGAGCAGAACCGCCACACCAAGGGCAGCTGGTACTACGTCTGGAAGGGCGAGTACGAGATCATGGAGTGCTTCCCGGAGTACCTGCCCAACACGTATCTGAACTACTACCTGCAGCAGAAGGAGTTCGTCGAGCATTCCAACCCCGAGCGCACCCGTGCTAACGAGGTTGAGGAGACGCGTGAGAAGAACCTCTTCGACGGCATCGACCACTACGAGAAGACGGGCGAGATCGACGAGAGCACGTTCTATGCGGGCAGCCACGGCGACTGGATTGCCGATCTGGCTATCGCTCTGAAGAACGACACCAAGCAGCGCTTCCTGGTCATTTGCGAGAACAAGGGCGCTATCCCCAACATGCCCTACGACTCTATGGTCGAGCTGCCTGCCTACATTGGCAAGAATGGCCCCGAGGTCATCAGCCGCGACAACATTCCTCTGTTCCAGCAGGGCCTCATGATGCAGCAGCTGAACTCCGAGAAGCTCGTGGTCGAGGCTACGATCGAGGGTTCTTACGAGAAGGCGCTCAAGGCCTTTACGCTGAACAAGACCGTGCCTTCGATGAAGGTCGCCAAGGAGGTTCTCGACGACATGATCGAGGCCAACAAGGGTTACTGGCCCGAGCTTAAGTAAAAGCAACAGGGTCGCTGGCCGCATACCTGGAGCAATGCCCCGTCCACGTGATTGCGTGGGCGGGGCATTGTCATTTGGTAACGCGTTTTATCAAATATGGCATTTATCTGCGGTAATGTTCTATTTCACCGCCGAGGGTGACATTTCATACCGCCTGCCGAACTGCGTGGAGACCTAACAACTTTTTAGGTCAGTGTTGTGCGTGTAGCAACTTCGCCCGGCCTCGCCTCCGGGCTGCCATGTGAGAGGGGATCTTATGGCTCGACTGCACGTAATGGAACGCAGCCACGCTCAGGCCGTCATGGACGACCTGCACGATGCGCTCGGACGTCGTCTGGCGGTGAGTTCGCTCGCCCCGTGCCCCGTTGAGTTTACGGCAGCGCTCGTCAATCTGTGCTCCACCCAGAGCTGCGGCAAGTGCACGCCCTGCCGCGTGGGCCTGAGCGCGCTGAGCGACCTGCTCGCCGATGTGCTCGAGGGCCGCGCCGACGAGTCCACGCTCAACTTGATTGAGCGCACCGCCCGCACCATCTACCTTTCGAGCGACTGCGCCATCGGCTACGAAGCTGGCGCCATGGCACTCACGGCCATTCGCGGCTTCCGCGACGATTTTGAGCACCACATTCGCGAGCACTCCTGCGGCTTTGACCGCGAGGCCCGCGTCCCGTGCGTTTCGGGCTGCCCGGCGCACGTCGACATTCCCGGGTACATTTCGCTGGTCGAGGCCGGCCGCTATGCCGACGCCGTCAAGGTCATCCGCAAGAACAATCCGCTGCCGCTCGTCTGCGGCCTGGTGTGCGAGCATCCCTGCGAGATGCACTGCCGCCGTGGCATGGTCGACGACCCCATGAACATCCTCGCCCTCAAGCGTTTTGCCGTTGAGCATAGCGACCTCAACGACCACAAGCCGCATGTGGTGGACAACACCGGGAAGCGCGTCGCCGTGATCGGCGGCGGCCCGGCCGGTCTTTCTTGCGCTTACTACCTGGCCGTGATGGGCCACAAGGTGACCATCTTGGAGCAGCGCCACCACCTGGGCGGCATGCTGCGCTACGGCATCCCCAGCTATCGTCTGCCGCGCGAGCGCCTGCAGGCCGAGATCGACTGGATCTTGAGCGCCGGAATCGACGTGGAGCTCGACCACTCCGTCAACGGCGAGGAGCTTGCCCGTCTGCGCGACGAGTTCGATGCCGTCTACCTGGCCATTGGCGCCCACAGCGATAAGAAGCTCGGCCTTCCGGGCGAAGAGGCTCCCGGCGTGGAGTCGGCCGTCAAGATGCTGCGCGCCATCGGCGATGACGAGCTGCCCGACCTGAGCGGCCAGCGCGTGTGCGTCATCGGCGGCGGTAACGTGGCCATGGACGTGGCGCGCTCCGCCGTGCGCTGCGGTGCCGAAAAGGTGAGCATCGTCTACCGCCGTCGCATCTGCGACATGACGGCCCAGGACGCCGAGATCGCCGGCGCCCAGGCCGAGGGCTGCGAGGTGCTGGAGTTGACCGCCCCGCTCGCTATCGAGACGGGCGAGGAAGGTCGCGTGAGTGGCCTGCGCGTGCAGCCGCAGATTATCGGCGAGCCCCGTCGTGGGCGTCCGGCCCCGCGTGCCGCCGCCACGCCCGAGCGCGTCATTCCCTGCGAGCGCGTGTTTGTGGCCATTGGCCAGGACATCGATTCCAAGCCGTTTGAGGACATGGGCATCGCTTGTAAGTGGGGCTGCGTGGTCACCGATTCGGATGGCGCCGTGCCCAACTTCGATGGCCTCTTTAGCGGCGGTGACTGCCAGACCGGTCCCGCCACCGTCATCCGTGCCATCAACGCCGGCCGCGTGGCTTCGGCAAATATCGACCGCTACCTGGGCTTTGACCACAAGATCAAGCTCGAGGTCGAGCTGCCGACCGTCCAGTTTAAGGGCAAGCATGAGTGCGGCCGCTGCGAGCTGGGCGAGCGCGAGGCCGGCGAGCGTATTCACGATTGGGATCTGGTCGAGCAGGGTCTCACCGAGCAGGAGGCGCGCCAGGAGGCGAGCCGCTGCCTGCGTTGCGATCACTTTGGCTTTGGCGCGTTCCGCGGAGGGAGGAACCTGGAATGGTAGAGCCCAACAACACCACCGTCAGCGACAACACCGAAAACGGAGCGCATAACATGGTCAAGCTCACTATCGATAATTGCGAGGTCGTGGTTCCCGAGCACACCACGATCCTGGATGCGGCCAAGTCCGTCAGCATCCAGATTCCCACCCTGTGCTACCTGCGCGATCTAAACGAGATCGGCGGCTGCCGCGTATGCGTGGTCGAGGTTGAGGGCTGCGACCAGCTGGTTGCCGCCTGCAACAACTACGTGCTCGACGGCATGGTGGTCCACACCAACAGCCCCAAGGCCCGCGAGGCGCGTCGCACCAACGTGCAGCTGCTGCTGTCCCAGCACGATTCGCAGTGCACGAGCTGCGTGCGCAGCGGCAACTGCAATCTACAGACCATCGCCAACGACCTGGGCATTTTCTATCTGCCGTATCAAAGGCATTTGGCGGGCGAGGGCTGGGATTTCGATTTTCCCATCATCCGCGAAAACGACAAGTGCATTAAATGCATGCGCTGCATCAAGGTGTGCGAGAGCGTGCAGGGCCTAGGGATTTGGGACCTGACCAACCGCGCCACGCATACCGCCGTGGGTACCCGCGGGCGCGCGCCGATCGGCAAGACCGATTGCGTCGCGTGCGGCCAGTGCATTACGCATTGCCCGACGGGCGCACTGCGCGAGCGCGACGATACCGAGACCGTGTTTGACGCGCTCACTAATCCCGACAAGATCGTGCTGGTGCAGATCGCGCCTGCCGTGCGCAGCGCCTGGGGCGAGGAACTCGGCATGTCTCGCGAGGAGGCTACCGTCGAGCGCCTGGCTTGCGCGCTGCGCCGTGTGGGCTTTGAGTACGTGTTCGATACCGATTTCTCGGCCGACCTCACCATTATGGAGGAGGGCTCCGAGCTGCTCGAGCGCCTGGGCGCCGCCGCCAAGGGCGAGGGCGACAGCCGCGGCTGGCCCATGTTCACGAGTTGCTGCCCGGGCTGGGTGCGCTTTGTGAAGGCGCGTTATCCGGAGTTTGTCGACAGCCTGTCCACGTCCAAGTCGCCGCAGCAGATGTTCGGCGCCATCGCCAAGACCTACTACGCCAAGGTGCTGGGCGTGGAGCCCGAGCGCCTGTTTGTGGTGTCCGTTATGCCGTGTACGGCCAAGAAGGCCGAGTGTGCGCTGCCGAGCATGGTGGGCGAGGGCGGCGCACCCGACGTGGACGTTGCGCTGACGGTGCGCGAGATGGTGCGCATGATCCGCGCGAGCCACGTGAGCGTCGACACGCTTACCGAGGAGCCGCTGGATACGCCGCTGGGCTTTGGCACGGGCGCGGGTGTGATCTTTGGTGCCACGGGCGGCGTGATGGAGGCTGCCGTGCGCTCGGCATATTACCTGGTGACGGGCAAGAACCCCGACGCCGACTTCTTCACCGACGTGCGCGGTCTGGACGGCTGGAAGGAAGCCGTGGCCGATATCGAGGGCACCAAGGTGCGCGTCGCCGTGGCACACGGGCTGGGCAATACCGCCCGCCTGCTCGACGCGATTCGCGACGGCCGCGTGAGCTATGACTTCGTCGAGGTCATGGCGTGCCCGGGCGGCTGCGTCGGCGGCGGCGGACAGCCCATCCACGACGGCTGCGAGCTGGCAGCTGAGCGCGGCCAGGTGCTGTGGGGCCTGGATGCGAAGGCGGACATTCGCTTCTCGCACGAGAATCCCGATGTCCAGGCGTGCTATAGCGAGTTTTTGGGCGAGTCGCTCTCACCGCTGGCCGAGGAGTTGCTGCATACCGACCATCACGCCTGGTCGATGCCTAACGAAGGGACGTGCTAGCGATGCGCGCGTTTGATTTTGAGCTGTCGCGCCGGGGGTTTGCCTCGGCGCTCGTCACGGGCGCTCTGTCGCTTGCGCTCGCGGGCTGTAGCGGCGGGGCTGCCGGTGCCGGGTCCGCCGCGGGCTCGGCAGCCACGGACGGCGCCGGTGCTGCTGCAGAGTCGGTTGAGGTGCACGTCGCCTCGCTCAAGGGGCCGACCTCGATTGGCCTGGTGCAGTTTATGGACCAGGCTGCCGATGGCGAGACGGACAATGAGTTCGACTTTGCGATCAACACTGCCGCCGATGAGATCGTGCCCAAGGTCATTCAGGGCGATATCGACATTGCCCTGGTGCCCGCCAACGTGGCGAGCGTGCTGTACAACAAGACCGAGGGCGCGGTGCAGGTCATCGACATCAACACGCTGGGTGTGCTGAACGTTGTGACGGGCGACGCGAGTGTAGCCTCGTTTGGCGATCTGGCGGGCCATACCGTCTATATGACGGGCAAGGGCACCACGCCGGAGTACGTCATGAACTACTTGCTGGAGCGCGCGGGCCTGACCGGCCAGGTGACGCTCGAGTTTAAGAGCGAGCCCACCGAGGTGCTGTCGGCCCTGCTTGCCGACCCGTCTGCCGTGGGCGTGCTGCCCGAGCCGTTCAAGACCGCTGCCATCGCCAAGAGCGAAGGCAAACTGTCGGCGCCGGTGAGCCTGACCGATGTGTGGGACGAGCTGGCGGGTGATACGGGCTCGCGCCTGCTGACGGGTGTGACCGTGGTGCGCCGCGCGTTTGCCGAGGAACATCCCGATGCCGTGGCGGAGTTCTTGAGCTGCCATGCGGCGAGCGTTAAGGCTGTCAATGCGGCACCGGCAGACTGGGCGCAGGCTGTGGTCGATGCCGGCATCGTGGACAACGCCAAGATCGCCGAGAAGGCGATTCCCGGGTGCATGCTTGTCTGCCAGACGGGGAAAGATATGAAGGTGGCGCTCGGTGGGTACCTGCAGGTGCTGGCCGATGCGGATGCGAGCGCCGTGGGCGGCAAGCTCCCGGCTGACGATTTCTACTACATGGAGTAGCCCGTGCGTGCGTTTGCTCGACAAATGACAGAGCGTACGAAGGCGGTGGCGGCAGCAGGTGCCGTCCCCGCCTTTTGGCTTGCCGTGTGGATGCTGGTGGCGGCGCTGGTGGCGCAGCCGCTGATCTTGCCGGGGCCGGGCGCTGTTGCCTTGGCGCTGCTGCGCCTGGTGTGCGATGGCGGTACCTGGGCGATTTTGGCGGGCTCGGGCGCGCGGATACTGGGCGGGTTGGCGCTTGCCGCGGTGTGTGGTGGCGTACTTGCCGGGATTTCGTCACGTTCGCGTGCGTTTGCGCACCTGGTGGCTCCGGCGTTGTCGTTTGTAAAGGCGACGCCGGTCGCCTGCGTGGTGGTCCTGTTGCTTATCTGGCTGGGGTCGGCGCGCGTGAGCATCGCGGCAGTCTTTTTGATGGCGCTGCCGGGCGTGTATTTTTCGCTGGCCGAGGGCTTGGCACAGGTGAATAAATCGCTGAAGCAGATGTTCCGCCTGCATGGCGTGCGAGGCTGGCGACTGTTTTGCGCCCATACCTGGCGCGAAGTCCTGCCGTTTGTGCTTTCGTGCGCCCGTGCCGTGATTGGCATGAGCTGGAAGGCCGGCGTGGCAGCCGAGCTTATCGGCATGGCGGTGGGCACCGTGGGTGAGCGCATCTATCAGGCAAAGCTTTTGATCGAGACGGCTGATCTGCTGGCGTGGACCGTGCTGGTCGTTGCCGCCTCGTGGGCGTGTGAGCGCGTGCTGGTGTGGCTGATGCGGGTTTCGGGGCCTGTGGTGTGGCGCGTGGCCGTGCGGGCACATGGGCGCGGCGCTCGCGGGCGTGCGGGGGCTGCGAGCGATGGCGCTGCAGCGGAGCTTGCGCTTGCCGTGGGCGATCGCGCGCCCTGGGTGCCGGCGCTGGACGGCCTGGTGCTCAACGTGCCCGCGGGTGGGCGTATCTGTGTGATGGGCGCCTCGGGTGTGGGCAAGTCGACGTTGCTTGTGCTGGCGGCGGGGGAGTGCGCGCCGTGCTCGATGGTGTTTCAGGATGCACGCTTGGTCGAGTCCGCCTCGGCGCTGGATAACGTGCTGGTGTGCGCCGACGCACGCGTGGACGCCTCGAGTGCTGCGGCCCTGTTGCGCCTGCTGGTGCCGGGGGTCGACGTGAATGCTTGCGTTGCCGATCTTTCGGGCGGGCAGCGCCGTCGCGTCGAGATCGCTCGAGCCCTGCTGTGCCCGGGCGGCGCGGTGATTCTTGACGAGCCCTTTACCGGTTTAGATACCGCTGCGCGCGACGCATGCGCCGAGGTCGTGCTCGACCTGCTCGACAGCCGCACGCTCTTGCTCGCTACGCACGATGCCGCCGATGCTCAGGCCCTCAACATCTCGGATATCATCACGCTTTAGAAGCTCATCTAAGTCCAAATTCAACAACAAAATGATCCGTTTTCATCTGCCCCTACAGGGGCAGATGTGCTATTCTATCTGCGGGGTAATACTTAGGAATACCAAGTAATACCAACGCCGCAGAAACAAACTCCGGATGCGGGCCAATCGGGTTGCCTTCACAGCCCGTCGCCCAGCCGCATGGCCCGCATCTATCCGCACCACCGTCGTTTCAAAAAGGAAGCGCCATGGCAGAACACATGACCCCTGTAGTCGCGAAGGTCTTGCCCGAGGAGAAGGCGGCCTTCGCGGCGGCAACCCAGCTCGTGGGCACCACGCCGTCCAACGCCATCCGCATGTTCATCGCCGCGTTCAATCGCTGCGGCACCTTCCCGTTCGACATCTCGCCCAACGGGGCTTTTGGCAAAGACTGTCCCCAACAACTAGTCGTTAAAGAACGTCCCCAATGACTAGTCGTTGGGGACGTTCTTAAATGACTACCTGCCGGGAGGCTGGCATGTTTAATGCGCTGGTGTGGACACTTGCTTGTTTGGGTGTCGTTGCTGCCGATATTGCTCTGAGCATGGTGCTGTTTTCTGCCTTGGGTGTCGCATCGGTGTTCATGGATTTCTCGATTGACGACCTCGATATTCAACTGCTTCAAGCCGCCGCTCAGACGGCGTCGTTTTTGATGGCGCTGCTGTGGTGGCGCTATCTGTGGCCCCGCTCCTTCATGGCGCGCCGGCAAGGTGAGCGCCCGCTCGGCGGGGGAGCAAATGCTGCATGGAAGCGCATCGCATGCGTTGTCGTGATTGGCCTATCCATGCAGGTAGTTATTAGCTACCTATGCGACGGCGTGCTGTCGCTGCTGCCCGAGGTTGCGGCAGACTATAGCGAGCTCGTCGAGGAAACAGGCATGGGCGATACCAACCTTCTTGCCGTCCTGACCACGGTGCTCGGTGCGCCGTTTTGTGAAGAGCTCCTGGTACGCGGCGTCATCTTTGAGTTTTCACTCCGGGCGTTTAACCCCCAATGTCGCCCACTTTGGAAGCGGCGGCGTCGTGCGAGCGCGCAGGACGGCGCCATGGTACCCTGGGCGGCCCCGAGCGCGCGGGGTATCGCCGCGGCAATCGTGCTGCAGGCGGCCATCTTTGGCTTTATGCACATGAACTGGGTGCAGGGCTGCTATGCGGGTGCCGCGGGCATCATTTTTGGTTGGGTGCTCGTGACCACCGGAAAGCTTCGCTATACGATTCTGCTGCACTTTGCCTTTAATGCCGGGTCGTACCTGATGGGTCTGTTGTGGTTTGTGAACACACCGCTCGACGTGGTAATCACGGTCACCATAGCCGGCATCATCCTCGTGGAGACGATGCGCTCACTGCGCCACGCATGCGAGACGGGCATAGCGACAGCACCGCTGCCCTAGTTGCGGCGTCCGCCTCCGTTGGCACCCTGACGCCCCTGAGCTGCACGGTTGCGCCCGGCAGTGTTTTGCGCGCGCGACATGCCGCCGTGCCCCTTGCTGCCCTTGGGCCCCTTGCTGCCAGCACCACCGTGGGCCTTGCCGCCCTTCTTGCCGGTGCCATGCCCACCGCCAGCAGACGTCTCGCCCGGGCGCGGCGGCACGGGGCGGATCAGACAATGCTTGGTGTAGCCAATCAGATCGCGGCGGCCGGCCTTTTCCAACGCCTCGCGTACCAGCTTGTAGTTCTCGGGTTTGCGATACTGGATGAGCGCACGCTGCATGGCCTTCTCGTGCGGGTCACGCGCCACGTAGATCGGCTGCATGGTACGCGGATCCACGCCGGTGTAGTACATGCAGGTCGACATGGTGGACGGTGTGGGGTAGAAGTCCTGTACCTGCTCGGGCATATAACCCATGTCGCGTACGGCCTCGGCCAGGTTCACGGCTTCCTTCATCGTCGAGCCGGGATGGCTCGAGATCAGATACGGCACTACGTACTGCTTGAGTCCGTATTCACGGTTCAGGCGTTCAAATTTACGGCAGAACGCGTCGTAGACGGCGCGGCTCGGCTTGCCCATCACGGACAGCACCGCGTCGCTCACGTGCTCGGGCGCTACGCGTAGCTGGCCCGAGACATGGTGTTCCAGCAGCTCGCGTAAAAACTCGTCCGAGGCATCGGCCATGGTGTAGTCAAAGCGGATGCCGCTGCGGACGAAGACCTTCTTGACGCCCGGCAGCTGGCGCAGGTCGCGCAGCAACTGTGTGTAGCCGCTCTCGTCGACCACCATGTTCTTGCACACACTCGGCCACAGGCAGCGCTTGTTCTTGCACACGCCGTGCTCGAGCTGCTTGTCGCAGGCAGGGCGGCTAAAGTTGGCCGTCGGTCCGCCCACGTCGTTGATATAGCCCTTAAACTCGGGATCGCGCGTGAGCAGCTCTGCCTCGCGCATGATTGAGTCGTGGCTGCGCATCTGCAGTACGCGGCCCTGATGGAAGGTGAGGGCGCAAAACGAGCACTCGCCAAAACAGCCGCGGTTGGAGCTAATGGAAAATTTGATTTCGGCAAAGGCCGGTACGCCGCCCGCCGCGTCGTAGTCGGGATGCCAATCGCGGGCGTAGGGAAGCTCGGCCACCTCGTCCATCTCATCGGTGGTGAGCGTCGCCGACGGCGGGTTCTGCACCACATAGACGCTGTTGGGGTAGGGCTCTACCAGACGATGCCCGGTGATGGGGTCCATGTTCTGCTGCTGCACATTAAAGCTGCGCGCGTAGTTGAGCTTGTCGGCGGTAAGGTCGTCCCAGCTGGGCAGCAGGTCGTAGTCGTAGACCTCGTCGAGCGAACCCGTGCGGTAGACGGTGCCGTTGATATAGGTGATCTGGTCGACGGGCAGTCCCGCGTCGAGCGCGTCGGCGATCTCGACAATCGCGTGCTCGCCCATGCCGTAGATGAGGATGTCGGCGCCCGAGTCGAGCAGTACCGAGCGCTTGAGCTTGTCCTGCCAGTAGTCGTAGTGGGCCAGACGGCGCAGGCTCGCCTCGATGCCGCCGATGATGATGGGGGCGTCCTTGAACGTCTGGCGGATGAGGTTGCCGTAGACCGTGACGGCACGATTGGGACGGCGCCCCTCCTCGCCACCAGGGGTATAGGCGTCGGTGTGGCGGCGGTGCTTGGTCACCGAATAGTGGTTGACCATGGAGTCCATGTTGCCGGCGCTGACGAGAAAGCCCAGGCGCGGCTCGCCGAGCACCGTGATGCTGGCGGGGTCGGTCCAGTCGGGCTGACAGATAATGCCCACTTTGTAGCCGTGTGCGTCGAGTACGCGGCTGATGATGGCCATACCAAAGCTGGGGTGGTCCACGTAGGCGTCGCCGCAGATGTAGACAAAGTCGCACTGGTCCCAACCACGCGCATCCATGTCGGCGCGGCTGACGGGGAGGAACTTGTCGCGGCCCGGGCGCCAGGGGCGGGCGGGCCG
>CABQHT010000042.1 GCA_902464035.1 uncultured Collinsella sp. | reverse complement strand
TTCTTACAACAAACGGCAAATACTACGCCGTCGACCTTGGACTTAGAGGCGCTCTTGTCAAAACCCAAAGCAGCGATATCGGTCATATCCTCGAAAATGTTGTTTATCTCGAGCTCCTACGCCGTGGATACGACGTCTACGTGGGCGATATCGACGGCGGGGAAATCGATTTTGTTGCCCTAAACTCAGACGAGACAGCCTATTTTCAGGTTTCAGCCACAACCCTCGACGAAACCACCCTCAATCGAGAGTTGGCCCCCTTTAAGAAAGTCCGAGACAACTACCCCAAGACACTTCTTACGCTCGACACGCTGTTTGCGGACGCGAACTACGAAGGAGTCCGCAAGCGCAACGTGATCGACTGGCTCCTGGAGTAACTTGTAGCGTCATAACCCTCCGCCAGCTCCTTACCAAGGCCGCAGCCCCAGTCGCTTAAAGCACAATGCCCCTCTTATCGGTCAAAACAGCAATCTTGGCGTGATAAGAGGGGCCGGCTGCGTCAGCGCCTCCACGCGGGCACCGTTGCCGTCGCCGTCCTGCGTGATCAGACGCAGGGCATGGCGGCTCACGCGCACGCTAGCGCACGGCCCTGACCGCCGCCGTCAGATCGAACAGCGTGTCGAGCACGGCGTTGCAACCGTCCACCACGTCCTGCGGCAGCGGCACAATGTCGGGAACGGCAAAGACATGGCATCCCGCCGTGATGCCCGAGACGCAGCCGTTGCGCGAGTCCTCGACCACAGCGCACTCCTCGGGAGCAAAACCCGCACGCTTGCAGGCCAGCAGGTACATCTCGGGGTCGGGCTTGCCATGCTCGACCTCCTCGCCGCAGGTCACCGTCTCAAACTTGTTGAACAGGCCGACCATCTTAAGGTTGCGCTCGGCCGTAACGTGGCGCGACGACGTCGCTAGGCCCACGTGATAGCCCGCAGCCAGCAGCTCGTCTATGCACTCGGCAGCGCCGGCCTTAAGCTCCAGCTCGGTCTTGACCATCTCGTCGCGAATCTCCTTGTGGCGGACATAAATCGCCTCGGCGGTCTCGTGGCTACCGTAGTGCTCCTCGAGAATGCCCATGACATCTACCAGCGTACGGCCGATAAACTGATGAATCAGCGCGTCATCAATCGCGAGCCCCAGCTCGGCAGCGCCCGCCTTCCACGCCTTAATACCCAGTCGCTCGGTGTCGACCAGCGTTCCATCCATATCAAAAATGACAGCCTTGATCATTTCGGTCCCCCCATTGGCTTGCATTGCCGCTACTCTACCGCACTTTACGAACTTGTATATAACGTATATACATATTGCACTTTCGTTACATAGATAGAAGTCTTATGGCGAGCGGCTCGGTAGGATTATAGTTTCGTCCGAGCTTTCAACTGTAAGGAACGTTTCATGCTTTCAGACACCACCGCACCCGCAGAGGAGCTTCAGAACAAACTCGCAGCGCTCGAGCAGCTGCTTTTGGCATATGGACGCGTCGCCATCGGCTTTTCCGGCGGCGTCGACAGCAGCTTTTTGGCCGCCGTTTGCTCCCGCATCATGCCCGCCAACACCCTTCTCGTCCATCTCACCACGCCGCTCATCGGCACGCCCGAGCAGGCTTCGTTTGAGCGATCTGTTGACGGACAAGCCGATGGGGGCCCGCATTTTAAGCTTCCGGTGCTTAATCTTTCGGTTGACCAGCTCCAGCTTCCCCAGGTTGCCTGCAATGACGCCGACCGCTGCTATCACTGCAAGCGCGCCGGCTTCACCGCCATCGTCAACCACGCCAAGTCACTGGGTTTCCCCACCGTCATCGACGGCAGCAACGCGAGCGACCGCGGCGACTACCGCCCCGGCATGCGTGCCGCCGAGGAGCTCGGCGTGCGCTCGCCTCTTATGGAGGTCGGCTTTACCAAGGAAGAGGAGCGCGAGCTGCTGCGCGCATGGGGCTATCCCGTCTGGAATCTGCCCGCCGGTGCCTGTCTCGCCACGCGAATCCCCACAGGCGAGGAGCTTACGCGCGAGAAGGTCGACCTGATTCGCGCCTGCGAGGATTACCTGCACGACCTTGACCTTTCGCAGGTCCGCGCACGCTTGGTCGGCGGCTGCATGCATATCGAGGCAGCCCCGTCCGACGTCGCCAAGATTGCCGCCCTCGGTGGCATCGCAGTCGATGCCGAGGGCAAAACCCCACTGCCCGCCGCCATCGAGTCCGCGCTGCGCGAGCTGGGCTGCACCCGCATCTCCCCCGAGGTCACCCCCTACATCCACGGAGCCATGAATCGATAAGCAACGCCCCAATAAGTTGCGGTGAAATAGTTCCTGTTTAACGGCTTTTTGCGCCCAAACAGGAACTATTCCACCGCAACTTCCAAATGATCATTCGAAGCCGGTTGCCTTGAACCGTGAATCGGACTGCTCGCCACGAAATGGGCCTATTTACTACGTTTCGCTGGCCACCCTCGACCATGCCGAAAAACACGAAATTAAAACCGCAGGTAGACGGCTTGCCGATTTTCAGAAAACACGGCTATGGTCGACCGGTGCGGGTCAAACGTAGTAGATAGGCCGTTTTTGTGGCGCGACACCAGATCGGTCTTTTTGGACGGGACTTTTGACTATTTGCGCCAGCCTAGTTGCCCAACTAGTCAAAAAAGCCCCGTCCCAAATTAGCTAATTCAGGTTGAGCATAAGTGAGCGAGCAGGTTCCGGGTGCGGCAACGTGACGTGAAACAAGCGGGCGCTGACCTTTTGGTCGCGCCCGTGAAGTTGAACGTCAGATTGCCGTGCCCGGGGCCTGCGCAGCGCCAAGCAGTTACGCCGTTTGTAAAACGGCGTAACCTATAGGTTTATTTTGGCAGGTTTTATCTGGGGAAACATAGGCAGGGCCGCAACGTCGCATGGCGTTGCGGCCCTTTTCCTTGGAGAAGGATCAATTGATTGAGCGGGCAGGTTACGCCTAACCCTCGAGCCCGGCGTTAATAAGCTCCGCGATCTCGACGGGATCGGTGCTCGCGCGCACCTTGTCGCGGAAGCCGGCGTCCATCAGCATCACGGCAGCCTTTGAAAGCAGGCGTAGATGCGTGGTTCCAGCTTCGCCGGCGGGCACGTACAGCGCAAGCGCGACATCGACGGGCACGCCGTCAAAGCTCGGCCACTCGACGGGCTCGGCCAGCTTGAGCACGGCAACGCCCGGCGTATGGATCGCGTCACTCTTGGCATGCGGAACAGCAAACCCGACGACAAGGCCAGTCTCGGCCTCGTTTTCGCGAGCAATAAAAGCCGCCTCTACAGCAGATGCGTCATCGGCAAAACCGAGCTCAACAGCCTGCTCAGACAGATAATGCAACGCGTCCTCGCGCGAGGCGGCGGCGTGGCCAATCGTCACTTGGTTGGCAGATACAAATCCCATGGAAAGCCCTCCCTACAACACGGACCTGACCGCGGCTTCGATGCCGTCGGCGTCCAAACCGTACTTATGCAGCAAGTCGACCGCAGGACCGGACTCGCCGTACACATCGCGCACGCCGACGCGGCGCATGGGCACCGGGTGCTGCTCTGTGAGCACCGAGGCAACGGCCTCGCCAAGACCGCCGACAATCGAATGCTCCTCTGCGGTGACCACACGGCCGGTCTTCTTGGCGCTGGCAACCACCAGACGCTCGTCGAGCGGCTTGATCGTATGCATGTTGATGACCTCGGCATCGATGCCATCGGCAGCGAGCGCCTCGGCAGCCTCAAGCGCCTCGGCGACCATAAGGCCACAAGCGATGATGGTCACATCGGACCCCTCGCGCACGACCACGCCGCGACCAATCTTGAACTCATAGTCCTCGTAATCGTTAATGACCGGTGTTGCCAGGCGGCCGAAGCGCATGTAAACCGGGCCCTCAAGCTCATAGGCGGCGCGCACGCAAGCGCGAGCCTCGACGTCATCGGCGGGAACGACCACCGTCATGCCCGGAATCGTGCGCATGAGCGCGATATCCTCGCAGCACTGGTGCGTGGCGCCGTCCTCGCCCACCGAAATGCCGGCATGGGTAGCGCCAATCTTGACGTTGAGGTGCGGGTAGCCAATGGAATTGCGGACCTGCTCGTAGGCGCGACCGGCGGCAAACATCGCAAAGGTGCTCGCAAAAGCAACGCGGCCCGTGGTCGCGATGCCGGCGGCAAGACCCATCAGGTTGCTCTCGGCGATGCCGGCATCGTAAAAGCGCTCAGCATGAGCAGCCTTAAACTTACCCGTCTGCGTAGCGGCTGCCAGGTCGGCATCGAGCACTACAAAGTCATCGTGCTCATTGCCCAGCTCGACGAGCGCCTCGCCGTAGCTTACGCGCGTGGCGACTTTTTTGACGTCTGCCATTAGAGCTCCTCTCCTGCTGCCGCGAGCTCGGCCATGGCCTGCTCAAACTGCTCGTCATTGGGCGCCTTGCCATGCCAGCCAACCTGGTTCTCCATAAAGGAGACGCCTTTGCCCTTCACCGTCTCGGCGATGATAGCGACGGGCACGCCGGTCACCTCACGAGCCTCAGCGAAAGCCGCCTCAATCTGCGCCATGTCGTTACCGTCGGCGAGCTCGATCACATGCCACTTAAAGGCGCGGAACTTGTCAGCGAGCGGCATGGCCGAGTTGACTTCATCGATCGTGCCGTCAATCTGCAAGCCGTTGTGGTCGACGACGGCAACAAGATTGTCGAGTGCATGGTTGCCGGCGAACATGGCCGCCTCCCACACCTGGCCTTCCTCGCACTCACCGTCGCCCAGCAACGTGTAGACACGGTAGCCGTCGCCCCAGTGCTTAGCGGCAAGCGCCATTCCAACTGCAGCAGAGATGCCCTGACCGAGCGATCCGGTGGACATATCGATGCCAGGGGCGTCGTTCATGTTGGGATGGCCCTGCAGTCGGCTGCCAATATGGCGGAGCGTCTCGAGCTCTTCGACGGGAAAATAGCCGCGATTTGCCAACACCGAATACAGGCCCGGCGCCGCGTGACCCTTGGAGAGCACAAAGCGATCGCGATCGGCCTTGTGAGGGTCGGCAGGATCGATATTCATTTCCTCAAAGTACAGATACGTCATGATGTCGGCAGCACCGAGCGATCCACCCGGGTGTCCCGACTTGGCCGCGTGAACCGCAGTCACGACACCCTTCCTGACCTCATTGGCGACCTTCGCCAGCTCCTGGTTGGTCATACGAATTCCTCTCTTGAGAACAACCCCGGCACCGGATGACACGATGCCGGGGCAATCCACTCGTTAAGCCTGAGCGACAACCTTCTGCCAGTCGGCCTCGAACGAGGCAAGGCCCTGATCGGTCAGCGGATGGTGCAGGCACTTCTTAAGGGCTGCCATGGGCACGGTCGCGATATCGGCGCCAAGCAGCGCGGCCTGGGTTACGTGGTTGGGCGTACGAACCGAGGCGGTGATGATCTCGACGGTGTCGTCGACGTTCTTGCCCGTCCAGTCGTAGTTCTTAATGCAGGTCACGACGTTGTCGAGCTGCGAGATACCGTCCTCGGCGATGTCGTCGAAACGACCGACAAACGGGCTGATGTAGCGAGCACCGGCGTTGGCGGCCATAAGGGCCTGCGTCGGCGAGAAGACGAGCGTCATGTTGACGCGCACGCCAGCATCGGCCAGCGCACGGCAGGCGGCAAGGCCGGCCTCGCACACGGGAAGCTTGACCACGATGTTGGGGGCGAGGGCGGCAAGGCGCTTGCCCTCCTCGATCATACCCTCGGCAGTGGTCGCGGTAGACTCGGCGGACACGGGCAGGCCCTCGCAGAGCTCGGCAATCTTGAGCATATGCGGCTCAAAGTCGGCAAGCTTGCCGCCGGTCTTGGCGTACAGGGACGGGTTGGTGGTAACACCGGCCAGGCAGCCCCAGCTCTTGGCCTCGGCAATCTCGTCCAGATTGGCGGTATCGATAAAGAACTTCATGGTGCAAACTCCTTCGAAGGAATCCAAAACTCAAAAAATAGGACAAAGGGGATGTCCCTTTGTCCTATGTGCCGGGCCTGCGGCTGGGACATGCCCCAGGCCCGGCGTCGTGTAGGAAAAGCTACTTAGTCCTCGAGAGCCTTCTCGATGCGGCTCGTGACGCCCTTGAGGTTAAGACCGACGACGTACTGCTTGATCGGGCGCTTGATGTGCTCGATCACAAAGCGCTTGCCGTCGATGTCCTGGGCAGCGAGGTTGCGGTAGAGCTTCTCGACCTGCTCCTTGACCTCGGGGTCGTTGAAGGCGTAGTGACCGGAGACATCCAGAATCTTCAGGCTGAGCTCGTCGTCTGCCAGGATGTCATCAACCTGCAGGTTAACGTCATCGCCGGTCATCCACTTGCGCCAGCGCTCGGTCTTGATAGCCTTGACCAGCAGCGTGTGATACAGGTCGGAGGGATCGTCGCACAGGCCGTTGTCGACCAGGATCTGCTCGGTAGCGCAGAGCTTGAGGTAAGCGCGGGTCTCCTCGGTGCCGTACTGAGGGGCGACATTGGAGGCCGTCACGTGAGCCGGGATGTGCTCGAGCAGCGTCGCGTCATCCAGATAGTCGGCGTTGTGCTCCTTCAGGCCCACACCGTAGCGCTTGGCCATGTCGGCGAGCTCGCGGGCATTCTTAAAGTTGTAATGACCGACCTGCTCGGTCCAGCGGGTGAGCGTACCGGTCTGGCCGACGATAAAGGTGGGCATGGGGCAGCCGCGCTTCTCGAGCTCGGGCTGCAGCTGAGAAATGAACTCCTCGTACTTGTCGGTGGAGGTCAGGCCGCCATTGGTCTCCTCGGTACCGACCTCATAGGCAACCTCGGGCAGGTTATGCTCGCGACGGTACTGCTCAAGGTAGTCGATAAGATCGATTGTGCGGCGAAGCACCACGTCGAGCGGAATAACCTTGCCGATCTGATAGGGGTCCTTGGTGGGGTCGACCATCAGCAGGTCAAAGCCTGCCTCCATGTCGGCGACGAAGGACTTGCGGGCGAGCTCCATGGCCTCGTCCTCGGGCAGGTGGGCGTTACGCTCCTCGTCGCGCTGCCACGGACCGCCGTGATCGCGGCACAGGTAGTACGGACCGGTGTAACCCACCTCGTCGGCAACCTTCTTGATGTCGGCGGCAAAGCGCGTCTGGTCCCAACCGTTGACGTAGCCGGCGCCCATCTCGTCCATATCGACCTGGTTGCGGCTGGCGATAAACATGGGCGGGAAATCCTCGTCCTTGGCAAGCTCGAACACGGCCTGAATCAGGTTGGGGCTCATGGGGCCAATGCCGACCATGGTTGCGTGATCGCCGCTATCCTGCAGTTTGAGCATGCCCTGAACGGCCTGGCGGATGGTGAGGTTGGACATTTTGTTCTCCTTCTCCAGAGGATTTTTGACAAAAGTTCCCTGGGACCCAGATGTGGGCCCTATCAGTACGGATGGATTTTGTTGTGTAGGGGCGGTTGTGCGGAGTCAAATCCATCCCTCCGCACAACCGGAGTCCTTAAAGGTTTACTTGGCCTGCTTGTCGAGCGTGGGCTTCATGGCAATCAGGATTGCAGCGGCGACCACGGCGCCAATCACGATGTCCAGGCAGAACAGCGCGACGTTGTTGGTGGCAAGGGCGACGATAAAGCCACCGTGCGGGACGTAGCAGTCGATACCCTGGAAGGCGGCGAGCGCCGCGCCCACGGCAGAGCCGATGCAGATGCCGGGCAGGGTGTGGCCAAGGTCCTTGACCGCGAAGGGGATAGCGCCCTCGGTAATGCCGATGCAGCCCATGAACAGTGCGGAGATACCCATCTGGCGATCGGCGTCATCGAACTTGTTCTTGGCGATGAGCGCAGCAAGGCCGCAGGCAATCGGGGGAATGGCGACGGCGACGCGGAACATGCCGTTGGGGCCATAGATGCCGGAGGCCATGATGGCCATGGTGAAGGTCGAGGCGGTCTTGTTGATGGGGCCACCCATATCGAAGGCGGTCATAACGCCAATGACCAGACCCAGGACAACTGCGGAACCGCCCTGCAGGCTGCCGAGCACGCCGGTGAGCCAGTCCATCACAAAGCCAAGCGGCGTGGCCAGGATGTAGATATAGGCCATGCCCAGGACAAGCGAGGTCAGAATCGGGATGATCAGGATGGGCATGATGGTCTGGATGGTGTTGTTGACCTTCCAGGTCTTCATCCAGCGGACAAAGTAGCCGCAGATGACCGCCATGATCATGGCGCCCAAGAAGCCGGTCGAAACGCTGTTGCCGTTAGGGGTAACGACTGCGTTGTTGACCAGGTAGCCCAGGACAAAACCGGGGGCGAGCGCGGGCTTGCCGGCCATCGAGTAGGAGATGTATGCCGCAAGCACCGGGATCATCATGGAGATGCCGGCCATGCCGATGGTGTTAAGGCTCACCATCAGCGGGTTCGTAACCTCCATGCCGTTGGCGCCGGCGGTACCGGATGCCAGCGAGAAGGCAAGAAACACGCCGCCGATAACGACGATGGGGATAAAATAGGAAACGCCGGTATTGAATGCATTGAGCAGCGTCTTGCCAGGATCGGCAAAGATAGACTGCTTGGACGCCGGTGTCGGGGCCTGCGGGGCAGCGGAGACGGCCTTCTTCTCTGCCTTGGCCTCGGCCTTGGGCGCGTCAACGGCGCCACCCGTCGCCTTGATGATCTCAATGGCCTGGTCGATGATCTTTACCGGATCGGCGATTACATCCGAGGTGCCGACCTTCAGGAACTTGCCCTCGGCCATCTTCTGCTCAAAACGGTCCTCGTTCTCGACACCCACGTCGACGGACTCCAGGACCAGGTCGGCGGAGTCCACGTCTTCCTGCGTGAGCTCATTCTCGATACCCAGGCCACCCTGAGCCTCGACCTTGCACTCGATGCCACGGGCGGCGCATTCATCCTGAATCGCCTTCTGGGCCATATACGTGTGGGCGATACCCACAGTACAGGCGGCAACGCCTACGATCTTCATTGCTTCCCTCTTTTCATAGAGTTGCGTGCGCAAGACACCGTTTGCGGAGGCCTCCGGAGCATCCCCTGCCGTTTGGACTTGCTGTCTTTTCGACAAGAACAATATAGGTGCTCGTTTTTCTTAATGCCAGCTTATTTCGGTAAACGCGCAGGTCAGAGCGTTGGTTATGCGATTTAGTTATGCGTTTAACCAAAAATGAATCCTGCGATTTTGCCCTCGATTTCAAAAGTCAAGAAGTATTTGATTTTCTCGGTAGACGGCAGATGCGCATGCCGGTCACAAATTTCGACCCCACCCGTATGCCGCATTTGTTGCATACTCATATGAAAGGAAAAAGCCGCTCACCGAAGCGTATCCTTCACCAAGACTCAAAGTCATCATGTTGGAAAATGCTCATCTGTCGGAAGGAGTCGCTGTGGCAAAACAGCGCGTTACGATCGCAGACGTCGCTCGAGAGGCGGGAACCTCGACGGCAAGCGTCTCGTATTACCTCAACGACAAACGAGAAAAGCTTAGCGAGAAGACGCAGAACAAAATCGCGCGCGTCATTAAGGAACTCGGATACGTTCCCAACGCCCAAGCGCAGACGCTCACCGGCAAGCAAACCCACGTCATTGCCATCATCATTTTGGATAACACCAACAAATGGGCGGGGCTCGTTCTCAATGGCATGGAGCAGGTCATGCTCCCCGCGGGCTACCAGACGGTCGTTTGCACGAGCAACTTTAACCCCGAGACCGAGCTCATGTACGTCGACAAGATGCTCTCGCTGGGCGTCGATGGCTTTATCATCCAGCCCACGGCAAACTTCAAAGCCGTGCATGACCGCATTAGACGCGCCGGCAAGCCGGTCGTCTTTTTCGATGCGGCCATCTATAGCCCAGGTACCAGCTGGATCAAAACCAACCTTTACGACGGCGTGTACAACGCCACACAGGCACTCCTCGACGCCGGCTACGAAGATTTCTTTTCCATTGCCGCCAACATGACCGAAATGCGCACCCGCATGGAGCGTTTTCAGGGGTATGCCGAGGCGCTGGCAGCGAACGGGCAGCTCTACAAAGCGATTCCCATCGATCACAACAAGCCGTCAATCAACGAGCTCACTGAATACTTTAAATTCAAGTTCAATCCCGCCAAGCGAACCCTTATCTTCGTGCAAAATCAGTGGGCACTTCCCCGTGTCTACAAGGCCCTCCAGCCAATGGCCCATCTGCTTCCGCAGCAAATCGGCCTTTTGGGACTCAACTGCGAAGACTGGACTAATCTCACCACACCGACCGTCTCCACCATCATCGAGCCCGTCGACCAAGAAGGTCGCGAAGCAGCCGAGATGCTGCTCGCCCTACTTGACGGAAGCAGCGAACCCGGCGAGCAGCGCATTCTCGAGTGCAAGCTCAACTGGCTCGACTCCACCTCGATCTAGACCGCGGGACAAATGAACCAGTAGCGTCTATTCCAAATCTTAAGTATTTGTTCGACAGAACGGCCCTTGCCGGCTCCTGCTAGACTGGTAGATTCCTAACCGCCCATCCAGGAGCCCCAATGTCGCGCAAGTCCGCCTACAAGCAAGTACTTTCCATCGGCACCGCCGTGGTGCTGGGGTTTGCGCTGTTCACAGGGTCGCTCGATGGAGCGCCCAAGCTGTTGTCGCCGCAAAGCGATGAGCAGGCAGCGGCTCTGGCCGAAAAGCAAAACGAGAGTCCCAGCCGTACCGACGACGAAGCGGACTTGGTCGCCCGGCTCGAATCGGGAACAGCGAGCTCCACGGACTCCGAAGATGATCAGGACTCCGGCGATGGCTCTGAATCCGCCACGACCGACACCGCTGACGATGCCTCTTCAAACGTCACCCCCATCGACGAGGTGGAAAACCCCGACCTTAACCGCGCCCGCGGTGTTTATCTCAGCAGCGTTCCCGACTACGCCGGCAACCCCTACGTTGCCCTTCGTGCCGACAGCACGCACCCGTTGGGCACGCCATCATTCACACTCGACGAATACGAGCGAGCTACCGAAGAGGGCTGCTTTAAGAAGTTCTCCAAGCTCGACAGCTTGGGCCGCACCCGCAAAGCGCTCGCCTGTGTGGGTCCCGAGTCGCTCGGTCAAGGCAAGCGCGGGGATATCTCGCGTATCCACCCCGCCGGATGGCACCAGCAGCGCTACGACTTTATTCCGGGTCAGAGCCTCTACAACCGCTGCCACCTTATCGCTTGGTCGCTCTGCGGCGAAAACGCCAACCGCAAGAATCTGCTCACCGGCACACGCTATCTCAACGAGACGGGCATGTTGCCGTTTGAGGAGCAAATCCTCGACTATATCCGCGACACGGGCAACCACGTGCTCTATCGCGTCACGCCCATGTACAACGAAGAGGAGCTCGTCTGCCGTGGCGTACGCCTCGAGGCGCAATCGGTCGAGGACCACGGCAAGACACTGTGCTTCCACGTATATTGCTACAACCTGCAGCCGCATGTGCAGATCGACTACTCCACCGGCCGCAACCAAGCCTCGGGTGATTAAGCCCCTAACCGCGACAAGAATCGATTTGCAGTCCCCAAGGGATCAAATAAGGCCGCCCCGGTTACCCAGGGCGGCCTTTTCGTCAGCACCTACATTGCAGGCAAAATCACACGCTACTTGGCGCGACCCTCCTCATAGCGCTCGACCAGCTTGGCCTGAACGTCATAGGGAACCTGCTCGTAGCCGGCGGGCTTCATGGTAAAGTCGCCCGTGCCGCGCGTGATGGAGCGCAGACGCGTCGAGTAATCCGTCAGCTCGGCCAGCGGCGCTTGAGCGATGACCACGGTGTCTCCGCGCTCATCGGTCTCCATGCCCGTCACGCGACCGCGCGAGGCCGAGATGTCGCCCATCACGGCGCCGGCATAGCTCTCGGGGATCGTCACCGTGATTTCCTCGATGGGCTCCAGCACCACCGGGTCGGCATCGGTGCATGCCTTGCGCAGGCCGATGCGAGCCGCCGCGCGAAACGCCATCTCGTTGGAGTCGACGCTGTGATACGAACCGTCGTACACCGCGACGCGAATGCCCGTGAGCGGGTAGCCGGCAATAATACCGTCCTTCATGGTCTCCTGGACGCCCTTGTCCACGGCGGGAATCAGCGAGCGCGGGATGCGGCCACCCACGACCTCATCCACAAACTCGTAGCCGTCGCTCGTGCCGTCGGGCCCAATGAGCGGCTCCACGCGCAGCCAGCAGTCGCCGTACTGACCGGCGCCGCCGGTCTGCTTCTTGTGGCGACCCTGGGCGCTCGCCGTGCGGCGGATGGTCTCGCGATACGGAATGCGGATCGGCACGCTCTTGGCGGCGACCTTGGTGCGGTCCTCCAGACGGTTGAGCAGCACCGAAACCTGCGCCTCACCAACGGCGGAGATAATGGTCTGGCCAGTCTCCTCGTCGCGGTCGATGCTCATGGTCGGGTCTGCCTTGCAGGCCTTCTCGATAAACGTGTAGAGCTTCTCTTCGTCGCCGCGATTCTCGGCCTCAATGGCGATGCGGTACTGCGAGTTGGGGAACTTAAACGCCGCAGCCTCGACCTTGCCGGTAATCGAGAGCGTATCGCCCGTCTCGGCAGCCAGCTTGGGCGCCACGATGATGTCGCCGGCATAGGCATGGCCAACCTCGGTCATATCGCGGCCGCACATCACATACAGATGAGCCAGACGGTCGCTCTTGCGCGTGCGGGCGTTGATCAGCTCAAGACCCGGCTCAAGCGTGCCCGTCAGCACCTTGATAAAGCTGATGCGGCCCTGCTGCGGATCGGCCAGTGTCTTAAACACAAACGCCACCGGACGGTCATCGTCACTCGAGATCTTAAGCGAATCACCGTCGATGAGCGGCATCTCGCCGTAGTCGGTCGGCGCCGGGAAGTACGTGGCGATGTCGTCCATCAGCGAGTTGACGCCCTGCTCCTTAATGCAATCGCCCGCAAAGACCGGCACAAAGATGCGCTCGGCGATCGCCTTAGACAGCAGGCCTTCAAGCTCCTCCTGCGTCAGCGTCTCCTCGCCTTCCAGGTACTTCATCATCAGCTCGTCGTCGGCCTCGGCCACCAGCTCGCACAGATGGTCGTGTGCCTCCTCGGCCTGGGCACGATACTCCTCGGGAATCTCCGACTCAACGGCCTCGGCGCCGTTGCAGTGGCGCGCCTTCATGCGCACCAGGTCGATGATGCCGTCAAAGTCCTCGCCCTCGCCCCAGGGAAGAGTCACGGCGCCCAGACGCGTACCAAAGCGCTCCTGCAGCAGCTCCATGGTGGTCGCAAAACTGGCCTCGGGGCGCGACAGGCGGTTCACGAACACCGCGCGCGCCAGGCGCAGGTCCTCGGCGGCATACCAAAGCTTGACGGTCGTCGGCTGCGGGCCGGCCTCGGCGTCGACCACGAACAGAGCCGTCTCGCAGACGCTCATCGCGGCAAAGGCGTCGCCGATAAAATCGGGGTAGCACGGGGCATCGAGCACGTTGATGCGGGCGCCCTTCCAGTCAATCGGCGCAATGGTCGTCGAGATGGAGAATGCACGCTTGACCTCTTCGGGGTCATAGTCAAGCGTGGGCTTGGTGCCGTCGTGGCCGCCCAGACGGGCGGTCTTGCCAGAAAGGTGGAGCATGGCCTCGGCGAGTGAAGTCTTGCCCACCCCGCCTTGGCCTACGAGCACCACGTTCCTTACATTGCCGGTCTTGGGAGCACCCATGATGACCTCCTTGCAGGGCCGCGCGCATTGCGCGACGCCAACGGGGAGAGTTCGCGGTCGGTGCCATCCCGGGAGCAGCATGGTCGGCAGCCGAGCCGACTCACCCTCCAAATGTCCTATGCCACCACCCTACCCTCACGGGCGGCTGTCCATGCATACCTTTCGGCACACGTATGAATACAGGCGGCGAGAGGAAGAGACAAGCTTGTGGGGCGATTATTGAACCCCGTCGATGCAAACAAAAAGCCGCCACAGACCGTAAGACCTGCGGCGGCTTCGCCTCAATTAATAGTTGAGTAAATACCTGAGCCTACCCCTCGATACGGCTCAAGAACTCACGCGTGCGCCGCTCGCGCGGATGGTCGATGACCTGCTCGGCAGGACCCTCCTCGACAATACGACCGCCATCCATAAAGACCACGCGGTCGGCAACATCGCGCGCAAACTGCATTGCGTGGGTCACGATCACCATCGTCATGTTCTGCGCAGCGAGGTCTTTGATGACACGCAGCACCTCGGCCGTCAGCTCGGGATCGAGCGCCGAGGTCGGCTCGTCAAAGAACAAGATCTCCGGGTCGAGCGCTAGGGCGCGGGCAATACTCACGCGCTGCTGCTGACCGCCCGAAAGCTCACACGGCACCTTGTTCTCGTTTCCCGTCAGCCCCATTTGTGCAATCAGCTCGTGAGCGCGGGCTTCCGCCTGCTCGCGCGGACGCTTGAGCACGCGGACCGGGGCGTCGGTGATGTTTTTCATCACGGTATAGTGCGGAAACAGATTGTAGTTCTGGAACACCAGGCCAAAGTGCGAGCGCGCCTGCTTGGGCACATCACCTTTCGCATATACCGTGCCCGAGCCCGCGTCCGTCGCAACCGCAAGGTCGCCAAACGAGAGCGAGCCACCGTCGAGCGTCTCGAGCAGCGTGGCACAGCGCAGCAGCGTGGACTTACCGCCGCCCGAAGGCCCGATAATCGCCACGACCTCACCGCGCTTGACTTCGAGTGAGATATCCTTGAGCACCTCATTGCCGCCAAACGCCTTACGCGCGCTTTCGATTTTCATCACTGAGTTAGTCATGATAATAGTCCAGCTTCTTTTCGGCAGCGCCCAGCAGCATCTCGACCACAAAGTTAAAGACCCAGTAGATCAACGCCGCAATCGCAAACGGCACCATGCTCACCTGTGAGGCAACCAGCGCCTTGGCGGTCGAGAACATCTCACCCACGCCAATGGCAAACGCCAGCGACGTGTCCTTGACCAGTGTGATGATCTCGTTGCCCATCGCCGGCAAAATGCGTTTGGCAACTTGCGGCATCACAATGTACAAAAACGCCTGCAGACGCGAGTAGCCCAGCACCTCGGCGGCCTCATATTGACCACGCGGAATCGACTGCAGGCCCGAGCGATAGATCTCGGCAAAGTAACCGGCGTAGTTGATGATGAATGCCACGACGCACGCCGTCCACTTGGAATCGGGCGTGAGCGAAATGCCAAACACGTAGTACGGGGCAAAGTAGATGGCAAACATCTGCAGCATGAGCGGCGTACCGCGCATGACCGAAATGTAGATGCGCGCAATCCAGCGGAGCGGTGCAATTTTGCTCATGCGCATAAACGCCACGGGGATTCCCAGCGGAATCGACCCCAGCAGCGTCAGCACAAACAGCTGCAAACTGACCAGGAATCCCTGGCCAAGCATCTGCATCATGACCTGAATAGACAACCCAAGCTCTCTTTCACAGCAACTTAACAGCGAACCCAATGCTAAAGCGGGTTTTCCAGGTGCCCGAGTTTGCCGTGAAAGAGGAGCGTCGCGTACTAAATGCACGCAAGCGACGGTTTGAACGGCAAAATCGGGTGCCCGGGAAAGCCGCTATTTGAGCACCCAGTTGTCGAAGGATAGACCATAGCTTGAATACTTGTCGCACAGGTCCTTAACCGTCCCATCCTCGTAGAGCGCCTTGAGCGACTCGGTCACGGCATCGGCGGACTTGGTGTCGCCCTTCTTAAAGCCAACGGCGTAGTGCTCGCTGGACAACGGCTTGTCGAGCTGCGTATAGGCATCGGGCTTGGCGGCAAGCTGATACTGAGCGATCGAGAGGTCACAGGCAACGGCATCGACCGCACCACTCTCGAGCTGCATAAACGCCGTGTTGTACTCACCGATGGTATCGAGCGTGGCAAACGTCGCGGCCAGATCCTTCTGGTCGCCCTCGAGCACATCCTGCGCAGCGGAATCAGTCTGGGTAATCACGGTCTTGCCGGCAAGATCGTCCCAGCTCTTGATACCCGCGTCCTTCTTGACCACCAACACCTGCTCGTTGAGCATATACGGCTCGGAGAACGTGTAGTCGTCCTCGCGGCCCTCCATGGTAAAGCCGTTCCAGATGCAGTTGATGGCGCCGGAGTTGAGCAGCGTGTCCTTGGCATCCCAATCGATGGCCTCGTAATCGACATCCCAGCCCTGCTTATCGGCAACGGCCTTGGCAAGGTCAAGGTCAAAGCCCGTGTACTCGCCGTCATCGCCCACAAAGCCGTACGGAGGGTAGGACTTGTCAAAGCCCACCACGAGCTTCTTGGACTCCGCGGCGCCCTTCACATCCTTGGCCGCGGCAGAACCAGCAGCGGAGCCCTTGCCGGCACCACCGCCGCAGCCTACCAGGCCGAGGCCAAGCACCGTGGCAAGCGAACCGGCTAGACCAACAAACTGACGACGAGACATATCGGTATTCATGGTATTCCCCCTTGATTGCACTTTAGTTAAGTAAAGTGAGTCATGTAACGTCCAGAATCATACACTTTAGCGTGATGGAGCACAAGGTTGGCGCGCCCGGAACGCCGGCGGCCGCCGCGGTATTTAATTTGCTGCTCTACAGTCCTGCTCACGACGGAGAGCACATTAAGTGCTCTCCTGTTCGTGCGGAACTCGCGACAAATTAAATACCGCGGCGGCCGCCGGCGTTCCGGGAGACAACGTGCTCGGGGTCTGAAATAGCTCCCCCTCCAAACGAGCACTTTAGATGCACGGTACAATGCTTGTGGCTTTTAATTCATACATTAGTGGGGTTAATTCATGGCAGAATCTCGTGCTGAGCGTAAGGCTCGGCGTGCTTTGATCCAGGCGGCTGAGGGGTCGGAGGAGACGAAATCTTCTAAGAAATCTAAGTCGTCTAAGGATGCAAAGGTTAAATCTAGCAAGGGCAAGGCAAAGGGTAAGCGTTCTGGCGCTCGTCAGGCTGGAACCAAAGATTTCGAAGCTCGCTCTAGGCGTTCTTATAGGGACTCGGCCAAGCCTGCTCGTAAAACCGTGGATCCCAAATCGCCTTGTTCCATCATGAAGGCTTGTGGTGGGTGCACGGCGCTTAATCGTCCTTATAAGAAGCAGTTGGCGGCCAAGCAGGCTGCTATGGAGGAGCTGTTTGCTGAGCTCTGTGAGCGCG
>CABQHT010000041.1 GCA_902464035.1 uncultured Collinsella sp. | reverse complement strand
AAACCCAAGGGTTATACCCTAAGAGCAAACCACCCCTTTTAGGGGTGGTTTTGATTTGGATAGGATGGAATGTATCGGGAGGCGCCTCGACGGGCATCGCAATCGTCGAAGGCGCGCCGTTCATGTTTGGGACAATATGACATTTTTCCCGTTGCAAACAGCGCCGCCGTGGGTGTTCTGTATGATGGCTCAGACAAGGTTGTTCAATGACAGGGAGGCATATATGGCAATCAAAGCCATCGCAATGGATATCGACGGTACGCTCACCAACGACCAAAAGGTCATCGGCCCGCGTACGCGCGAGAAGCTGCTCGCGGCGCAGGAGTCGGGCATTAAGCTCATCTTGGCTTCGGGCCGTCCCGCATGGGGGTTGCACGCCTTGGCGCAGGAGCTCGACCTTCAAAACCATGACGGTCTGCTAGTTGCCTTTAATGGCGCGCACGTGGTCGACGCTCAGACCGATGATGTCCTTTTTGACCAGGCTATGCCGGCTGACGAACTGCACCGTCTGATTGATCATCTGCAAAACTATGACGTGATCCCTATGATTTCGCTCGGTCGCGATTTGCACGTCGAGGACTCGTACCGCTGCATGATTACGCTGCCGGACGGTTCGCAGAAAAACATCGTCAAATACGAGCGCGATGCGTGCGATCTTAAGATTCGCGAGGTCGAGAGCTTGCATGAGGTCGTGGACACTTATCCCGTGGACAAGCTGCTGACGGCGGGTGATCCGACCTACCTGCAGGCGCATTACGAGGAGATGTATGTGCCCTTTACCCAGACGCTTTCGGGCATGTTTACGGCCGACTGGTACTTTGAGTACACGGCGCCCGGTATCGACAAAGCCCGTGCGCTCGAGGGTGCCCTGCCCAAGCTCGGTATCGATGCCAGCGAGGTCGTCTCGTTTGGCGACGGCCAGAACGACAAGTCCATGATTGAGTGGGCCGGCACCGGTGTTGCCATGGGCAACGCCGTCGATGAGGTTAAGGCAGTTGCCCAGATGGTAACCGCCAATAACAACGAAGACGGTATTGCAGTGGCGCTGGATAAGCTGCTGGGTTAGAATCGCCGATTAATGCATGGTTTGGGCGCCTGCTTGCGGGCGCCCTTTTGTTAGGGAGGGTGCCGTGTCCGCATTTCCGTTCGACGCCGTTATCTTTGACATGGACGGCGTCATTGTCGATACCGAGTATTACTACCTGGGCGAGACTGCCGCGTTTGCCAAGGAGCTTGGGCTTAACCTAACCCAAGAGGAGCTGAACAGGCAGGTCGGTACCTCGCATCAGTTCTTTCTCCGCATGCTGGTCGATTGGTTTGAGCGTGCCGGTAAGGGGCATTTTACTGGCGAGGAAGCGTTGGCCCGTTGGGATGAGTGGGCGCATAAACGTCCGCGCGACTATCAGGCTTTGATTAACCCAGGCGCCGTGGATACGATTCGAGAGCTGCCGCGCCGTGGCGTTCGCGTGGCGCTTGCCAGCTCGTCGCCCATGGATAGCATCGAGGAAGTACTCAATGCGTGCGGGCTGTCGGATGCCTTTGAGTATGTGGTGAGTGGCGAGCAGTTTAAGGAGAGCAAGCCCGAGCCCGACATCTACCTGCATGCGCTGGACCTGCTGAGGCTGCCCGCGAATCGCTGCTGCTGCGTTGAGGATTCGGTGCCTGGCATCACCGCTGGCAAGCGAGCCGGCCTGACAGTTATTGCCAAGCGCGAGGAGCGCTTTGGCTTTAGCCAAGATGCCGCGGACAAGATTATCGACCAGCTGCCGGAGCTGCTTGAGCTTTCTTAGGGGGTCTGTTGGAGGCTCTTTAGGGGTTCGTGGACAAAAATGCCAAATATGAGTACTGTCACTAATTTAGTAACAGGGAAATTATGCTTTTAAGGCCCTGGTTGAGCGCCTGGGGGCGATTATAACCTGTTAAATATGGCTTTAGCCATGCTAAAACGCCTTGATAATGAACAGCTGTACATTATCAAGGCGTTCTTTTGTCACAATATAATGCTACTAGCTTTGCAGCAGTACTCATATTTGGTGTTTTTTGCCCACCGGGGTCAGCGGAAGTCAAATATGAAGCGCGAATTTTCCAAAACGATCGATTCGGCGCTCTCCACGACGCAGTTTTTAAGTTCGGCGATGTGCAGGGAGGCGCTTTTTAGCGATGTGATGAGCTGTCGCGCGCTTGCATCTGCTTGCGGTTCGGCTGGAGCGTCGGTTTCGAGCAGCAGACGGTCGAGTGGGATCTGTCGGGCGTATTCACGACCGCGCTTGGTAGCGAGCATCCGCTCGTTCACGGAAAAATAGCAGCCTGCGTTTCGCGCGCGGACGAACTCGTTCGAGGTGCCGCTAAACCAGTGGAAGATGATGGCGGGGGAGTTGGGGCTTAGGGTGAGTAATCCATATGACTCAAGGGCGTCCAGTACGGTTCCTGCCGAACGAACAGCGTGAATTGATATCACGCGCCCGGCGAGAGGGTGCTGCACGAGTGCATCGCAGAGCCGGTCAAATGCCTGTATTTGTAGCGGCTCGCTTCCGGCAAAGCGCGCGGAAAAGTCGAGTCCAACCTCGCCAATTAAGCGCTCTTGCGCAGCGACCTCGCAAAGCAGATTGATTACGGCGGTTTCGCATCGCCCGTCGGCAAGCCACCAGGGATGGAGACCGATTCCGGCAAAGATATTTGAACGGTTGCAAGCGCGCTTCTTGGCGCGCGCAAAGTCGCGCGGATCGACGCCGCAGTCAAATAGACTCAGGCCCAGCGTCGTCGCCTCATCGGCAACGGCGTCCGGGCGAGCCATTAAATCAAGGTGGCAATGCGCGTCAAATAACTGCGGTGTCATTGCGGCACGCCTCGTTAATCTAGGCGCTGGCCATCGGCGCGCACGCGCTCGGTGCCGCGGCCACCGATCTGGCGGATAACCTCGCCGGCAATCATCTGACCCATGATGGGCGGCATAAAACTGGCAGTTCCCAACTCAGTACGCTCGTGGATGTTGGAAGGGTCGCGGGGCTGTGTTTTAACCGATTCCTCGCAGCTAAACAGTACGTGTAGGCTCTTGATTCCGCGCTTCTTACATTCTTTGCGCATAATGCGGCTCATGGGGTCACGTACCGTATCGAAGATGTCGGCAAAGCGGAGGCACTCGGGATGGAGCTTGTTGGCCCCGCCCATGGAACTGACCAAACGAATGTCGTGGTCCTGAGCATATTTGGCAATGGTGAGCTTGGCCGAGATGGTGTCGATGGCGTCGACGACGTAATCGAGCTTGCCGTCCGTCTGCTCCAAAACGCTCGCAAAGAACTCGTCGATGTTGTCGCTCAACAGGTATTCGGTGCGCTTGATAACGGTGGCGGCGGGATTGATATCACCAATCATGGCTTCCATCACGTCAACCTTGCGCTTGCCGATGGTGCTGTGAAAGGCGATGGCCTGGCGATTGATATTGCTGGGCGCGATGATGTCCTTGTCCAGAATCACAAAATGGCCAATGCCGCCACGAGCAAGTGCCTCGCAGCAGTTGGAGCCCACACCTCCGCAGCCGAGTACCAGCACCGTGGCATCGGCGAGCTTGTCGAGTGCCTCGCGGCCCATGATGATTTCGAGCTTGGTATCGCGCGTCTCGACGAGTGCAGCAGTTTCGGTCATAGACATCCTCCGATGGGGAAGCGAATCGTGTTTTAGCTATCGCCATTATAGGTATTATCGCGATTCCATTTGAGCCCTAGGGGCTTGTTGAAATGAGGCAGGGATTCGCATAAGATGAAGCAGATGGCACCCGTTGCCGCGGGTTGGCCAACTCCCAAACACGTTTGTAGCGTGAGAAGTGGCCGTCTTCGCATTACGCGGGGGCGGCTATTTCATTCGACCTCCAATGTGGATGCCGAGCTCCACAGCCGCGATTACAAGCAACAACAACGTCAGGACATCGTTAATACTCATAGTCCATCTCCTTCTTGGGTAGAGGGAGCTGGCCCATCTGCTTCAGCTTCCATTGTAGCTAAATACGAACGAATGTTCTATAGATGCTATGGAATTAGACAATTAGACAAGCATCTAAATATCGAGTATAGTGTGCGCGTCGTGAAAGATAGTGAGAGGAGGTTCTATGCCGGGAGAGGGATTTAAGGCGCTGGCGGATTCAACGCGGCGGCGCATTTTGGAGCTGCTGCGCGAGGGCAACCGCACGGCAGGGGAGCTTGCCGAGCATTTTGACATCAGCAAGCCATCATTGAGCCATCACTTGGCGACGCTCAAAAACGCCGGGTTGGTGACTGACGAACGTCATGGCCAAAACATCGTTTACAGCTTAAACACTACCGTCATGCAGGACTTGATCGGTTGGTTTATGGGCTTTACAAACACGGAAGGTGATAAGGATGAATAACGAAAACAAGGGCATTCACGCCACGGGGGTATCGTCGCGCGTGTGGATTGCGCTGGTCGCTCTATGCGTCGCCAATGTCGCAGCGCATCTGATAGTGATGCCGAGCTTGCCTGCGCAGATTCCCACGCACTGGGGCGCGAACGGTGCCGTCGACGGTTGGGGTCCTAGCTGGATGGCCTCCGCGCTCGGCGTGCTGCCTCTGGCGCTTCTCGCAATGTTCTGCGTGGTGCCGCGCGTCGATCCCAAAGGTGAGGCATATCGAACCTCGGGCAAGTTCTATCAGGGCTTCGTAATCGCCTTCACCTTGTTCATGTGTGCCATAAGCTGGTTGGGTGAGCTTACGGTCTGGGGCGTGGTGCCGGCGGTCGGTTCGGTCAACGTGCTGATTTCCAGTGCTGTCGGTTTGCTGTTCATCGGCGTAGGCAACTACTTGCCGCGTGTGAAGCAGAACTACACGCTCGGTATTAAGACACCCTGGGCGCTTGCCGACCCCGAGAACTGGCGACGTACGCAGCGTTTTGGCGGTGCCTGCTTTATGGCGCTGGGTGTTGGCCTGATTGTGATGGGCGTGGCGGGTAGCGTACTTTCGAGCGAAGTCGTCGCCGCGGTGATTGCGGTGCTGGCGCTTGGTTCAGCCGGAGCTGCCTATGTCTACTCGTATCTGCTGTGGCGTAAATCGCAGCGAGCCGCTCGCTAAGGTTGCGGAAAACTAGCGTACGCAGTTCATAGTATGTTCCGGGGGACTTTTCCCAGGTAGTATTAGGGGGTGTGGGCAACCATGCCCCTTTTCGTTAAGTTTCAGAGCTGGTTTCCTCATTTCGTTTCCACTAAAGCGAAGCAAGAATAGGGAAACAGCAGGTAGAAAGGATAAAACAGGCAAATGGCGGAGTTCATCTACCAGATGTATCAGGCTCGCAAGGCCCATGGCGACAAGGTGATCCTTGACGACGTGACCCTGAGCTTCTATCCCGGCGCCAAGATCGGCGTCGTGGGCCCCAACGGCATGGGCAAGTCGACCCTGCTCAAGATTATGGCCGGCATCGAGGAAGTCTCCAACGGCGATGCCAGGCTCACCCCCGGCTACACCGTGGGTATCCTGCAGCAGGAGCCGCCGCTCGACGACGACAAGACTGTCATCGAGAACGTGCGCATGGCGTTTGGCGATATGATCGCCAAGGTCGATCGCTTCAATAAGATCGGCGAGGAGATGTGCGACCCGGATTGCGACATGGACGCCCTTATGGCCGAGATGGGCAAGCTCCAGGACGAGATCGATGCCGCCGACGGCTGGGATATCGATTCCAAGCTCGGCCAGGCCATGGACGCCCTGCAGCTGCCCGATTCCGACATGCCGGTCAACGTGCTCTCTGGCGGCGAGCGCCGTCGCGTGGCCCTGTGCAAGCTGCTGCTCGAGGCTCCCGACCTGCTGCTGCTCGACGAGCCCACGAACCACCTGGACGCCGAGTCGATCCTGTGGCTCGAGCACTTCCTGCACAACTATCAGGGCGCGGTGCTTGCCGTCACGCACGATCGCTACTTCTTGGATAACGTTGCCGAGTGGATCTGCGAGGTCGACCGCGGTCACCTTTATCCCTACAAGGGCAACTACTCCACGTATCTGGAGACCAAGGCCGCGCGTATCGAGGCCCAGGGCAACCGTGACGCCAAGCTCGCCAAGCGCATGGAGGCCGAGCTCGAGTGGGTGCGCAGCTCGCCCAAGGCCCGTCAGGCCAAGAACAAGGCCCGTCTGGCTCGCTACGAGGAGATGGAGGCCGAGGCCCGCGCAAGCCAGAAGCTCGACTGGACCGACATCCGCATCCCTGTGGGCCCCCGTCTGGGCAACAAGGTCTTGGAGGCCCATCACCTGCACAAGGAGTTCGATGGCCGCGTGCTCATCGACGACCTTTCGTTCACCTTGCCGCGCAACGGCATCGTCGGCGTGATCGGCCCCAACGGCGTCGGTAAGACCACGCTGTTCAAGACGATTGTGGGCCTGGAGCCGCTGACCTCGGGCGAGCTCGAGGTGGGCGAGACCGTCAAGATCTCCTACGTCGACCAGAACCGTGAGGGCATCGACCCCGACAAGAATCTGTGGGAGGTCGTCTCGGACGGCCTGGACCACATGATGGTTGGCGAGACCGAGGTTCCCAGCCGCGCCTATGTGGCGAGCTTTGGCTTTAAGGGCCAGGACCAGCAGAAGCGCGCCGGCGTGCTCTCTGGCGGCGAGCGTAACCGTCTGAACCTGGCGCTTACACTCAAGCAGGGCGGCAACCTGCTGCTGCTCGACGAGCCCACCAACGACCTGGACGTCGAGACCCTGTCCTCGCTTGAGGCCGCGCTGCTCGAGTTCCCGGGCTGCTCGGTCGTCATTAGCCACGACCGTATGTTCTTGGACCGCGTGGCAACGCACATTCTGGCGTGGGAGGGCACCGACGAGAACCCGGGCAACTGGTATTGGTTCGAGGGCAACTTCGAGGCCTATCAGGCCAACCGCATCGAGCGCCTGGGCGAGGACGCAGCCCAGCCGCATCGTATTCACCGCAAGCTGACGCGTGATTAGTTTTGTTACGCGGTTTTTCCAAACCGCGTAACGAGTTGACGCTGCAAACGCCCCTAAGCGGCAATCTGACGTTCAATCGTCGGTCGCGTACCAAAGTACGCTTCCCTCCTCTTTCACGTCACCTTGCTCGCTTAGGGGCGTTTTCGCTGACTTTTGCTCAACCTGAGAGAATAAAAATGCGGTGAACGTTTTTGTGACGTTCGCCGCGTTTTGCTATTCGCTGGATTCTTCAACCTTGTCGATGGTCCAGGTGGCTCCGAGACCGCCGGTGGTGTTGCGGCGGATGCGCACGGTCACTTCGTGGCGTTCGCCGGCCTGCGTGTAGCGCAGCGGAAAGCTTGCACGGTTGCGTGCGGCCTCGATGGTGCCGCGTTCACGGGCGATCCAGTAGTACTCGCCGACGATGCCGAGCGTGTCGGCGCCGTAGGGGAGATGGGTCGACAGCTGGTGCAGAAGCGGGCCGGGGCAGAAGACTTCGGTTGCGAAATCGACGGGGAAGTCCTCGGGGATGGACGGTGCTGTGGGTTCGGGGGCTGGTGCCGCAGCGGGGGCCGGAGTCGGTGCAGGTGCGGGAGCCTGGTCGCAAACGGTTGCGGGCACGGGCTCGGTGACGGGCGCGGGTTCCGGCGCCTCTTCCGGCTTGGCTGCGGAATCTGCGGGTTCCACGGTAGCGGGCGTGTCTGCAACCGCGGTTTCAACCTCAGATTGCGTCGTGCTCTCGTTCTCGACGCTCGGTTTCGCCTCGACGGGCGTGGATACCATAGTGGTGATGCCGGCGTTGGCGTTCTCGGGGTCGTAGACCACGGTGAGCGAAATGGCGGGCTGTGGCGCTTCGGGTTCCGGCGTTGCTGCGGAGGTATCCTGCTCAACGGTCTCGTCGGGCTGAACACCCTCGGCATCGTCGCCAAAGACATCGCTGTTTTGGAACACATGCGTTTCGGACTGGTCGGCCGGCTCTTCGATTGCTGGCTCAGAAGTCTCGGTGACTTCCTGCTCGGACGTAACTTCGGAATCGGTCGTGGCGGCAATTTCGGTTTCGATTTCTACCGCTGTCTCAACAACGACTTCAATCTCCACTTCAGGCTCCGGAGCGGCCTCGACCTCAACAACAGGCTCAGGCTCGGGACGCTTAACGTGCTTGGGACGCACGGCCTTGAGGTCCTTCTCGCCGCGCTTTTTCTTTTTGTAGGACTGCTTGGTGCCCTTGGTGGCCTTGGGCTTGTCCTCGCCCTTGGCAAGCGCTGCGTCCCATGCCTCGTTGGCGATGACCGTGGCATACAGGCGACCGCCCTTAAAGACAGTCAGCTTAATGCAGTCGTCGAGTTCCTCGAGCAACTCGCGCGTGGACTCGAAGCCCAAGTCATAAGCAGTCATGCCGCCAGCGGCGAGAGCCTCTTCGACCTGCGTCATAAACGTTTGCTTGCCGCATCCAATCGCATCGCGCAGCAGGCGATACAGATAGATGTGGTTGCCCAGCGAAAGCGTGGGCCTAACTATTGTCTTGCTCATGGCAAATCTCCTCTTTACACACGTAGAGCATCTTACCATCGCCCGGGGTTTGCCATGACGGCGCCTAAGGCAAACGGGCGCGAACCGTAGTCGATTCGCGCCCGTTAAACAGGTCGTCTATCTGTGGGATGGAGCGCCTAGTTGCCCGATGCCGCGCCCTGGCTCGAACTGTCAGACGTTGTGCCAGATGCGGTACCGTTTGAGCTGCTGCTGTTGTTGCTGTCGGCTGTGCCCGTCCCCGATGTGTTGCCGCCCGTCTGGTCGCCCGTGCTCGGCTGTGAGCCGTCGGTCGTCTGACTTGAGTCAGTTGTGCCAGACTGAGTGCCGTTGTTGGTCGTAGAGGAATCGGTGCCCTGCGACTGGTTTTTGGTGTTCGAAGAAGAGTCGGCGGAAGTAGAGCTGTCTTGCGTTTCACCCGTCTGTGCCTGCTGGTCCTGCGATTGATCGTTGCCGTTTGCATCGTTTTCGGTCGTGCGCGATGACAGAATCGGTTCGGGGCGCGCGCCCAAACCCTCGCCGGCAGTGGTGATAAGAATGGCGCCGGCGCAGGCGATGACCGCAACGATCGCAATCGCGACGGAGAAGACGATGACCTTCTTTTGCGTCTGGCTGCGCTCTGCCGCGGCCTTGGCGCGCAAGCTGTTAGGGGCAACGCGGGCCGTGGTCGCGCGTCCCGCAACCTGACGCATCTCCTGCGTGGTCGCGGCGCCGCCGAGGTGCTCGTTGGCATTGGACTCAACGGGCTCGTAGGCGCCGGCGGGGTAGTCGACGGCGGCGTGCGTTCCTTTGATAGCCTCGGCGCTGGCGGAGATAAAGTGGCGATAGACCTGAGAAGACACGACGGTGATGACTGAGCTCACGGCGGCGCCAATCACCGAGCCGGCAATGCCGATCTTGGAAGCAAGCGCCACGCTTGTGGCCGCGGCTGCGGCACCGGCGATGATCTGGGGAATGGAAATGTCGTCAAACAGGCCTTTTTTGGGTGCGATAGCCATGGTCTGGCCGATGGAATGGTTTTCGTGCACGCCGTTGTTCAGGGATGCCGGCGTCATGACGCGCGTGCGTGGCGCATCGGTGTACTTAGTCGTCATACGGGGTCCTCCCGGTGTAAATCTGCTTCGTTTCATGCAGCCATCAGGGTACCCATTCAATGTGAAACGCGTATGTCGTTTGCCAGATACCATCAAGTTATCAAGGGCGCTCGCCGTTTTTGGCGTGAGTGCTTGATGCTAAACTGGATAGACGATTGCGAGGTGGTTGCCGTGATGTATCCGTATATGACATTCGAAGACGGCACTGAGGTCGTCCATTCTGACCTGATTGTCGATGGCGACATCGAAAAGGTTATTGTGCATTTTGAGCGACCGACGGCAGAGGGCTTCGACTCCGCTCGCTGCGAGCTGCCTTCTTACAATTGGACCATGTGGGAGGGGCACTTTACAGACGAGGAAAAGCGAGGCTTCGAGACTTTTCTGAGCAACAATGCCCATCTTCTATATCGGTATGCCGCAAGCGGAGGAGCTAAGGTTGCCTAGCCTATTTCTTATTGGCGGCTATCGCGTCTTCTTTTGGTCCAACGAAGCGGGCGAACCAATCCATGTCCATGTTTGCAAGGGAGCGCCTTCAGATGGCTCGGCCAAAATCTGGTTGACTCGCAGGGGCGGCTGTATCGTTGCCAATAACAAGGCGAAGATTCCTCGGGGTACTCTTGATGACCTTTGTGAAATTATTGCCGCTCAGCATGAATTGATTTGCTCTAAATGGAAGGCATTTTTCCTCGTGGACGAGATTTCGTTCTACTGCTGAAACGCCGCTTCGCTTTTTAGTCTTTAACGTGAGCCCGTCTCCATCTGCGCTGATTAAGCTTGACAGTACAATGGAGGCGGACTATATCGCCGCTACTCGTCGCGGCTAAACGGATGTGTTGGAGCTCGCATGAACGATTTTCTAAACGGCCAAGTTGAGAACGATGGCTTTTTGCGTGTGGCGGCGGCGTCGCCGCAGATTCGCGTGGCCGATGTCGAGGGCAATGCCGAGGTTGCGCTGGCGGCTGTTCGCGATGCTGCCGGGCGTGGCGTTCGCGCGCTGGTGTTGCCCGAGCTTAACCTAACCGGCTATACCGCGGCCGACCTGTTCCATAACCGCACATTGCTGCATGCCTGCGAGGCTGCTCTGGTGCATATCCTCGATGAAACCCGCGAGCTGCCGATTGTCTTTACCGTCGGCCTTCCCGTTGCGGTGGCCGAAAACATCTACAACTGCGCGGCCGTGTGCTGTGCGGGCGAGCTTTTGGGCCTCACGGCCAAGAAGTATTTGCCCAACTATGGCGAGTTCTATGAGCGCCGTTGGTTTGCTCCGGCGCCTGCGGATCCCGTGTGGGTTGAATTTGCCGGTCAGGGTCCGGTCCCGCTGGGTTCGGGGCTTGTCTACCGTTGCTGTGATGAGGGCGCCGAGGACCTGGTGCTGGGCGTTGAGGTCTGTGAGGACCTGTGGGTGCCGGCGCCCCCTTCGACCGAGATGGCGCTTGCCGGTGCGACGGTGATTCTCAACTCGTCGGCTTCGGACGAGATTATCGGTAAGGCAGATTATCGCCGCAGTCTCATCTCCAATCAGAGTGCGCGCCTGTACTGTGCCTATGCCTACGCGGATGCGAGTGAGGGCGAGTCCACGACCGACATGGTCTTTGCGGGCGAGAACCTTGTCTACGAAAACGGCTCCAAGCTCACCGCGACCAAACTGCTTACCTGTGATATGGCCATCGCCGACGTTGACCTTGACCGCCTGGTTGCCGAGCGCCGTCGCTCGACGACGTGGACGCGCGCGGACGATGCGCCGGAGGCCACGACCGTTGAGTTCTCTTTTGAGGGCGTGCTGACAGACGAACCTGTCCTGCGCGATGCACTCGGCATCGACCGTGTCTTCCCCTGCGCGCCCTTTGTGCCGGCCGACCATGGTGACCTTGCCGAGCGTTGCGAGACCATCCTCGACCTGCAGACCGCCGGCCTCAAGACCCGCCTGGCCCATACGGGCACCAAGGCTGCAGTCATCGGTCTTTCGGGCGGCCTGGACTCCACGCTGGCACTGCTTGTGACCGTGCGCGCCTTCGATGCACTGGGGCTGCCGCGCACCGGTATCACGGCCGTGTCCATGCCCGGCTTTGGCACGACGCATCGCACCAAGTCGAATGCCGAGTCGCTCGCTCGCGACCTTGGCGTGAGCTTCCGCGAGGTTTCGATCCACGCGGCCGTGGAGCAGCACTTCAAGGACATTGAGCACGATCCGGCCGTGCAGGACGTGACCTACGAGAACAGCCAGGCCCGCGAGCGCACGCAGATTCTGATGGATCTGGCCAACCAGGCTGGCGGTTTTGTCATCGGCACGGGCGACCTGTCGGAGCTGGCGCTCGGTTGGGCTACCTATAACGGCGACCACATGAGCATGTACGCCGTCAACGCGAGCGTGCCCAAGACGCTTGTGCGCCATCTGGTGCGCTATGCGGCCGATGTCTTTGGCGGGCATATTGCCGAGGTCTTGCTCGATATCCTCGATACGCCGGTGTCCCCCGAGCTCCTGCCGCCCACGGGCGACGGCGAGATTGCGCAGAAGACTGAGGACCTGGTGGGCCCGTACGAGCTGCACGACTACTTCCTCTACTACCTGCTGCGTTTTGGCTTTGAGCCGGGCAAGATCTACCGCATGGCGCTCAAGAGCTTCGAGGGCGTCTACGACGTCAAGACCATTCACACGTGGCTACGCACGTTCTACCGTCGCTTCTTTGCCCAGCAGTTTAAGCGCAGCTGCCTGCCCGATGGCCCCAAGGTGGGCTCGGTCACGCTCAGCCCGCGCGGCGATTGGCGCATGCCGAGTGACGCTAGCTCGCGCCTGTGGCTCGCCCAGATTGACGCGCTCAATCCGATGGACTAAGGTTGCCAAATTGAACCAAAACAGCGGGTGCAAGCGTTACACTTTTGCAATCTGATGGCCCGTATCGCGCGGCGCTCTTGTCGGAGCGCCGCGTTTTTCATATCGAAAGGTGGCACCATGCAGGCATCGCAGCGTCTCGACCGCTTTGGCGCGGAGGTCTTCGCCTCGCTCAACAACAAACTGCTTGCGCTGAAGGCTCAGGGCAAGACCATTTACAACATGAGCGTGGGCACGCCCGACTTTAAGCCGTACGACCACGTGGTCGAGGCGCTCACGCAAGCGGCCCAGGACCCCGAGATGTGGAAGTATGCCCTGCGCGACCTGCCCGAACTCAAGCAAGCCGTGTGCGATTACTACGAGCGTCGCTTTGGCGTTTCGGGCATTACGCCGTCTATGGTGCAGTCGTGCAACGGCACGCAGGAGGGCGTTGGCCATTTGGGCCTTGCCCTGCTCGATCCGGGTGACACCATTCTGGTTCCCGATCCGTGCTACCCGGTCTTTGAGGCGGGCGCCAAGATCGCCGATGCCAAGCTCGAGTACTATCCGTTGGTCGCCGAGCATAATTACCTGCCCTATGTGGCGGGCATCGATCCCGAGGTGGCCGATCGTGCCAAGTATATGATCGTGTCGCTGCCCGCAAACCCGGTCGGCTCGGTGGGCACGCCCGAGGTCTACGAGGAGATCATCGCTTTCGCCCGCGAGCACGACCTGCTCATCGTCCATGACAACGCGTACTCCGACATCGTGTTCGACGGCGAGCCGGGCGGCAGCTTCTTGCAGTATCCCGGTGCGCTTGAGGTGGGCGTGGAGTTCTTCTCGCTTTCCAAGTCGTTTAACGTCACCGGCGCGCGCATCGGCTTTTTGGTCGGCCGCGAGGACGTGGTCTCTGCCTTTGCCAAGCTGCGCGGCCAGATCGACTTTGGCATGTTCTTCCCGATCCAGAAGGCTGCTATCGCCTGCCTGAACGGTCCGCGCGATGAGGTCGAGGCGCAGCGTCTGAAGTACCAGGAGCGCCGCGATGCCCTGTGCGACGGTCTTGAGGGCCTGGGCTGGGAGCGTCCCAACGCGCATGGCTCTATGTTTGTGTGGGCCAAGCTTCCCGGTGGTCGCACCGATTCCATGGCGTTTTGCGAGGAGCTCATGGAGAAGGCCGGCGTTGTGGTGACGCCGGGCGCGAGCTTTGGTCCTTCGGGCGAGGGGCACGTGCGCATGGCGCTGGTCTTGCCGCCCGACCAGATTGCTTTGGCTGTCGAGGCCATTCGCGAGGCGGGCCTGTATTAGAAAGGTATTTCGGCTCGTCAATAGCTCGAAACCGATTTCGTGCAGTTATTTTACGATTTCTGCAAACAATTTCGGTAAACGGTCGATTTTTGGCTGCGAATAGGAGCATAATCAAAGTCCCGATTGGATGTATTGGGATTACGGCAAGCCGCTCGGGTCGTTCCCGGGCGGCTTGCTTGTGGAGAGAGATGGGAGTTTCTAATGGTTAACGAGAAGAAGGTCGCTATTGTCGGCTGCGGTTTCGTCGGTTCGTCTTCGGCGTTCGCGCTGATGCAGAGTGGTCTGTTCTCCGAGATGGTCCTCATCGACGTGGACAAGAACCGCGCCGAGGGTGAGGCCCTGGATATCGCGCACGGCATGACGTTTGCCGAGCCGATGAAGATCTACGCCGGCGATTATTCCGATGTCGCCGACGCCGCCATGATCGTCGTCACCGCTGGTGCTGCCCAGAAGCCCGGTGAGACTCGCCTGGACCTGGTCAACAAGAACGTCAGCATCTTTAAGTCCATTATCCCCGAGATTAAGAAGTCCGGCTTCGACGGCATTCTGCTCATCGTCTCCAACCCGGTCGATGTTCTGACCTACGCCGCCATCAAGATGTCCGGCCTGCCCGAGGGCCACGTCATCGGTTCCGGTACCGTGCTCGACACCGGCCGTCTGCAGCAGATGCTTGGTGCCCATGTCGAGGTCGACCCGCGCGATGTCCAGGCCTATGTCATGGGTGAGCACGGTGACTCCGAGTTCGTCGCTTGGTCCAGCGCTCAGGTTGCCGGCGTGCCGCTGAACACCTTCTGCGAGCTTCACGGTCATCTGGAGCATGAGGCTGCCGAGAAGCGCATCGCCGAGGACGTCAAGAACTCTGCCTACACCATCATCGAGAAGAAGCACGCCACCTACTACGGCGTCGCCATGGCCGTCAAGCGCATCTGCACTGCCGTCATGCGCGATGAGCAGACCGTTCTGCCTGTCTCCTCGCTTATGGTGGGCGAGTACGGCCTGTCCGATCTTGCCATCTCCATGCCGACCGTCGTTGGCCGCGACGGCGTTGTCTGCCGCGTCCCCGTGCCGCTGAACGATGACGAGCAGCACGAGCTCACCGCCTCCGCCAAGGCCCTCAAGGACATCATCGACAGCGTCGACTTCTCCTGCTAAATCAAGCTCGCTAAAGCGAAAAGCTACAATGAAGGCGTCCGAGCCCACACGGCCCGGGCGCCTTTTTGGTGCAAAGTAACCTGACCCCAATGCACCATAGTTGATGGGAGGGCCATGTCGGATTCGCCTAATTTTTTGACCTATGCCCAGACGGCGTTTGATTCGTTTGAGGAGCGGCCGTTCTGCGCGGTGGATAGCCTGGTCTTTGCGTGGTTGTCCTATTTGCGTTTGCCGGGTGATATGGCGGAGCTGACGAGCTGGCAGGGCCTAGACGTACGCGAGCTGCTGCGTGCCGAGTGCTACCGGGACATGATTGGCGACTTGTGGGACCCAGAGGGGAGCAGGGCCTTGTTGGAGGCCGTGGCAGCAAGCCCTCGCTACCGTGGCGTGCACGTTTGCGGCTATCGTGCCGTGAGCGATGTGGTGGCGACAGAGCAGTTTGCAGCCATGGCGTTCCGGTTTCCGGCGGGGTTTGGTTATCTTTCCTTCCGGGGGACCGACAGCACGATTGTGGGCTGGAAAGAGGACTTTAACATGGCGTTCCGATGTCCTGTGCCGGCCCAGGAGTCCGCGGCGTGTTATGTGGACGAGGCGGCGGATGCGATTGACGGGCCGCTTTTGTGCGGAGGTCATTCCAAGGGCGGAAACCTTGCGGTGTACGGTGCGGCGATGTGCTCCGATGTCGCCCGTGAGCAAATCGAACGGGCGTATTCCCATGATGGTCCGGGCTTCGTCGAGGAGTTTCTGAACGGCAACGCCTTTGCTGATCTTTCCGGTCGAATCGACAAGACGCTACCTCGGTCGTCGATCTTTGGCATGATGTTCGAGACACAGGAGGACTATGCCATCGTTGAGAGCACCGAGTTCAGCCTGCTGCAGCACAATCCCTTTAGCTGGGTGGTTGATGGTCACGACTTCGTGTACTGTGAGCGTCTGTCCGCCGGTGCTCGATATGTTGATGGCTCCATTCGCGAGATGCTGCTTGCGGTGTCACCTGGCGAGCGCGAGCGTTTTGTAGATGCGTTGTTCTCCGTGTTTGAGGCTACGGGTGCTGAGCGGTTTGCAGATATCGCGGGGAATCTGCGCGAGAGCCTGCCCGTGATGCTCCAGGCCACGCAAGGCTTTGACAAGGATACGCGCCGTTTTGTCTCGCAGACCATCGTGGCAATCCTTAAATGCGCACTGCTGCCCAAACGACCCCAGATCGACATGTCCGCTGCCGGCAAGAGCCTGGCAGAGCAGCTCGAGGCATGGCAGTCCGAACTCCTGCACTAGCCACAGGTGCAAAAAGCAACCTGTCCCCGATGCATCAATCTTCGATGCGCTTGGGGCGGGCTCGACCGCTATACTGGTTCGTGCCGAAATCGATCTAGAACGGAATGCCGTATATGAAAATCAATCACGCGATTCTGCATATCCTGGACTTTGACTCTGCCGTCAACGTTATGAGCCAGCGCGAGCTCGATATCGAAAGCCGTACCGTGCGCAACTTTGTGACCACGCATCTGCGCCGCGCACGTACCTCGGCCGATAACAAGCGTGCCACGTTTGCCGAGAACTCTGCGTTTGGCGGCGAGCTCAAGGGCTATTTCTTTGGCGAGCGCGAGTTCGTGGACCTGTCGCAGCAGATTGCGGAGTTTATCTCCTCCGAGCTCACCAAAGCCGAGAAAGCCGAGTCCACTGACGTGCTGGTGGCGGATTTTGACGATGATGAGGATGCCCGCTGGTTTGCCGTGATGCTACTGGGCTCCAAGCAGGCTTTTATGCACGAAGTGGGCCGCGAGGAGGGCGAGGTGCGCAACGACATCGCGCGCCACTACGCTATTCTGCCAAACCCCTCGCAAAAGGTGCCAAGCTATGCCATCGTGCGCGCGAGCACCATGGAGATCGGCTACGTGGACAAGAAACGCAAGATTGCCGGCGAGGACCGTATGCTTATCCCCGATGGCCTGCTGCAGTGCGACACGGGCGTGTCAGGCAAGGAGGTCATCGACACCGTGACGCGTGTGGTCGAGGAAGTCGCCGAGGAGCACGGCGCCAACACTGCCGTGGCGCTCGCCAAGGTTAAGGCCGCTGTGGCCGAGAAGGTTGAGGATGACGAGGAACTGCCGCCTTGGGATATCGTCGATGAGGTCTTTGAGGACGAACCGGTCATCAAGGAAAGCGTGCGCGCGGCGCTGACCGAGGAGAAGGTTCCCGAGCGTGTGCCCGTGGAGCGCAAGCAGGTCGAGCGCGCGGCCGTGCGCAATCACAAGATCCGTACCGACACGGGTATCGAGATCAGCTTCCCGGCCGAGATGGGTTCGAACTCCGAGTACATCGAGTTCGTCAACGAGCCCAACGGCCTCATCTCCATCGAGCTCAAAAACATCGGCAGCATCGAGAATCGATAAGTTGCGTTACGCCTACAGCGGGAAAGCAAAGGCCGAAGCTCCTTGGGGCCTCGGCCTTCTTGTTTAGGGCTGAATTGCCCCACAGGTTGAGCATACGTCAGCGAGAACGACCCAGAGCGAGCAAGGTGACGTGAAAGAGGAGGGCATTGACCTTCTGGTCATGCCCGACGATTGAACGTCAGATTGCCGCT
>CABQHT010000040.1 GCA_902464035.1 uncultured Collinsella sp. | reverse complement strand
GCGCGATGGACCTGTAGCTCAGTTGGTTAGAGCGTCCGGCTGATAACCGGGAGGTCACAAGTTCGAATCTTGTCAGGTCCACCACTTTCTTTCGCAATAAACACCCCAGCGAGAGCCGAGTCGCCGCTGGGGTGTTTATTACTGTCTCCGTGGGGGTTTAGCTCAGCTGGGAGAGCGCGGGCTTTGCAAGCCTGAGGTCAGGGGTTCGATCCCCCTAACCTCCACCATGATGGACCTGTAGCTCAGTTGGTTAGAGCGTCCGGCTGATAACCGGGAGGTCACAAGTTCGAATCTTGTCAGGTCCACCACTTTCTTTCGCAATAAACACCCCAGCGAGAGCCGAGTCGCCGCTGGGGTGTTTATTACTGTCTCCGTGGGGGTTTAGCTCAGCTGGGAGAGCGCGGGCTTTGCAAGCCTGAGGTCAGGGGTTCGATCCCCCTAACCTCCACCATGATGGACCTGTAGCTCAGTTGGTTAGAGCGTCCGGCTGATAACCGGGAGGTCACAAGTTCGAATCTTGTCAGGTCCACCATCAAAACCGTGAAGAGCCCTGGGGCGTTGCCTCGGGGCTTTTTTCTTACCTACTGAAAGTAGTCAAAAAAGCCCCGTCCCAAATTAACTACTTTGATTTTGTGTGCTGTGCGAAAGATTGGGTAGTATAGCTATTCAATGCGGCGGGCTGCCGCGTGTTAACCGCTACGTACCGGAGGTGTTCCATGGTTCGTGTCGACATAGAGACCATCGTCATGGCCGCCGGTCCCGTGCCATCGCTTATCGTGCTTCGTGAGCGCAGCAGCAAACCGGACTCGCCCGCGCCGCTGCGTTCCCTTTCCATTCAGACTGGTTCGTTTGAAGCTGCTGCCATCAGCCGCGGCATCGATAGCGGCCGCGCCGAGCGCCCGATCACCCATGACCTGTTGCTCGATACCGTTGACGCCCTGGGCGCCAAGCTCGAGCGCATCGAGATCGTCCGCGCCGAGCCGCCGGTGTTCTACGCGACGATCGTCGTACTGGCCGATGGCGAGGAGCGCAAGATCGACGCTCGTCCCAGTGATGCCATTGCCCTTGCCGTGCGCAGCAATGCTCCCATGTTTGTGGAGGACGACATCATGAATCGCCTGGGCACTGTTTCCACCCACGCCGAGGATGTCGACGACGAGCAGGAGTTCGAGAAGTTCGACGAGTTCGTCCATACGCTCTCCCCCGATGACTTCTAAATGCGGGGCGGCAGGGTTGCGGAGTGTTCGCTGATGGCCAGCGGTATGTCGGCTGAGGCGGCGGCCATTGCGCGCGAGGCCCAGATGCGCTCGGAGGCATCCGAGGCGGCACGCATTGCCTATGTGACGCAGGCCCGCACGCTTCGCGAGCGCCGCGGCTCGTTTATCAAGATGGTTGTCGTCTCCGCCCTTGTCGCGGCAATCTGCTCGCGCCTTCGTGGTACAGTTGGTGCGCTTGGGTTTTCGATTTCAACAGGCTTGGTAATCTGGGGTGTGGTCGATGCAGTAATGCTGACCAACCAGATTAAGGTACTCGACAAGCGCGCGATGGATATGATGCGCGCCCGCGACGCTGCCGCCAAGATCGCTGCCGAGGCACAAGAACTGTAACGACGCCAGACTCGATGGGAAGGTCTAAAGATGGCACAGGATATGCAGGACGCCGGTAACGTCTCCGCCGAGCTCGACGCCATGGTGTGTGACCTGATTGGTGCGTTCTTGGACGACCTTGCCGCCGGCGAGAACCCGGGCGTAGTTGTGGCGATCGAGGATGCTGCTTCCAACCGATATCTGGCGGCGCTCGACGAGGACGGCGAAGAGGCATGCCTCGAAGCGGCCACCAACTTTATCTCCGAGCACAAGATGGGTCTTAAGGACGAGGGTCTGGGCCGCATCGCCCGCTATGCCATCGGCTACACCGGTTGTGTCGAAATTGACGGCGGCTATCACGACGCCCTGCTCGTGAGCTTCTTCGAAACCACGCTCGAGAGCGGTTTTTCGGCATACGTGCTGTATGAGGGCATGGGTGCCGGCGATGGTTTTATGTGGAGCGACCCTGAACCTGCAGGTGAGGAAACCCCTCTTATCTAAAATCGCTAAAATAAACGAGTTTTCGGTAAAAGGCTCAATATTCCCGCTGAGCGTTGTGTCGCTGGGCGGGCCGCATACGCGTGCCGTTTGTATATGGATAGAAGATAGGGGAACTACATGCGCGTAGACAATCTGAGGAACATCGCCATCATCGCCCACGTCGACCACGGCAAGACGACGATGGTCGACAAGCTCCTGCGTGCCACGGACGCCTTCCGTGCCAACCAGCAGGTCGAGGACCGTGTCCTGGATTCCAACGACCAGGAGCGCGAGCGCGGCATTACGATTCTCGCCAAGAACATCTCTATCGAGTACAAGGATGTCAAGATCAACGTCATCGACACCCCGGGCCACGCCGACTTTGGCGGCGAGGTCGAGCGCGTGCTGCGTATGGCCGACGGCGCCCTGCTGCTGGTCGACGCTTTTGAGGGCCCCATGCCCCAGACCCGCTTCGTGCTGCGTCACGCTATCGACACCGGCCTTAAGATCATGATCGTTATCAACAAGATCGATCGTCCGGGCGCCAACCCCGAGAAGGCCTACAACGACTGCCTGGACCTCATGGCCGACTTGGGTGCCACCGACGACCAGCTCGAGTTTGCCATGGAGCACGTGGTCTACGCCAGCGCCATGAATGGCTTTGCCCGCCTTGACCCCAACGACGGCAACATGGACATGTATCCGCTGCTCGACATGATCATCGACGACATGCCCGCGCCCGAGGTTGACGAGAACGCCCCGCTGGCCATGCAGTGCGTGACCATCGACCACTCCAACTTCGTCGGCCGTATCGGCATCGGCCGCGTGTACTCCGGCACCATCCACCAGGGCGACCAGATCCTGGTTGTCAAGAACGACGGCTCCAGCGCCACCGCTACCGTCAAACAGCTCTTTACCTTCGACTACCTGGGCCGCACCGAGTGCCAGGAAGTCGGCGCCGGCGACATCGCTGCCGTCGTGGGCATCGACCGCACCGATATCGGCGATGTCTACACCGATCCCGAGAACCCCGTTGAGCTCGAGCCCATCGAGATCGACCCGCCGACCCTGTCCATCGTCTTTGAGGCTTCGACCTCCCCGCTCGTCGGTCGCGACGGCGACATCGTTGGTGCCCGTCAGCTCAAGGAACGCCTGTTCAACGAGGCCGAGAACAACGTGACCATGAAGATCGAGGAGCTCGAGGACAAGAGCGGCGTCGAGGTCTCGGGCCGCGGCATCCTGCACCTGTCCGTCCTGATGGAGTCCATGCGCCGCGAGGGCTTTGAGTTCCAGGTCGGCCGTCCCCGCGTTCTGTTTAAGAAGGACGAGAACGGCAACAAGATGGAGCCCGTCGAGCAGGCCGTCGTCGAGTGCCCGGACGAGTACTCGGGCAAGGTCGTTGAGGTCTTCGGTACCTCCGGCGGCATCATGACGAGCATGGATACCTCGGGCATCGTGACGCACCTCGAGTTTAAGATCCCGACCCGCGGCATCATGGGCCTTAAGAACCGCATCATGAACGTCACCCACGGCGAGGGCGTGTTCTACCACACCTTCTTGGAGTATGGCCCCTACGCCGGCGAGATCGGCAACCGTCAGAACGGCGCTATGATCTCCATGACCACCGAGAAGGCCGTTGCCTACGCCCTGGGCACGCTGCAGGAGCGCGGCCAGCTGTTTGTTGAGCCGGGCACCGAGTGCTACGAGGGCATGATCGTGGGCGAGCGCAGCAAGGCCGGCGACATGGTCGTCAACATCGCCCGCACCAAGAACCTGGGCAACCAGCGTTCTTCGACCTCCGATATCTCCGTCCAGCTGGTGCCGCCCCGCACCTTCTCGCTGGAGGAGGCGCTGGAGTACATCGCCGACGACGAGCTGGTCGAGATTACCCCCAAGAACATCCGCCTGCGCAAGCGTCTGCTCAACGCCACCGACCGCAAGAAGGCTGCCGTCCGCGCCGGTCAGGTCAATAAATAAGCGCTGGGCTTTATAACGTCTAACAAGAAAGGGCGCCGACCGCGATGGTCGGCGCCCTTTTTGGTGCAAGGGGACAGGTTACTTTGCACCACGGTGGAGGAGGTTATCCCCCCCCCGAGCGGCTTTTCAGGCAAAGTTAAGTTGTTTAAACATATACATAATTCCACAGAATATAACTGCTTTAATGCAAAACCGTTAACAGGTAAATATCAACTGGTATTAAATCAAAAGACCTCTTTACCTGCGGTTTACATGACTGGTATCTATATTGTATTTTATGCATTGTGGCATAGACGAACTGTCTTAGAAGTTGCTCTCCAATGGGTTCTTGCAATGCGCTAGGTGGGTTCTCGTTGATGTTGGGGTTTGTGTTCGATCCGACGATTCGCCGTATTCCACAACGTGTTGTAGGAATTAGGGGACAACTATGGACGCACACCGCTCACGGTCGCTGGGTATGGCGGCCCTGATCTTCATTTTAATTAGCCTCACCGCCGCAGTTTTTCACGGCGCAGCCCCCGTGCGCGCCGAGGATGCGACGACGCCGACGCCGATTGAGATCAACGGCGATACGGCAACGGTTGAGGTCAAGCTGTATACCGATGAGAACCATAATAAGCCTTTGGGTGATACTGCCGTAACGTCTACTTCGAAGCTCTACGGAGCTTTTTCGGCACAATTTAAAAGCGGTAAGGCGCCTTCGTCTGGGAACAACATCGCTGTCTATGAGCTGCCAGGCACCATCGTCGTTGATGACGCAGGTGGCAACCTCATGGAGGGTCCGGAATCTTCTGCCGCCCAAGCTGGCACGTGGAAGATCGAAGGTAATAAGGTTGTCTTTACGTTTGATAAGGGCTGGCTTGAACGGAATCCTGCGAACATTCATGTCGCGGCAAACTTCTCGTTCCAGCTTAAAAACAAGAATGTCGGTTCTGGTAGCAACGCATCTGTCGTGTTTCCTGGTGCGGGAACGATCAATATCCCCACCAAAGACGGCAAAGTCACAGGGACGAAGTCGGGGGCCTTCTTCCAGGGAGCAGATGGCGTGGCCAAGGTTACCTGGACCGTTAAACTCACCGTCGAGTCGTATGCCACGAATGTCAAGTTAACCGACGCGCTGGGCGACAACTTCAACTTTGTGATAGGCAGCTTCGCGCTCGACGGCACGAAGCTCGAACCCCAGCCGAAGATCGACAGCCAGGTCGCGACCCTCGACAGCCTGGGCAATCTTTCCCAGGGCGACCACACGATCACGTACGAAACGGAGCTGAAGAGCGGCGTTTCGGCAAACAGCGGCGATTTGATTAAAGCTGACAATACGGCAATGTGGAATTGGGCTGGTTCAACCGACGGCGACAACAAAACAGCTACGGCTGAGCCTGTTACATTCGGCTACGACATGATTGACAAGTCCAACGGATCGGGCACACCGTCGGACATCAAGTGGACGGTCAGACTCAACCAAGGCAAGCTCAAGGCCGACATGAGTGGCTACGTGTTCACCGATTATCTGGACGGAAAACAGACGTATACGGGCAACTACTTTACGGTTTACAAAGGCGACTCGGAGGCGAGCGGAGTCGAGATTGAGAAAGGCAACCTTGACCCAAAGGAACAATCCTTTTCCTATAAGTTCCGGGATAACCTTGAGGATAAGTACGCCACCTACTGCATCGTTTATCACACAAAGATGAACGACACGAGCTCGTACGACACCGTGCGCAACAACGCGACCATCGAGCGTGAAGGCTCCGTTTCCGGTACCGATGAAGGCAGTTTCACGCCGCAGCTGACGGGTGTTGTGCCGATCACCAAGAGGCTCGTGAGATCCAATGAGGCGGCGACGACGGGCAGGGCGACATGGGAGACGAAGGTCGCGCTGAAGGCGATCGTCAATGCGGTCCATCCAGACGAGGTGACGGTGAAGGACACGTTTCAGTCGGCATGGTCGCAGAAACTTGGTGTCGACGAAAGCTCCATTACCATTAAAATCGGCGATACCGTGCTGGAACGGGGCGCCGACTGGAATCCAACGGCTAGCTTTCCGGGTAATGAAACAAAGGAAAACTACGACCTCAAAATCATCGTTACCAACAAAGTGAAAGACGCCCTCGAGAAAGAGGACTACGCCGTTATCACCTACGACACCACATCAGAAGCGCTGTCGGGCTGGTACTCAAACTTTGCGTCGGTCAGCGCGCCGGGCCTGAAATTACAGCGGTCGTTCACCGAACCCGTCAAGTACGTTGTCAACCGAGAAACGAAACCCGCGGTCGAGAAGCCGGAAGCGGAGTCGAAGATGTCTTGGGTTGAGAACTTCGATTGGCATACCGTTGACGGCTCGGGTGAGAAGGGCGCCTGGATCGTCGACTGGACGGTGTATGCAAACCGCCAAAAGGGTAATAAGGGCGCAAATGGCGAGTTCGAATACTTTGGAGCTGGAAAGCTGGGCGGGAAACCGCTGAATATCGTTGATAGCCTTCCGGATGGTATGAGCTATGTCGCGAATTCCGCAAAGTTCACGCTCGTGCAGAATCCCTATGAAGAGTATACGGGGCTTGGTCGCGGAAGTGGGGCCAAGACGGTCGTTGATAATCAACAGCTTGCCACCGACAACGTCAGCAGCGCCGGCAATACGGTCACTTTCTCCATCCCCACAACTGGGCTTGGCGACTATGCCGGCTATGCGAAGCTCACATACAAAACGGCGGTCAAGCGCAGCGAGCTCGATGTCTCTAAGAATGAGGTGAAGTTCACCAACTCGGCAAGCGCCGAGTCGGGAGACAAGAAATTCGATACCGGTAGCGGCACCGTCACCATCAAGAACAACGTCATCAAAAAGACTGGTGAGCAAGTCAGTAATAGCAACCGTATTAAGTACACCATTCTTGTTAACGAGTCTGGCGTTGCCCTTAAGAATGGCACTGACTTCCTCGAGCTCGTGGACACCATGGATGCCGAGTGCACGCTGGTGCCGTCGACGCTTAAGGTCTATGAGTGCGTGAACGGTGCCTGGTCACCGCTGACTGATAAGGACTATTCGTCGAAGATGGAACAAGTCAAGGATGAATCTGGCTCGCGTACGAAGTTGACTCTTGAGGTGCCCGACGAGAAATACCTCAAGGTCGAGTACGAAGTCATCCCGGACGGAGCCGCCGGCGATGAGGTTCCTCTTTCCAATACCGCCGAGCTTACGGGCGTGAAAGATGGCTCTGCAACTGATGACAAAAGTTGGATCATCCAGAGCGCTGCCGCCAGTGCGGGCGGCAACGGCTACAGTATCACGATGACCAAGTACGATGCTCAGCAGGTCGGCGCGACGCTTGAGGGTGCGGAATTTACGCTCTATAGCGTAGACACGGATCAGGCGAAAATCCCGGAGGACGTGGAGAGTGCCAGAACGCTGTTCGGCACCGCCGCAACCGATGCCAGCGGCAAAATCTCGTTTGGCACGGAAAACAACAGGATGAGCAATTGCAAGCTCTACCAGCTTGTGGAGTCGAAGGCACCTGAAGGGTACGCCGTTACAGGCCCCACGTGGATCATGTCAAGGGCGAGGCGACCGATGTCGAGTACCAGTCTGCGGTCAATAAGGCAAAGACCGTCGTTAAAAACGCGGAGATTATCAGCGATGCCAAGAAAGACGATATTTGGATCTACGACAATCGCCTGACGGGATCCGCAACCATTCAGGCAAAGAAGGTGCTTGAAGGCGGCACCTTCAAGAAGGGGCAGTTCTCGTTTGCACTCAAGGATGCCGAAGGCAAGGTACTCCAGACGGCGACTAACGATGCTGGCGGAAATGTTTCCTTTAACGTTGAGTTCAACAAGACGGGAACCTATACCTACACCATCTCCGAGGTCGAGCCCGAGGGCGCTGTTGGCCATGTTAAAGATCACATCATCTACGACACGACCGTGTACAACGTCACGGTTAAGGTAACTAATGGCACGGATCAGCTCAACGCCGTAGTTACCTATGACGATGGCTCTCAGGATCCGCCGATCTTTACCAATAAGTACTCGACCACGCTTCCCGAGGCGGGCGGGGCTGGCTTGACTATGACGTATCTGGCTGGCGCTTCGATGCTGTGCTTCGCGGCGACATGGATGCATGCTCGTCGCCATCGTGATCAAGATCGAGGTGGTCGCCGTGAATAAGGTGTCTCGTCATTTGTTGACCGTTGTGGCAATAGCCATGGTTGCCGTCTTCTCTTTCGCGATTGCCCCTGGGACGGCCCACGCCGCCGATACCGGAACTATTACGGTGGACGGTACAGTTGCGAAGCGGTATGACGCGTATCAGCTCTTTTCGGCGACCGTTGTCGACGACGCCGATGCCGACCAAAAGGTCGCAACTGACATAACGTGGGCAAATGACGCCGTCCGCCAAGCTGTTCTCCCTGTGCTTCATGATGCGGGGCTTGATGGCTCGGCATCGACGGCGCAAGAGGCTGCCGAATGGATGAATGCCGACGGGCACATGACGACTGCGCTGACGGCAAAGCTTGCCCGCGCGATTGTCAAAGCAGGCGCCGTGTCCGTGGCCCTTAACGCGGGCACGGTGGCCGAGCTGCCTTGCGGCTACTGGCTCATCGTCGCCGACGACGCCGCCATCGCCCAGGGCGAGGCCGGCACCGCGCCGGTCATGGCCCTGGTCGGCGGCAGCGCCGTCACCGTCAAGCCCAAGGCCGCGACCCCCAAGGTTCAAAAGCACGTGCTGGAGGACAGCACCGCCGCCTGGCAGAAGGCCGCCGACGCCACGGTCGCCGACGACCTGTACTGGCGCCTCTCTGCCACGGTCCCGGCGGGCCTTGCCGCCTACGACGCCTATGCGGTGCGGTTCGTCGACACCATGAGCGCGGGGCTCGACCCCTCCAAGGTGGCCTCGAGCATGCGCGTGTACGTGGCGGCGGGGGCCGACGGCAACTTCGACGCCGTCTCGACCGGCAGGGACGGCCGCGCCGGCACCGAGCCCGCCAAGGGCTGGACCGACATCACGGCCCAGTGCAAGGTCTCGGTCGACGGCAACACCTTCACCGCGCGCACCGGCGACCTCATCGCCGCGCTCGGCGGGGCCGACGCCTTCACCGCGGGCGCCCGCGTGGTTGCTGTCTACAATGCGCCGTTGGGGACCAACTGCAATCGAGGCGCTACCAAGGGCAACCCCAACGAGGTCTACCTGCGTTACCCGCGCTCTCCCCTCGCCGACCAGTCCGGCGATGCCGGATTCACCCGCACGCCGAGCGATGACGCGTGCGCCTACACCTGGGGACTCAGTCTGATCAAGCGCTCAAGCTCGGACGATAAACCGCTCGCGGGCGCCAAGCTGCGCATCATCGATGACCGCGGGCGCATTCTAACGACTGACGGCTCGTGGTCGACGTATGCCGACGCTTGTGTCACCACGGGCGCGGACGGCCATGTGGAATTGACCGGCGTGGACGCGGGTGTCTACACCGTCGAGGAGATCGCGGCTCCCAAGGGATATGCAGCGTTCGAGGGAAAACGAACAGTGACGGTTACGGCCGAGGGGTTGGACGTTAAACAGGTAGCAGCCGCGAAGCCCAAGGTGACCGTATCGGCCGAAAGCCCCCTGCGGGTTGATGCCGCCGATGCCGGGTCGGGTTCGATTGAGCTGTCGGTGCTCAACACCCCAAGCAAAGAAGCAAGTCGAGGCTTTATGCCATCGACGGGAGATAGAACGTTGGTGCTGGTGGCGGCTTTGGCTGCCATCGGAGTGACGGCTATTGTTGCCGCGCTCGTCATCAAGCGGGGAGGAGGTCGCCGTGATAAATAATTGTCCCCCCCCCTTGCTCAATGGCGTACTGCCTCCGTAGCGAGTGACGCGCAGGCCTACCGGCCTGATGATCACTGGTTTTGACAGAGTTACTAGAGAACCCTCCAAGAAAGAGGACCAAACATGAAGACAACCAAGAACATCGCCCGCCTAGCAGTAACCGCCGGTCTTACTGCAGTTTTGAGCTTTGGCGGAGTGATGGCGCCGGTGACCATGGCGTTTGCTGAGGATGCGACTACTACGACCAATAGCATCACCATCAACAAGAACGAAAACATTGGTGATGTGAAGTACGAGGCCTACCAGATTTTCACAGCCGATGTTGTGGATGGAGCCGACGGTTCGGGCAAGGTCGTTTCGAATGTTGAGTGGGCCGTTAATAGTTCAGCTCAGACTGAAATCATCAAAGCCATTACAAAAGCTAATGGTAATGGCTCCAGCTCGCTCAAGGATAGCCCCAGCGCTCAGGATGTCGCAAATTGGCTGAAGGACAATTTCAGTTCTTATGACGATGAGACCATCGTCGGCAAGAATGATTTGTTCAATACGCTTGCCAAGATAGTTCAGCAGAACGTTAATCCTGCTAAACCAAATGGCTTTACGGAAGCATCGTTTCCAGCGAACCAGCCGGTTTCTTTCAGTGAATCTGGGTACTATCTCTTTCTGACCGACAGCAACAGCATCAGCAAAAAGGATGATACGACTAAAAAGCCGGATACCGGCACCTCTCCGATTTTCGCTGTTATCGGCGGCAGTCCCGTGATCGTTACCGAGAAGACCGGTATTCCCACCGTCAACAAGGCCGTCTACGACGATGAAGATCAAAAGTGGGCACTTAGCGGTAGCGATATTCTCACTTCTCCCAACAAGGGCGCCGACTCCTCTATTGGCCAGTACGTTAAATATCAGCTTGTTGGCACCGTTGCGAGCAATATCAATACATACGATTCTTATGAGTACACCTTCACGGATAAACTGCCTGAGACCATGACACCCAAATACACGAGCAGTGAGGGCGGTAGCGCTCTGGATGTTACAGTCAAAATCGGCGGCAGGTCTGTCGGAGAAGGCTGCTCGGTTGATTACCAGAATCATGTGCTCACGGTTCTCTTCGGTGATCTCAAGAACTGCAAGGACGACAGTGGCCAACCGATTGATGTGTCAGCTGATTCTAAGGTGACTGTTGAGTATGAGGCCATGCTTGATCCCGATATTATCTGCAATAACAACGATGGCACGATTAAGGACGAGTACAAGAGTATCCTCGGCATGCCTCAGGAGAACACGGTCAAACTGGAGTACTCCAACAACCCGAATGGCGAAGGTATCGGCAGCACGGTCGAACACCCCGCTTATGACTACACTTATGGCATCGGTGTAACCAAGGTCGGCTCTGACAAGCCGAATGATGGCCTGGAGAACGTTGAGTTTTTGCTGAAGGAAGAGGGGTCCAACAAGTACATAAAGGCAAACGGTACCACGACGGACAATGCGGAGGAAGCCGTCCTCAAGACTGATGCCAGCGGCAAAATTAACATCTTCGGCCTCGATCAAGGTACATATATTCTTACCGAGAAAACTTCTGCGCCCGGCTACAACAACTCGCATAGCGAGGGCATTAAGCTTAAAATCAGCCGAGATACGCTTCCTGCAAATAAGACGGAAGCGGTGAAGCCCACCTGCACTATTGTTAGTGCCGCCAATCAGGATCTCGTGAAGAAGGAAGAATCTACCATCGGCACGGTGCACCTCACCGTTACCGACAAGAAGGGCTCCAACCTCCCGCTCACTGGTCTCAACGGCGTGACGTTCACTTGGATTGCTGGTGGCGCGGTGCTGTGCATCGGTGTGGCGCACCTTATCCGCAGCCGTAAGCGCGACGAGAGCTCTGAGGAGTAACCGTTTGCCTCGAACATCAACGCGAGACATGAAAAAGCGGGGCACTCGATCGTATTCGATCGGGTGCCCCGCTTCGTTTGTTGGTGCAAAGTAACCTGATCCCTTTGCACCACCACAAAGGTGCCTGTCCCCTTTGTGGTGGTTGGCGGCTAGGCGGTGGGGAGTCCTGGCATATTGGCGGGCTGCTGCGGCTCGAGGTGGGCGTTGCGCCAGATGATCTGGATGATGTAACCGAGCGTGAAGACGAAAGCTACGCCGCTGATGAAGTCGCCCACGAGAGGGATTGCCGTGAGCACGCCCGCGATTATGCCGCCGACGGCTGCCATGGCGTAGCGGTTCTGGCTGTGTCCGACCATGCGCGCGATAGCACAGCCCGCGAAGGCTGCCGAGACCAGCGCGATACCGATAACGCCGCACATGAGGGCTCCAGCAAGCGACAGACCTGCGATCGAGATAATCATCAGCAGGACGGCGGGGATGATAGCCACCGTGCCCAGAAGACCGCTCACCCACAGAGGCGTGGGGCGTTGGTGGAGCATTCCGGCTGCGCTGGCGGTTGCACGTGGAAAGACGAGCTCGAGCAGCAGGGCGATGAAGCAGGTCGAGAGCGCCGCGGCGACGATGCCGCCGATGACATCGTTAGTGGTGGAAGAATCCTCGTTCTCGGTGCGGTCGATCTTGAGCGCGCCGACCTCGGCTCCCGCGGCGCGCTCGGGGTCCTCGGAAACATGGGCGTTCACGGTGCCGGTGATGTGGGCGTTCTTGCCCAGGATGAGCTTGTCGGCCCAGACCTCGACATCGCCCTCGACGGTGCCATCGATGGTCACCGTATCGCCCGCGAGCGCTGCCGACTTGGTAGAGCCGCGCAGGGCAACCGTCTCGCCTATCGCATAGAAGCAGTTGGCGGTGCTGTCGGAATTGAGCACGACATGCTGACCGACGACCGTGACGCTGCCGTCAACCGTAGTCTTGGCAATGTCGATGGTGCGCGCCGCAAGACGAACGGCGCCGCCCACCGTGCAGTCGCGGATCGAGAGGGTATCGCCCGCAGCGATGATATCGCGGTCGATGGAGGTATCGTCCAGGTTTAGGCTCTGACCTGCCCAGTACAGGTCACCTTCGACGCCGGACGGAGTGGCGTCATTGTCGGTCGCAAGTACGTTGCCTGCGGTGTCCGTGCCGGCAAGAGCCGTAGCGGGAAGTGCGGTGAGCGCCAGAGCGATGAGTGCGAATAGGATGGTGATGCGGCCCCGCGCTTTACGGCGTTGGGTCGACGGGAATTGATTGTGGGGCATAGTGAATCCTTCGTCAGATGCTCGATATGCACCTAACAGGGTACCCAACGCGAGGGCGCTCTAAAAGAACCTCTCGGTTGCATTTCGAAGGATGAGCCCGCGCAATCTACTTTTTGTGGTGCAAAAAGCGCGCGATGTCCTCTTCGGTGGGGCTTTTGATGTCAAAACGCAGCGACAGCCAGCGCAGCCCCATGGTTACCGCAACGCATACGATCAACGCGGTGATGTTGCTGACGACGCCGCTCATGACAAGGCATACATAGCTTGCCGAGCCGGCGATGGCTGCGATGGCATAGAAGTTGGTGCGCTGGAAAATGCCCGGTACCACGCCCATAAAACTGTCGCGCAGCATGCCGCCGCCCACCGCGGTGAAAAAGCCCATCATGATGCACACCGCCGGCGCAAAGCCGTAGACCAGCGCCTTGTCTGCTCCGGTGGCGGCGTAGATGCCGACCGAGATGATGTCGAGCAGGGGAATGAGTTTTTCGGGTTTGTCGACGATTGCCGGGAAAATATAGATGATGGCTGCCGTGGCAATGGAAAGCGGGAGCGCCATCGGCTGGTTGAGGATATAGACGTTGCCCACCTGCAGCGTCATGTCGCGTAAAAGACCGCCGCCCAGTCCGCAGACCACAGCGAGCGCGACGGCGCCTACCAGGTCGAGCTTGTGCTCGCGCGCGACCAGCACGCCTGAGATCGATGCCGCGACAACAGCGAACATCTCGAGCCAAAACGGAATAGCGACCATGGCATCCGTGGCGTGTGAGGTAACGGTCATAGCGGCGACGACGGGCAAGATGGGGTCCTTTTGGTTGCGGGTTTAGACAATGCCCGTACATAGTACATGGTTGGCGGGCGTGGTGACCCTATTGCTCGGTAAACGGTCGGGACTGGTTGGGGGCGTAGGCACCAAACATGTACATCAGCCTCCAAAGATGCCGAAAAATGTCGTTTTTGGAGGGTGATGTACATGTTTGAGATTCAAGGTGAAATCGAAAGCAATGGGGGCGTGGCTGAATAGGAGGGATGTCCAAATTTTGAGCGGCGCTCAAAATTTATCCGGTCGGCTTACGCCGACCGCGCTGCGCTAAAAACGCGCCGCTGGCGCGTTTTCTTTACGCTCCGCGCCCTGGCGGGTTCGAATCCCTCCTCCTCCGCCGTATTTGCTTGTAAGGGACTCTAAACAAAAAAAGCTCCCGTTGTTGGGAGCTTTCTCAACCAAAATGGCGGAGGAGGAGGGATTCGAACCCTCGTGACCTTATACAGGCCAAACGGTTTTCGAGACCGCCGCATTCAACCACTCTGCCACCCCTCCGCGTGGGGTAAAAACAAAGCAGGCTCGAAGGCCTGCTTTGGAATTAACTGGCGGAGAGTCAGGGATTTGAACCCTGGAGACGCTTTTGACGCCTACACGATTTCCAATCGTGCTCCTTCGGCCACTCGGACAACTCTCCGTTAAATGCGAAAGTCAGTATACACGAGGAATCGTAAAGTGCAAACAGAAAAGTTGGCATTTTTTAAAACGCTTGGCCGTGCTTGGCGCAGCAGTGGGGCTTGAGGTGCCAAAAAACGGCTTCCGACCAGCGTGGTTGATCAACTCAATTGTTCAAAAAAGGTATTCATAAGCGACTTGGCAATGAATTTAAAAATCTTTGGGTGGTGCTGTGAGCCACTGGTATGCATTTTGCGACCACAGCCTTGTGCCCGTTAACCTGCGGCTTGGCTCAGCTTGTCCCCACGGCACCGTATCTTGTCAACAGATCCGTCAAGCTTTTGGTCAGCATTTGGTTGGAATGCGCATGAAACGTCGTGTGAGTATGGGCATATGTGGAGGTCATGAGGTTGTAGCTTCAAATTCTTGCAGCCTAGGAGGTTGAAAGATATTATTACCAAGTCTTTTCCTGCTTCAGGCGCACCTTCACGACCTGAAGCCACATTTGCCCAGAGGAGGTGACAATATGAAGGCTTATGAACTGCTGTTCTTTGTTGACCCGTCGCTCGACCCCGAGACTCGTCTCGCTGTTATGAAGCGTATCGATACCACGATCGCTGAGGGCGCTGGCAAGGTCGACTCCGTTGACGAGTGGGGCAAGCGCAAGCTCGCCTACGAGATCAACGACCTCACCGATGGTGACTACACCCTCATCAACTTCCACGCAGATCCTACCCAGATCGCCGAGCTTGATCGCGTCCTGCGCATCACCGACGCTGTGGTCCGCCACATGATCGTCCGTCGCGACGACCAGGAGTAAGACTGTCGTTTTGGACTGGGCTTGTGCCCCAAGAGGAAGTAGTGAGTTATGAGCATCAATCGAGTGAACATCACCGGTAACCTCACCCGCGATCCCGAGCTGCGCGCCACCGCCGGCGGAACCCAGGTTCTGTCCTTTGGCGTCGCCGTGAACGATCGTCGCCGCAACGCGCAGACTGGCGAGTGGGAGGACTATCCCAACTTTGTCGACTGCACCATGTTCGGCACCCGCGCCGAGGCCGTGAGCCGTTTCCTGGCAAAGGGAAACAAGGTCGCGATCGAGGGCAAGCTGCGCTACAGCTCTTGGGAGCGCGACGGTCAGCGCCGGAGCAAGCTTGAAGTCATCGTCGATGAGATCGAGTTTATGAGCTCCCGTGGTGGCCAGGGTGGCTACGATCAGGGCGGTTACGCCCCCGCAGCTCCCGCGCCCGCAGCACGTCCTGCCGCACCGGTGGCTACGCCGCCCGCGGTCGACGTCTACGATGAGGACATCCCGTTCTAAGGGGTGTTCACCTATTTTTGAGTGAGAGGCGGCTTCGGTTCGCCGAAGTTGCCAAACGAAAGGTATTTTGACATGGCTAATGATTTTTCTGCACGTCAGCCGCGTCGTAAGTACTGCCAGTTCTGCAAGGAGAACACTGAGTTCATCGACTATAAGGACACTCAGCTTCTCCGTAAGTACATGACCGATCGTGGCAAGATCAAGCCCCGTCGCGTCACTGGCGCTTGCACGCAGCATCAGCATGACATCGCCAACGCCATCAAGCGCGCCCGCGAGATGGCTCTCCTGCCGTACACCGTCCCCGTGGTTTCCTCTCGTGGCAACCGCGACCGCGGCTAAGAAGGGAGACGCATCATGAAGGTTATTCTTCTCGATGAGATCAAGGGCAAGGGCGGCGAGGGTGACGTCGTAGAGGTCGCTCAGGGTTACGCTGAGAACTTCCTGTTCCCCAAGAAGCTCGCTGTTGCCGCCACCAAGGGCAACCTCAAGCAGCTTGACGAGCGTCGCAACAACATCGCCAAGCGCGAGGCCGTCCGTCTGGCTACCGCCAACGAGACCAAGGCTGCCTTCGAGGGCAAGACGGTCACCGTTGACGTCAAGGTCGGCGACGAGGGCATCCTCTTTGGCTCCGTTACCGCCGCTATGATCGCTGACGCCATCAAGGCTCAGCTCGGTATGGACATCGACCGCAAGCGCGTCGAACTCGGTAAGCCCATCAAGGTTGCCGGTGCCCACACCGTTGCCATCTCGCTGTACCGCGAAATCAAGGCCGAGGTTGTCGTTCTCGTCGGCGTTACCGCCGAGGAGCTCGCTGCCGAGGCTGAGGTCGAGGAGGCCGCTGAGGTCGCCGAGGCCGAGACCGCCGAGGTCGAGACTGAGGCTGCTGCCGAGTAGCATTTGCTGCAACGCAACAATCTTGTTCTAAGAAGGGCGCTCTGGGAAACCAGGGCGCCCTTTTGTTTTTTGCGCTGAGTGAGTGTCATGGTGAACGTTGCGTCGAAGTCCTATATACAGGACCGTTCATCCGTTTGGTTCGGTGATGATTGGCGGCGCGCGGCGCGTTTTGGGACCGTGGCTGATACTATGGATGCTCGCAAGCGATATGAATGAGGATGCTCATGGCATATGACGATAGGGAGACCGGGCTGACGGTTGAGGACCGCGGCTCCAAGTTGGGTCTTCCCCAAAACCAAGATGCAGAGGCCAATGTACTGGCCGCTATGCTGCTATCGCCCGAGGTGGTCGAGGAGGCCCAGGTCGAGCTGCAGCCCGATGACTTCTACCGGCCCATTCATAAGACCATCTATACCGCGATGGTCGATATGTACAACAGCCGCATTCCCATCGACTCCATCTCGCTGATCGATTACCTGCGAAGCATCAACAAGCTTGATGCCGTGGGCGGCGAGGCCTACATTTTGGAGTTGATGGGTCAGACCCTGTCGCTCGTCAACTGGCAGCACCATGCCGCTATCGTTCGCCGCGATTCGATGCTGCGTGAGCTGATCGGCGCCACCAACGAGATCAACGCGCTGGCCTATAACGCTCCCACCGATACCAAAGAGGTCGTGGAGCTGGCCGAGAGCAAGTTGCTCAAGGTCACGGCGCGCGAGGTCAAGTCGAGCTACAAGACGTTGACCGAGTTTATGGTCGAGGCCTATAACGAGGCCGAGGAAGTGTGCCAAGCCGGTGGCCAGGCTGCGGGCGTGCCCACGGGCTTCCCGTCGCTCGACCGCATGCTCATGGGTTTTCGCGAGGGCCAGCTCATCATCATCGGCGCCCGTCCTGCCGTGGGTAAGACGTCGTTCGCCCTGAATCTGGCGCTCAACGCCGCCGCTGCCGGTTATACCGTCGGCTTCTTCTCTCTGGAGATGTCGGGCAAGGAAATTGCCCAGCGTCTGATTTGCGCCTACGCCATGATCTCGATCAGTGACTTCCGCATGGGCCGCATTAGCCCCGAGCAGTGGGCCAACATCAA
>CABQHT010000039.1 GCA_902464035.1 uncultured Collinsella sp. | reverse complement strand
ATGCCGCGGGTATCCGCACCGTTATGATTACGGGTGACCATATCGATACCGCTGTGGCTATCGCCAAGCAGCTGGGCATCGTTACGGATCGCAGCCAGGCCATCACCGGCGCCGAGCTCGATCGCATGAGCGAAGAGGAGCTTGACGCCCACATCGAGGACTTTGGCGTATACGCACGCGTTCAGCCCGAGCATAAGACGCGCATCGTTGAGGCGTGGAAGAGCCGCGACCAGATCGTGGCCATGACCGGCGACGGCGTGAACGATGCGCCCTCCATCAAGCGCGCCGATATTGGCATTGGCATGGGCATCACCGGCACCGACGTGACCAAGAACGTGGCCGACATGGTGCTTGCCGACGACAACTTCGCCACCATCATCGGTGCCTGCGAAGAGGGCCGTCGCATCTATGACAACATCCGCAAGGTCATCCAGTTCCTGCTTTCGGCCAACCTTGCCGAGGTGTTCTCGGTGTTTATCGCCACGCTCATCGGCTTTACTATCTTCCAGCCGGTGCAGCTGCTGTGGGTGAACCTGGTCACCGACTGCTTCCCCGCGCTCGCGTTGGGCATGGAGGATGCCGAGGGCGACATCATGAAGCGCAAGCCGCGCAACGCCAAGGACGGCGTCTTTGCCGGACATATGGGTCTGGACTGCGTGGTCCAGGGCCTGATCATCACCGTGCTGGTGCTGGCGAGCTTCTTTGTGGGCGTGTACTTTGACATGGGCTACATCCACATCGCCGATATGATCGCCGGCAATGCCGACGAGGAAGGCGTGATGATGGCCTTCATCACGCTCAACATGGTCGAGATTTTCCACTGCTTCAATATGCGCAGCCGTCGTGCGTCGCTGTTTAGCATGAAGAAGCAGAACAAGTGGCTGTGGGCCTCGGCCGCGCTGGCGCTGGTGCTGACGGTGATCGTAACCGTGCAGCCGACGCTTGCCGAGATGTTCTTTGGCCCTGTGACGCTCGAGCTCAAGGGCGTTGTCGCCGCGCTGGGCCTGGCCTTCCTGATCATCCCGCTGATGGAGATCTACAAGGCGATCATGCGCGCGGTCGAGAAGGAGTAGATTAACCTGTCCGGGTCCGCCCCACGCCCTTTCTCCCTCACTGGTCCTCGCGCTTCGCGCTGCGGGATCGTTCGGGAGAAAGGGCTTCCGGGGCGGGCCCTGCGCTATCCTTGCTGGCTTCTCTCCCGTGCGGATGAAAAGGGCTGAAGGAAAGACGGTGAGCGGTCGAGCAATTGCTCGACCGCTCTTTTTTGATTAAGGGATGTGCCCTTAGGAAACCCCTCCCGGCGGGCGGGCCCTGCGGTATCCTTGCTGGCTTTTCTCCCGTGCGGATGAAAAGGGCTGAGGGAAAGTATGTGAGCTGGTCGGGCTTTGCCCGGTGTTAGCGCCGGGCGATTTTAGCCGCTAATAGTCAAACGATTTTGACCAATCCCGGTCACCGAATAATGGCCACCGTGCCTCCCCGCCGCCACTACGCTGGTGGTGCCAACACGCCGGCGTTAGGAGGACTATTGAGGTGAACGAGAGACACGATGACCTACAGGAAATTATAGACGCGGCGCTCCGGGAGATGGCCGCGGAGGAGGGCGACGGGTTCGACCCGCAGACATGCAACCTCGCTGAGTTCTGCAGGAGGACGGGGCTCACCCGCTCCCGCGCGAGGACGGTCAGGGCCCACGGGTTCAGGGCCCTGCCCCACGGGAACAGCGGGAGGAGGACCGCGTCGGGCGTGCTCGCCGGCCACACCGGCCTGGTGGACGACCTCCTGCGGAAGGGCGTCACCAACACGCAGGTGATATTCGAGCGGCTGCTCGGCCAGGGCTACGCAGGCGGCCTCACCACGGTGAAGACCTACATCGCCGCGCATCGGGACCTCGTGCCCGCGAAGAGGCGGCAGGCGGCCCCGCAGGGCTGCCGCGGGCAGCGCTTCAGGACGGCGCCCGGAGAGGCCTACCAGATGGACTGGGGCTTCGTCGCGGTCGAGCGCCCCGGCGGGGAGCGGGCGCGGATCGCCTGCTTCGCCATGGTCTGCCACCATTGCGGGAGCGCCCACGTCGAGTTCTTCCCGAACGCGCGCCAGGAGAACCTCCTCATCGGGATGCTGCACGCGTTCTCGGCGCTGGGCGTGCCCGCGACCGTGCTCACCGACAACATGAAGAGCGTGGTCGTCCGCCGCGATGCCGACGGCCGGCCCGTCTGGCAGGCCGACTACGCCGAGTTCATGGGCGTCGTCGGCTTCCGCACCAGGCTGTGCAGGCCGCGCCACCCCTATACGAAGGGCAAGGTGGAGAGACTCGTCCGCTTCGTGAAGGGGAACTTCCTCGCGTCAAGGTCCTTCACCGACCTTGACGCCCTCAACCGGGAGGCCGCCCTCTGGTGCGCCGAGCAGGGAGGCCGCTGGCGGCGCCCGGCGGCATGCGTCCCGATGCGCGAACACGAGGCGGCATGCTCGGCAAACACCAGGCCGCTCGAGGTCACGGCCGAGGTCGAGCGGTACCTGTGCCCGCGCCGGAAGATCTCCTTCGACGGCTTTGTGAGCTTCGAGGGGCACCGCTACGGCGTGCCCTACTGGTACGTCCGCCGCGAGTGCAGGGTGAGCCGGGAGGGGCGCGTGGTGCACATATACAGCGACGACCTCTCCCGCGAGCTCGTCGCCCACGCTGTCGGCACCGGCGCCGACAGCTGGTGCGAGGGGCAGTGGGAGACATCGCCGGCGCAGCCCGAGGAGCTGCCGACCCAGCCGGTCGGGACCGTGGTCGAGCAGATCGCCCCGCCCAGGACGAAACCCGGTTTCGAGAGGTTCGACTTCGGGAGGGCCGAATGATGGCGGGCGCGGGGGCGAGTCCCTACGAGCTCGCGAGCGACGCCGCGTCGAGGCTCGGGATCGCCGTCGGGGCGGAGGAGCTCGCGACCCTCGCCTCGGACCTCGACCTCGGCGACGGGGAGATGGCCGCTGTGGCAGCCACCTTCTCCTACCTTGCGGAGAAGAGGAGGCTCGCCTCCATCGAGACGCTGCTGAGGTTGAGCAGGCTGCCCAGGCGCGAGCCCAAGACCTTCGAGGGTTTCGACTTCTCCAGGATCCAGGGCCGGGACGCGGCCGCGCTGGGCAAGCTCCCGTCGCTGGCCGACCTCTACGCGCACCGCAACGTCGCCTTCGTCGGGCCCGGCGGCATAGGAAAGACGCACCTCGCGCAGGCCTACGGGCGCGAGTGCTGCATGCGGGGGCTCAAGACCTACTACATAAAGGCGACCGAGCTCAGGGACAGGTTCCAGAAGGCCGTCCAGCGGGGAAACACCTCGCGGGTCGTCTCCTCGCTCGTCAAGCCGTCGTGCCTCATCGTTGACGAGGTGGGAAGATGCGTCTACGACAGGCCGTGCACCGACCTGTTCTTCGATGTCGTCGACAGGCGCTACGAGAAGGAGGGGCCGAACGCGATGATCCTTACGAGCAACATCGCCCCGAGCGGGTGGGATGAGTTCTTCACGGGCGACGACACGCTCCTCTGCGCCCTCGACAGGCTGTTCGACAAGGCGTCGGTGTTCGTGATGCGGGGCCCGAGCTACCGCGGCAGGGGGCTCGACACCTACTCGGTGGAGGCCGTCCCCCAGGCGGTGAAGGTGAGGGGGATCCAGCCCGAGGGGATGTAGGAATGCGATAGAAAAGTCATAGATGCGGGCGTGTTGGCTAAAATGGGTCGGCCGGGATTGGTCAATCTCGGCCGACTATATTTGGCTAAATTATTCCGACGCTAACACCGGCCAGCTCTTTTTTAGAGCATTTGCTCGACCGACTCTTTTTGTGAACTGGATTGTATGGGGTTGAATCGGCGACGCGTTAGGAGAAGCCGGGAACGTCGCTGAAGGGGATTTGAGGCATAAAGAGAACGATGACGGCCATAATTCCCCAGTAGATTTGCAGAGGTAGCGGAGCCGATATCAGGGCATTAAAGAAGGACAAACCCTTTTTGCTTCCATATAGCTGGACCGAGCTGAGAAGAGCAATTCCAAAAGAGATGGCGCTCGGCCAGCATGCTTTGACAATGAGGCTAAGGAAATAGCATATTAATGTTATCGCTATGCACCCAATGCCCCAGAGCCACTTCTTGTTGAGGAAATACTGGATGCCCCATACACCAATTACGGGGGCAATGATGACTGGCAACATAGCCGTATCCTAACTATTTATACAACGAATGTATTCTCCGGAGTTGGGGGGATAGACGCTGCAAGGTAGACGGTACGCGTTGCCTGCGGGTACGGGGTGTCCAAGGAGTTGCTTTGCTGCATACTCAGGCCAAGTACCTCCGGTTTTGCTTATGATTTTCTTAATCAGTCCGTCGATTACAAGCCCCGTTACATAGCCGATGAGTTCTTTTCCAATAAAAATGGCAATTTTGACGATCCATTCTTTAGCGCCGCGTGTGGCAGTTGCTAAATCATCCAAAGACAGGGTCTGGAATCGATCGATAATTTGGACATCTCCGTTTTCATCTAGTGCGTATGTCGTCCATCCTGTGCCGGACTCATTGACAGCTTCAATGTACTCTTCGGCAGAAGGGAACTCTACTTCAAGAGGTTGCGCCTTAGATTGCTTTGGTGAAATGGCAATTGAGCAAAGCGCAACTGCGCTTGCGATGAATGACTTACGGCTTACGGGAACGTTGCGTAGCATGTGTATCCTCCTGACATTTAGCTTGACATTGCTGTGTTGTTCAGATTCAGCCTCCAATCCGTGAAACGCATTTCAAACGAATCAAGCGTGGAAAGGTCGAACTCGGACGCTATCTTTCCTTCAGAGATGGCAAAAATTGAAGGATAAAACTCGAATGACGGCAGAAGCGCCTTAAGTGTTTCCCTATCAACTTCCTTTTGGCTCTTAGGGACAACGAGGATCTCGATGTCGTTCTTGAGACTCGGCGAAAGCGAGCGCTCTGCCGCACGGAGTTCTTCACAGGCCGGGCAGCCCTCCAGCTCAATTTGCACGATAAAAGATTCGCCTTTGCTTAATTTCGATCGAAATTCGGGCAATGAGATATTGATTGGATCGGAATTGGTTCGTACTGACGAGAAGAGGGCGAAAAGGGACAGCGATAAGATAAGGATAAGGACGGTTTGCTTTCTCATGGGTCCTCCAAACTCTATAAAGTCAAATTAATTTATATAAAACATTAAATAAAGATTCTTTAAAATGAACGGTATCGATTTGCCGGTAAATGGTTTTGAGCGAGAGCGGTTGGATTGAAAAGTACAATGAACGCAGGGAAATAAGGAAAAAAGGAGGAGAAATGAAAGATCGCGATATACATCTGCGGTTGACGACGAGTTTTCTGACAATCTTCTGTATCGCCCTGGCGGTTCAAGCGCTATGTTGCGTGGTGTTGTTCGTTCATCTTGCGAACCTGTTGCTCATCGAGGGTATCTCTGCGGTGAGCGGCGGATTTCTGCTCTTGTTTATGGTTAGCACGCTTTGCGACGCTGCAACGTTTCTTCTGTTTACGATTCTGACGGCGAAAGTCAGGCATGAGGGTCGTCCTTTTGGTAAGTGGCAGACCAGGATTTTGGTCGCGGCTGGCCTCCTGATGTCGGTAAAAGCCGTCATCAGCATCATATGGCCGACGATTCAATTGCCATACAGCAATGTTCTTGGAACGGCTGAGCCCGTGTTTCCCGAGTTTGATTTTCAATCGCTTTCTTACGGACTCGTTTTCTTTGCGTTGGCGGGGGTCTTTGAATACGGTAGGGTATTGCAGGAAGATGCAGACGAGATTCTCTAGGGGGTGGCACGGTGCCGATTGTTATGCGTCTTGACCGCGTGATGGCGGACCGTAAAATCTCGTCGCAGGAACTTGCCGAAATCATTGGAATATCGCCTGTTAATCTGTCTCGAATTAAAACGGGAAGACTCAAGGGGATCCGCTTTTCTACACTTCAAGCAATGTGCGAGGCGCTTCATTGCAAGCCCGGCGACATCATCGATTGGATGGATGATGACGAGTACGCCGCAGCATTTGGTAAGTCGGACGGAACAATGCGTTAAAATACCTGCTCAGTTGTGTGGTTTTGTGCTGGGAGGCATCTGTGGGCAAGGCTAAGGCTAAGGCGAAGAAAAAGACGACGGGGGCGCGGGCTAAGCGCGATCGTCGCCGGAAGCTCGCGACCGAGGCTCCCGCATCTGCTGAGGAACTGCTGGCAAGCGTGCCGGGACTCGACGCGCTGCAGGACGTTCCGGCGTTTGATGACCTGCCGGTCGATGAAGCTCAGCAGACTGCCTTTGATGATTTCTGCGCACATGCCGAGGAGCCCGAGCAGATGCAGCTTGGCGCCGTGGTGCGCCTGGACCGCGGGTTTCCGCTGGTGGCGACTGCCGATGACACGTTTCGTGCCGAGCATGCCGCGGGGTTTGCCAAGTCGCGCGGCGAGGACGAGGTCCTGCTGCCTGCCGTGGGCGACCGTGTGGCGGTGCGCCGCGCTCCCGGGCACGATATGGGCGTGATTGAGTGCGTGCTGCCGCGCCGTACGAGCTTTGAGCGTTGGCGTGGCCGTGCCCGCGGTGAGCGCCAGGTGCTCTGCTCCAACGTTGACAGCGTGCTGATCGTGCAGGCGCTCGGCGCCGGCGAGGTGCTGCTCGATCGCGTGGCGCGCTCACTGGTGTTGGCGCTCGATTGCGATGCCGAGCCGGTGGTGGTGCTCACCAAGGCCGACCGCTGCGAGACCGATGAGCTCGAGCGCGATCTGGACCGCGTGCGCCGTCTGGTGGGTCCGGACGTGCGCGTGATCGTGACGTCCTCTGCCGAGGGCCGCGGCCTGGACGAGGTCCGTGCCTGCGTGCCTGCCGGGAGCTGCGCCATGATTCTGGGCGAGTCGGGTGCCGGCAAGTCGACGCTGCTCAATGCACTGCTGGGCCACGATACGTTGGCGACCGGCGGTGTGCGCGAACGCGACGACCAGGGCCGTCACACTACCGTCGCGCGCGTGATGGTGGCGCTGCCGGGCGACGCCGGCGTGATCGCCGATGCCCCGGGCCTGCGCAGTTTGCCGCTCGTGGGTCACGAGCGGGGTCTGGCACGCGCCTTCCCCGAGATTGTCGAGGCATCGCGTGCGTGCCGGTTTGGCGATTGCACACATACCCATGAGCCGGGTTGCGCCGTTCGCGAGGCCGAGGACGCCGGGCAGATTGACAGCCTGCGTCTGGAAACGTTCCAAAATCTGGCGTCATCCATGCGCGTGAGCGCTCAAATGCTCGATCCCGATGTCCATCTGTAATTGAATTTATCTATGACAGCCGTCTCCCAACTGTTCGGGAGACGGTTTTTTTGCTGCGGAAAAGCCTCGAAACATGCAGTTTGCTGACGTGCTGACCAAAACCTTGCCACGAGCTTGACGGGCTGGTCAGCTTTTGGTCAGCGATTGGTTTGACATCGAAAACCAAGATTGCGATTGCGCCGCTTTGCACTCTGGCCGCCCAGACAATGGTGGTACGGGCATTCGCCCGGCACTGCCATGAGAGGAGCGGCTGTGAACAAGAGCAAGCGCATCGCCATCAGTCTGGTCGCGGGCGTGCTCGCTGCTCTGCTCTGCATGGTTTACGGCTCGTCGATCCGCTCGCAAGCCGAACAGGTCCAGGCTGAGACCTTGGCCAAGTACGGTGGTGATCGCGTCGAGGTATGCGTCGCGGCGCGCGATATCGATGTGGGCGAGACCCTCGATGAGACCAATGTCATAACCCAGGAATGGCTGACGAGTCTGCTGCCGCGTGACGCGGCGACCGAGCTGCGCCAGGTGCGCGGCGACGTGACAACTTCGCGTATTCCCAAAAACGCCGTGATCTGCAATGTCTACACCAAGGCCGAGAGCCACAAGCTCGAGGTGCCTAAGGGCAAGGTCGCCGTTTCGGTGGCGGTCGATGCCGAGCACTCGGTCGGCGGTGCTACGGGCGTGGGCAGCTACGTGGATGTGTATGTGCAAAAAGACGGCGTAACCGATCGACTGTGCGGCGCGTACGTGATCGATACCAGCGAGGATTCCGGTGCCACGCGCGAGGGCAAGATCGAATGGGTGACGCTGGCGGCTGACCCCGAAGACGTCAAGGAACTGCTGGGAGCCTCGGGCAAGGGAACGGTCAGCTTGGCGATTCCCGCCACGGCGCGCGGCAAAAAGAGCGGAGGCGACGAGTGATGAAGGCGATCTGGCTTGCGTGCTGCGCGTGCGGCGATTACGGGCTGTTGCAGCGGGAAGTCGAGGGCCGTGATGTGGGCGCACAGGTGCTTCGCGTGGGTGACCTGGACGGGCTGGTTTCCATGGCGCGGGCGTTTCCGTCGCGCCGCGGGGCTGCCATCATCGCGGCGTCTCTGTTCGATACCGAAGATGTGCGCAAGACTGTTGCGCGCCTGACGGCCGAAGGCCGCGTGAGTCGCGTGGTCGTGTTGATAGAAGCGCTCGAACCGTCGGATATCGAGGGGCTGTTTCGCGCGGGGGCGACCGAGGTCATCGCTGCGCACAGTGTATGCGGCAACGGGCGCGCGGGCGAGGGAGCGGTTGATTCCGATCGGCACATGACGATTGAGCCCGATGCTTTTGTTGATAGGGAACCCGGGGCGCCTCGCGCTACAAGAGGCCCGCGTGTTGATGATTGTGGAAAAGCGGAAGCCGAGCATGGTCGGCGCCCCCGGAACCCCCTTACATACGATGACGCTGGAGGGCCAGTGCCGTATGGCGATGACGTTCCGGCCGAAGATTTGGGATACGTTCACGGCGTGAATCTGGCCGATGGGCTCGACGAGGTTGAGGGCTTTGCCGGGTGCGACGAGGCGTTGCCGATGCAGCGCGAACAGATCTCGCAGACCAATCAGCCTGTCATGCCGGGTTGGGCACAGCGAGTGGCGATGGGGGAGACGGGAACGTTACCTCCGGTCCCCGCGGCGTCACCGGTTTCCGTGCCACCAACGGACGCCGCGTCACCGTCGCGTCGAGCGCCGGTCATCTGCGCTATTTCGGGATCGGGCGGCTGCGGCAAGTCGACGATTATCGCCACCATGGCGCACGCGGCCTCGCTGTTGGGTCTGCGAGCTGCCGTGCTCGACTTAGACCTCATGTTTGGAAATCTCTACGACCTGCTGGGTGCCGATAGTCCGCGCGATATGGCGGTACTTATCGAGCCGTCGGCTGCGGGCGCGCTAGTCGAGCCGGACGTTGTCGCAGCATCGATGCGCGTGGCCCCGGGTGTCACGCTTTGGGGGCCGGTCGCCGCGCCCGAACAGGCCGAGCTCATGGCGCGTCCGGTAGAGCTGCTTCTTGATATTCTGCGTCGCGAATCCGATGTGATCTTTGTCGATACCTCGGTCTTTTGGGGCGATGCCGTTGCCGCCGCGGTGGCGGCGAGCGACCGTTGCCTGATCGTAGGCGATGCGGCGGTGTCATCCGCGGCATCCGCTTCGCGCGTCATTGAGCTGGCGGGTCGTGTAGGCGTGCCGCGCACGCGCATGAGCGCCGTGTTCAACCGATTTGGTGCGCGCGGTGCCGACGAGGACGTCGCCATGCGTTTTGAGATTGCCTGTGCGTTGAGCTCCAAGATTCGTATCGCCGATGGCGGACAGGACCTCGCGGCGCTCATGGCGTTCGGTCGCGCCGACGAGGCAGTTGGTCAGACCAGCGCTTTTGCGACGAGTGTGCGCGAAGCTACGCGCGAGATGCTCGTGGAGTTGGGCTGCGCTGTCGGTCCCTGGAGCGATATGGTCACCGACCGCGCTACGCGTACCGAGCGTCCGCGTATTCGTCTTCCTTGGTCGCGCGAGGGTGATCGCCGATGAGTTTGCAAACGAGGATTAAGGCTGCCGATGTGGCGGCAACGGCAACGCACGTCGATGCGGGACGGCGCCGTGCGGTCAAGCGTCGCACCAAGCGCGCCGTGATGGACCGCATGGGCTACGATGAGGTGGCGCGTATCAGCGCCTACATCGATCCGGCGCTTGCACGCTCAGAACTGCGACCGGCGGTGGAGGCGGCGCTCAACGTGGAGGAGCCGACTGACCTGGCGACGCCCGAGCGTGAGACTATCATTGACGAAATCTTGGATGACGTGGTTGGTCTGGGGCCGCTGCAGCCGCTTATCGAGGACGATAGCGTCACCGAAATCATGATCAACGGCTGCCGCTCGGCCTTCTTTGAGCGCGGTGGCGTTTTATATCCCATCGAGCATGCGTTTGAGGACGATGAACAGATTCGCGTGCTCATCGATCGCATTATCTCGCCGCTGGGCAGGCGCATCGATGAGCGCAGTCCCATCGTTAACGCCCGCCTCAAGACGGGCTATCGCGTCAACGCGGTGATTCCGCCCGTGGCGATCGATGGGCCAATCCTCACTATCCGCAAGTTTTCGGACCGCATCTGCTCGCTGGATGAGCTCGTGGCCCTGGGGTCGCTGCCGCTTTGGTATGCGCAGCTGCTGTCGTGCGCGGTGTCGTTGCGGCAGGATCTGGCGGTTGCGGGAGGCACGGGCTCGGGCAAGACCACGCTGCTCAACGCGCTGTCGTGCGAGATTTCCACCGGCGAGCGCATCGTGACAATCGAGGATTCCGCCGAGCTCAAGTTTGCGCACCATCCGCACGTGGTCCGCCTGGAGGCGCGCGAGGCGTCGATCGAGGGTGAGGGCGCGGTGACGATCCGCGACCTGGTGACTAATGCCCTGCGCATGCGCCCCGACCGCATCGTGGTGGGCGAGGTGCGCGGTGCCGAGTGCTGCGACATGTTGCAGGCCATGAACACGGGCCACGACGGGTCGCTCACCACACTTCATGCGGGTTCAGAACAGGAGACCGTGGTGCGTCTGACGTTGCTTGCACGTTATGGCATCGATCTGCCGAGCGAGCTCATCGAGGAGCAGATTGCCATGGCGCTCGACGGCATCGTGATGTCCGAGCGCCACGCCGATGGCAGGCGCTTCGTCTCCTCGTATTCGGGGGTGCGACGCGCCGCATCGGGCGGCGTAGAGCTCGAGCGCTATGTGACGTTCGATGCCGCCGAGCGCACCTGGACGCTTGACCGCGAGCCGCCGTTTATCGCAGAAGGCCTGCGGTCGGGGACGCTCACACAAGAGGAGGTGGACGAATGGAGATCACTGTGCCCCTCGTCGTAGGGGGCTTGGCAGGGCTTTCTGTCGCGACGGCGTGCGGGGCGGAACCTCGTGTGCCGCAGGTATTGCCGGCGGAGCTGGCGCGTCAGGCGCTCGAGACGGTGGCAGAGAAGCTGCCGCGTGAGCTGGTGGAAAACGATTTGCTGAAAAAGATCGCCCGTTCGTGGACATCGTTGGTCCCAGTGCATCGTCTTGGCTTTGTTATTGAGGATGATGCGGCGCGCCTGGTGTTTCTGTTGCTGTCGAACGGTGCCAGCTGCATTGCTCTGACCATGGTGTCGCTGTCGCCCGTCGGCTTTGTTCTGGGGCTGGTAGCGCCGCTTGGCGTGGGCGCTGCGCGTGACACCTTCGACCATCGTCGTGAGCAACACGATGTAGAAGAGGCCATGCCCGAGGCCTTTACGGCGCTTTCAATGTCGCTTGCCTCAGGGCACTCTCTTGCGCAGGGCATGCGGTTTGTGGGCGCCCATGCGCAAGAACCAGTGCATACCGAGTTTTTGCGGGTAGCGGCGGCGATCGATTGCGGCATCTCGGCGACCGACGCGCTCGATGACTTGCTCGTGCGTATCGACGCCCCCGGTCTTTCGCTTGTGACCTTGGCGCTTAAGGTGTCTCAGCGCACCGGCGCTCCGCTTGCCGACTTACTGTCCGAGGCGTCGAGCATGGTGGGGGAGCGCATTGAGCTCAAGCGCCGCCTGGATGTTAAGACGTCGCAGGCTCGCATGTCTGCGCATATGGTCGCGGCGATGCCGGCGGGCATGTGCGCGGTGTTGGCGCTGCTTTCGGCAGATTTTCGTCGCGGTCTTGCGACGCCTGCCGGCGCGGGCGCTGTGGTGCTGGGTCTTGCCCTCAACGCCGTTGCCCTGGTGGTTATCCGGCGCATTATGCGGGTGGAGCTATGAGCGCCCCGGTTGCAGTTGCGGCTTGCCTGTGCGCCCTGAGTGTATTTGTCGCGACGGGTTTGGATCGGGCGGATGCACGCAAGATCGCAGGGGCCTGCAAGCGCGAGGCGGTGCTGGTCGCTGCCGCGGGTCGCTCGGTGGTCGATGCTCTGACCGCGCGAGTGAAGGGCGCGGTTGGAGCGGGCGGCCCGGCGCGAGTGTCGCTCGGCGAAGTGTCCGAGATGATCGATGTTGTGCGCTTGGGTCTTTCGGCCGGTCTTTCGTTTGATGCGGCGCTTGAGATTTTCTGCGCCAACCGCCGGTCAGTGCTGGCTCTTCGCCTTGAGCGCGCCTGCATGGCGTGGCAGGTGGGCGTGGGCACGCGTGAGGACGAGTTGTTGGCCGCCGCGCGCGACCTGGACGTGCGAGCGCTCGAGACCTTTGCCATCACGGTGGGGCAGGCGCTCGCCCTGGGTGCCCCACTTGCCGAGACGCTGGCCGCTCAAAGTCGCGAGATCCGTGCGGCTCATCGCGCCGCGGTCGAGCGCGAGATCGAGCGTGCGCCCGTCAAGCTGTTGATTCCCACCGGCACGCTCATCTTGCCGGCGTTGCTTCTGTCCATATTGGGCCCGCTGCTGGGAGCAGGCGGGATGATGTAGGGAGGAATACATGAACACGATGGTCGAAGTTGCTGACAAGGCTTGGAGCTGGGCTTTTTGCCGGGCGATTCACACTCGCCAGCATGCCAAGGAGCTGTTGCAGGAGGAGAGCGCGCAGGGTACCACCGAGTACGCCATTTTAGTGGGCGTACTTGTGGTGATCGCGATTATTGCCATCGTTGCATTTAAAGGCAAGGTTAAAGAGCTATGGGATGCGATCAGCGAGGGCATCAACAGCCTGTAGAGGGCGAGCGCCCCATCGGGGTGCTGCTGGTGTTTGCTTGCCTGACCGTGGCGATAGCGGTGGTGCTTTGGGGGCTTAACGCCGCGCGGCAGCAGCGTCCTGGGACCGCCTCCGATTTGGGCTCAGATTCGGCGGTGGCGTCTCAAAAAGATGAGATGCGAGATGCGGACGATTCGGATGTCGCTGTCACGGCGCAAACCTTTCTGCGGGCGCTCGACAAGCGGTCTGGCACTGCGACGGATTCGCCTGAGGGCAACGCGATTGCGGTCCGGCTTGCATGGTCCGAGGACCGACCGATGACCGAAGCGGCAGCGGATATGCTGCGTGCCTATCGCGAGGTACCCACGGCACAACTTGCTCTGAGCGGCTATCTCGATATCAAGGGCAACGTGTGGGGCGCTATCGTGCGCGACGGACGCGGCTGGGTCGATATGGTGACGGTTGCCGCGGATACTGGCGATGCTTCGTGTCGTCTGCGCGCCGTGCGCCTGGTCCCGCAAACAATAAACTCAAAGGAGGGATCGTGAAATGCATGGCGTTCTGCGTGAAGAGGTTGCCCAAGCGACTGTGGAATACGCCATCGTCACGGTGGCGCTGTTATCGATCGTGCTGGCGATCGCGGGGCTTTGGCGTGCCGGCACCGATGGGCGCTTGGCGGCGCTGGTTGAGCGGGCGGCATCCCATGGCGTTGCCTCGACGTCGGTTATCGACGCCGCTGCGGCCGCTAAGGACATCGCGTTGTATTGATGCCGCGCGCGAGGACCGGGCGCAGTCTACGGTCGAGGCCGCTTTTTTGCTGCCGACGTTTCTGACACTCATCCTTCTCGCGCTGCAACCGGTGTGCCTGCTCTATACGCGCGCGGTCATGGAGTCTGCCGCCGCCGAGACCGCGCGGCTCATGACCACGACGACGGCGGAGGACGACGATCTTAAGGAGTTCGCCCGCCGCCGACTTGCCGCAGTGCCCAACGTTTCGATCTTTCATGCCGGCGGGCCGTTGTCGTGGGATATCGAGCTTGGCCGGGCCGGTGCGGGTGGCGTCTCGTCCGTGTCCGTTTCCGGCGAGGTCAAGCCGTTGCCTGTGATCGGTGCGTTTGCGCAGGCTATGGGTGGTACCGCCGAGGGCGGCTACGTTGAGCTCAAGGTCGATGTCTCGTATCAATCGCGTCCCGAATGGCTGGAGGGAGATTATGATTCGTGGATTGCTGCATGGGATTAAGCGTTTCTGGTCTAGACGCGTTTTGACGCACCGTCCGAGCTGCCATCGCAAGCGAGGCGGCTTTATGGGTCGAGCCGGTGTCGATCTGTTTATCGAAGACGGCGCCTATACCACGCTTTCTTCTGCCGTGGTCATCCTAGTGGTGCTCACATTGTTGTTTTCGTCGACCGCGGCGATATGGAGCATGTCGCGTGCCGGGGATACCCAGGTGGCGGCTGATAGTGGCGCGCTGGCGGGTGCCAACGTAGTGTCGTCCTATCACACGGCTGCCACGGTGGTTGATGCGAGCATCTTGAGTCTGGGGCTGGCGGGGTTTGCCACGATCGGGACGGGCCTGGTCGCTATCCTCATCCCGGGTGCCGAGCCGGTTGCCGGCAATATGGTCGACACCGGGATTGAGATCATTAAAACGCGCAACAAGTTTGCCAAAAGCGCATCGGAAGGCTTACAGAAAATCGAGACGGCTCTGCCGTATCTGATCGCCGCGCGTGCCACGCAGGCGGTGTCGGCGCAGGATACCGATAGTGTGACCTATACCGGTACGGCGCTTGCCGTGCCCAGGACATCCGAGTCTGACTTCGCTGCGCTCAAAGGGTCAGAGATCTCGACCGATACCATTAAAGACACATCAGATGATTTAGAGTGTGCGGCCGAGGAGCTGCGGAAGGCTTCTGAGGACACGGCGAAGGCTAAAGAGCGTGCTTGGCTGGCGGATTGTGGTGGGTCTGACAAGGGCTCGGTCGGCAGCTGTTCTTGCATGTGGGAGCGTGCGAAAAGCCTAACGGATCTCTCCGGTGTTCAAAATCCGCATTACTCATCGAGCGTTACGTGGGAGCCCCAAGTTGCCCTTGATCGCGCGAAGGACTACTACCATTGGCGTCTGACAAATGAGAAGCCCCACGGCTCGAGTGTCGAGATGAAGGCAGAGTCTGCGGCGCGTAAGGCGTTTTATACCTATGCGAGCGCGGAGGTTGATCGGGCACATATAACCGAGAACGGAGACTGGGTTTCCTCCTATATTCCGCTGCTGCCGCGCAACTCTGATGAGGTTCGGGCGACGGAACTCTATACCGATGCGGTGTGGCCGACGAGCGTGAACGATGACAAGGCGTATCTGCATTACGGGACGACCTGCCCTAACTATAAGAAAGGGACGCCGAGCGGATTTGCTTCGGTTGCCGATTACGATGGACAGGATAAATGCAGCAAATGCCATTTTGGCGTTTTGTCGCTTGGTGCTGTTGCGGCGCCTTCAACTTCTATCGAAAACGGCTTCGAGTATCACTTTGACAAGTTTAAAGACGCCCTGGAGGACTACGTCGACTGTCGCAACAAGGAGCTCGAGCTCGAGCGTCAGACCGAGGACGAAGCCGACCGTGCGGGCAATGCGTTCGATACCGCCATCAAAGAACTTTCCGGTGAGCGTCCGCGTATCGCCCCACCTGGCCGCAACGGCGTAGTCGCCTTTGCAGTTTCGGGTGATATTACCAGCCCCGATCAACTTAACTCTTCGTTTAACACGGCGGTTGAGCTTGGCAGTCGCGGTGCCATCTCTGCCGCGGTACTGGCGCCCGATGAGGCGACGGCGCAAAACAACGTGCTTTCGCGATTTTTCTCGACATTGAAGGAACGCTCGGGTGGCGTTGCCGGCGTACTCGATGGCGTCATGGATGTTTGGGGGCGGCTGCTTGTGGGATACGGAGACATCCAAGGTTCGGCCGACGAACTTATGGACGAGATGATTAAGGGCCTAGGAGGGGGCAACGGCGCGTTGGGCTCCATTGCGTCGTGGCTCGGCGATACCGTTTCGGCGTCCGTGGCGGCGCTGGGCTTGGAGCCGTGCGACTTGCGCCTGCGAAAGCCGGTGCTGACCGACACCGCCAATGTCATCAAGAGCCCGGGGTCTGACATCACGGCTCTTTCTAATGCGCAGGACGAGCTACGAAGTATTCCGTTGGGCGTGACCGACCCCAAGGCGCTTTGCAAAGCGCTGGAATATCAAGTCGAGCGCACCATCAGCGGCACGACGTTCACGCTTGCGGAGATTCCACTGCCCGGCGGCGGCTCCATCCCACTTACCGTCGATGTCGCCACGCTGGTTGGCGCTCTGGGCGGTGGGTCGTAATGAGTATCCGCATGCGTCTGCGCGAGGAGCACGCCCAAGCGACGGTGGAGATGGCAGTGGTTACGCCCATTTTGCTGGTGCTGGCACTCATCGTGTACAACGTCATGGTCTTTGCCGGTGCGGTCGCACGCTTCGATCGCGTGGTGCCCGATATCGTGCTAGCACATGCCGTGGCGCCGAGCGGGGAGGGCGATGGCAGCTCCATCGATGCTTCCGCGACCGTTCAGGCTCAGATCCAACATGCCATGGAAGGCTATGACTTGCTGATCGAGGTCTCGAGCGAACAGGGTGCGACGACATCGGATGGCGGTTTGCTTTCGCTTTCCGGCACGTTTAGGACCTATACCTGCACCATGCGCTATGAGCCGTGGCCGAGCTCGCTCAGCATCGCCGGCGTTTCGCTGGGGGCACCGGCAAAGTTGTCGCACGAGCGTGTGGTAACGATCGACCCATGGCGCCCGGGGGTGGTCATGTGACCGCGGTCTCGTCCTACATCGCCTACGCGCGGGCACTCAATAGGCTGGGTTGGACGCCGGCCGAGTTTGCGGTGGCGGAGTCGTTTGTCATGCGCCTGCGCGGCATGCTGGGACGGCGTCCGGTTGCCGCCAACGGCCTGCCGCTCGTCATGGCGTTTCCACGCTGCTCTTCGGTCCACACGTGTTTTATGGCCTATCCCATCGACATCGCCTTCATCGATCGCGACGGCAATATCCTCGCGCGCTACGAAAACGTATGTCCCTGGCGTATGTGCTCCTACCCCGGCGCCTGGGCCGCACTAGAACGCTCTTCAATCATTGTTTCGACCCCTGCTCTCCAACGCGTGCCGGCTTAAGAATTGGCGACAGCGGACTTTCGTCATACGAAATTGGGTAAGATGGAAGAGAAGATGCATGGATGTTGAGATCCATCCCAACGCTAAAAAGCACCTGACAGAAAAGCAGGTGCTTAGCGCTTGGCTTGCGGTTACTGAGCGAATTCGTCGCGAGTCGAAGGACGAGCCGCCGAGATGGCTTGCGATTGGATGGCTCCCAGACGGACGAAGCGTGGAGCTTGCCGCGGTCGAGCTTGTTCGTGGGTGGCTTATCATTCATGCCTTGTCTCCAGTCCAGAAGAAATTTTGGCAGGAGATTGAACGGGCTCGGCAAAGGGGTCGATGATGGGCAAGACGTATACGGCCGCTAATGGTCAGGTTGTAACGGATGAAATGATTGACGCGTGGTGCGAGTCGTACGAGCGCGGAGAGTTTCCGGATGGCGAACACACCGTTGGTGGGATCGTGCATGGACGGCCCCCACTCTCAGGTGAGGGGACGGCAACGTTGTCGGTCAAGATTCCTCTGGGAATGAAGGAGGCCATTCGTCGACGGGCGGCTGCCGAGGGGATGACTCCAAGTGAGTTTGCCCGTGCGGCTCTGAGCGAAAAACTTCTTGCTGCCGGCTGATGCCTCTGACGTGCCGATTTAAAGAACCGAGGCTGTGCTCAAAAACTTTTTTAAAATTCTCGGTTGACCGGAACGCGTCCTTGGTTATACTAATCAAGCCTTGAAACAAGGCACACCTCAAATGGCTGGGTAGCTCAGTTGGTAGCGCAGAGGACTGAAAATCCTCGTGTCA
>CABQHT010000038.1 GCA_902464035.1 uncultured Collinsella sp. | reverse complement strand
AGCGGCAACAAAACGCTCATCGAGAACGTCGTCATCATCGACACCACCACAAGCAGGCACGCAGGCCAAAAACGGCTGCTCGCCATGGGTCGCACGTTGAGCACCGGATGGTCGAGCTTAAGCTGGCGAGCCGCAAACAGGCCGAGCAGCACAACGGCAACGACAAGCGCCACGACGCCCGTCATCACGTTGGTCGAGAACTCTCCAACGGCGTACACAAACGCCGTGATACCGGCGGCAAGCAAAATGACCGAAAGAATATCCAGCGTTGTATCCATGCGTTCGCCCACGTTGCGAACGAGCTTTGCGCCCACGGCAGCCACCACGATGCCGCCCACGAGCGGAACGATAAACACGGCCCTCCAGCCAAAGAGCGTACACATAAGGCCGCTGATCACCGGACCAAACGCCGGCCCCAGCGTGATGCAGGCGCCGCCCAGGCTCAGATACAGACCGAGCTTTTCACGCGGAGCGCACGACAGCACGACATTCATCATGAGCGGAAACAGAATGCCGGAACCGGCCGCCTGCAAGATACGGCTCGGCAGCAGTACGGCAAACGACGGAGCCAGCAGGCACAGCACCTCGCCGGCGACCATGCAGCCGCATGCGAAAAACAGCAGCTTACGCGTCGAAAAACGACCCGAAAGAAACGCCATGGTAGCGGTGAAGATCGACGTCACGATCATATAGCCCGAAACAAGCCATTGCGCCGTGGTGGCGCTCACCGAAAATGCCGCCATGATATCGTGCAGCGCCACGTTGATAATGTTCTCGTTGAATGCTGCTACGAACGCCGCGACATACATCACGACGAGAAACGCCGAGTTTGCGGATGCATCCGCTTGAGTTTTTTGCTGGGATTTGGTCCCCATGGAAATCCTTCCTCTTAGAACGACAATTGCATCGCCCTAGAGGAGCGGTCTAGAGCGAAAATGAGCCCTAGACTTACATCGGAAAACGCACACGGCGCATCCGACAACATGGTTCAACGTCGAAAGATTGTAACGCGAACGAACGGCTTTGCCCGCGCGTTATTATTGAAACCCCACGAAAGAATGAAACATGAGGAGCCCACCATGATTAAGCCCATCATGAAATCCGAATTCTTCCTTCGCCTGCCGAGCGAGGACGCCACCCCCGAGGACGCCGCAACCGGTCAGGACCTTCTGGACACCCTGCACGAACACGAGCACGAATGCGTGGGGCTCGCCGCCAATATGATCGGCGTGCGCAAGCGCATCATCTGCGTAAAAGACGGCAGCAAGTCGCTACTCATGTACAACCCTCAGATTCTTGAGCAGGTCAATTCCTATCAAACCAGCGAGGGGTGCCTCTCGCTGGTCGGCGTGCGTCCCTGCACCCGCTATCGCCGCATTAAGGTGGAGTATCTGGACGAGAACTTCGTCCACCGCGTCAAAAACTTCTCGGGCTACGCCGCCGAGATCATCCAACACGAAATCGACCACTGCAACGGCATCGTGATCTAAACAGCCAAGGAGAATGGTCTTATTATTTCCTCGTCGCATACGGACCATGATGATGACGCAGGTTGAGCACACGACAGCGAGCGAGTCGCATTTGCGCCAAGGTGACGTGAAACGAAAGGGCGCTGACCTTCTGGTCGCGCCCTTGAAGTTGAACGTCAGATTGGCGTGAATGCGGCTCGCGCAGCGTCAAGCGGTCCGCCGTTCGGTAGAACGGCGGAACTAGTGCTGTCGGTAATGATCGAAGAAGTCGGCGAGATCTTCGAGGGACTCTTTGAGCACTTCCATGCGCGGCAGGTACACGATACGGAAGTGGTCGGGCTCAGCCCAGTTGAAGCCGCCGCCGCGCGTGATCAGAATCTTCTTCTCGTGCAGCAGGTCAAGGGCGAACTGCTCGTCGTCGGTGATGTTGAACTTCTTCACATCCATCTTGGGGAAGATGTAGAACGCCGCACGCGGCTTAACCACCGAGATGCCGTCAATCTTGTTGAGCGCCTCATACACAAAGTTGCGCTGCTCGTAGACACGGCCGCCGGGGCGGATGTAGTCGTTGACGGACTGATGGCCACCGAGCGCCGTCTGAACGATCGACTGAGCCGGCACGTTGGAGCACAGGCGCATGTTGGAGAGCATGTTGATGCCCATGATGAAGTCGCTCATGCAGCGCTGGTTGCCCGAAAGCACCATCCAGCCAATACGATAGCCCGCGATCATGTGCGACTTGGACAGACCGCTAAAGGTGACGCAGGGCAGATCGGGAGCGAGCGAGGCAATCGAGACGTGCTCGTAGCCGTCCATGCACAGGCGGTCGTAGATCTCATCAGCAAAGATCATCAGCTGATGCCTGCGTGCAACCTCGACGATGCCCTCGAGCACCTCGCGCGGATAGACGGAACCCGTGGGGTTGTTGGGGTTGATGATGACGAGGGCTTTGGTCGCGCTCGTGATCTTGGACTCCATATCCTCCAGGTCGGGATACCAATCCGCCTGCTCATCGCACAGATAGTGCACGGGATGACCGCCGGCAAGGGTTGCGCACGCCGTCCAGAGCGGATAGTCGGGGCTGGGGATCAGAATCTCGTCGCCATTGTCGAGCAGCGCGTTCATCGAAAGCTGAATGAGCTCGGACACGCCGTTGCCCGTGTAGATATGCTCCATCTGAACGTTGGGCAAGCCCTTGATCTGCGAATACTGCATGATCGCCTTGCGCGCGGAGAACAGGCCACGCGAGTTGGAATAGCCTTCGCAGTCGGGCAGCTGCTGGCGCATGTCCTTGATGACCTCGTCGGGCGTGCGGAAACCGAAGGGCGCCGGGTTGCCGATATTGAGCTTGAGGATGCGCTCGCCCTCGTCCTCCATACGGGCGGCCTCGTCGACGACGGGACCGCGCACGTCATACAGGACGTTATCGAGCTTGGTGGATTTAGAAAAAGTACGCATGGTGGTGCTCCTTGCAATTTGAGCTGAGGGATGGGGTTCGGGCTTGGAATCGTTGCGGGGTGATGATGCCTCGCCTTGATCGGCGTCGCCGGCAAGCAGCCAGGTAACATCGACCTCCAAAATACGGGCGAGCAGCTCAGCCACATCGCGCCGCGGAATCGTCTTGCCGCTCACATATTGGCTCATCTGACTCTTGCCGAGTTTTTTGCCGAGCATCTCCGATGCGCGGATCACGTCCGACTGGCGAACGTCGCGATCGGACATAGCCTGTCGCAGACGATCGCTAAACGTCTCTTGGGCCACTAGAACCTCCTTGCTGGCAAAGTTCAATTTATACAACACGAATTGAACCTGAGTTCAATTTAGGCAGCAGTATAGCGCCGTGCTATTTCGAAAAGTTCAATTTCAAAAATAAAATGAGCAAGACCTCGAGATTTATCCCAAGGCGATAACGACGTGCACGCATTTAGAGGTATTCGAGGAAACGAGCGGCGGCAAGCGAAACATCGGCCGTTCGATATATCGCATTGATCTGCCGATGAGGATGTCCCTCGAGCGGACGCACGGCAACATCGAACTGACAGCGACGCAAGATGAGCGCGGGAAGAATGCTAACGCCCAGGCCGTCCTCGACCATAGCCATAATCGCATAGTCATCCCAGGTCGACAGCTTAGAGCGCACCGCCAGGCCCGCGCGGCGAAACAGCGGCGTAATCTCGTCGTCGCTACCGCGTTCCAGCAGGATAAACTGCTCGTTGGCCAAATCGGCAAGGGAAACGACCTCCGCGGTGGCAAGCGAGGAGTCCGCTGGCACCACGGCCATCAGCTCGTCTTGCACCAACGGTCGCGACGCCATGCCGGCGCCGCGTGGCTCGCGCGGAATAAAGCCCAGGTCGCAGCGACCTTCCGCCACCCATTGTTCAATCTCTGAGTAATCGCCCATCAGCAACTCATAATCGACGTCCGGATGATCGGCGCGAAAGCGCGCAATCACCGGCGGCAGCACGTGGGTCGCCACACTCGAAAACGTACCGATGCAGATTTTGCCGCGCATGAGTCCACGCATCTCATCCACCCGTCGCTGCAAGCGAGTGAATTCCTCGCAGAGCGCCTCGACAGCCGGCATGACCTGCCGCCCGTCGGCAGAAAGAGCCACGCCCTCGCGACTGCGGTCGAGCACCTTAAAACCCCAGTCGGCCTCAAGATCGGCCACCATACGGCTCACGCCCGACTGCGAATAGCTCAGGCGCTCGGCAGCACGCGTAAAGCTTCCGGCGCGCACCGTCTCCAGCAGCACCTGCATCTTTTGGATATTGGTCTCCACGGCACGTCCCCACCCTTACATGAGTTTTTGTCATGTTTTCCATGCATTATATTCGCTTTTCTTCTAAAGCCAGTTCACCCATAGTGAACATGTTCGGATATAGAGGGGATGTCAGCGCATGAACAACGGACTGTTTACATACTTAGCAGCATTACTGTTGTTTGGCTCTAACGGCATCATCGCCGCAGCTATCGCACTGCCGAGCTCCGATATCGTGCTGCTGCGCACTTTTCTGGGAGCCCTCTCGCTTATAACCATCCTCGCCACTACCCAACACCATAAGTTGCAGGCGCCATCTCGTCCCCGCGAAGCCGCGGCCCTCCTCCTCTCGGGAGCTGCGCTGGGCGCCAGCTGGATTTTTCTGTTCCGCGCCTACCAGACGATCGGCGTCGGCGTATCCTCGCTGCTGTACTACTGCGGCCCCATCATTGTCATGGCGCTCTCCCCGCTCATCTTTGGCGAAAAGCTGACCGGCGGCAAAATCGCCGGCTTTGTCGCCGTCGCCTGCGGTGCTTTTCTCATTGCAGCGCAAGGTCTAGGCGGCAATATGCCCATTGCGGGCATCGTCTGTGGAATCGCCTCGGCCTTCTGCTATGCATTGATGGTCATCGCCAGCAAGGGTGCGCCGCACATCGAGGGCCTCGAGAACTCCGCGCTCCAGGTGAGCGCCGCCTTTGTGACCGCACTGGTCCTCACGCTCATCACGCAGGGCGCTCCCTCATTCCTGTCCGCCGGTATCGCCGCCAGTATTGATTGGCGCGCCGTCGCTATGCTCGGCGTCGTCAACACCGGCATCGGTTGCCTGCTCTACTTTAGCGCCGTCGCCAAGCTGCCCGTCCAGACCGTCGCTGTCGTCGGCTACCTCGAGCCGCTTTCGGCGGTCGTGTTCTCGGCCGCCCTTTTGGGTGAAGCCATAACACCGGTCCGCCTGATGGGCGCCGCGCTTATCATCGGCGGCGCGATTTTTTGCGAACTCGCCGGCAAACGCGCAAACGCCAAGGCTGGCATCGCCCAGACAGCACGTGCTTAAAAGCCCTGCTTTGAAATGCTACCTGCATAGATAAATAATCCCCAGCTGAGGATTATTGTCTAAAATAACCCGATGTGCCAAACTGCTCTTGTATGTATAAAGACGGCATAAAGTTTTTTGTCCTAGACAGATAACCGGATGTCTAAGGGAGTCCTCGTGGCACACAACAAACTGGAGGCAAACCTCCAAGACCAGCGCGGGCAAGGCGGGCACGGAGCCATCCCCCTCTCCGCTGGCATGCTGCTCGTAACGCTCGGCGTCGTCTATGGCGACATCGGCACGAGCCCCATGTACACCATGAAATCAATCGTCGCCAACAACGGCGGCATCGGTACCGTCAGCGAGGACATGATCCTGGGCGCGCTTTCGCTCGTCATCTGGACCATGACGCTCGTGACCACGGTCAAGTACGTGGTAATCGCCATGAAGGCCGACAACCACAACGAAGGCGGCATCTTCGCCCTGTTCAGTCTCGTGCGCAAGGTGGCGCCATGGCTGATTCTCCCCGCCATGATCGGCGGCGCGGCGCTGCTCGCTGACGGCATCCTCACCCCCGCCGTCACGGTTACCACGGCCATCGAGGGCTTGCGCACTATCGAGTGGGGCCATGCGCTTTTGGGTGACGGCCAGACCAACGTAATCATCATCACCATCATCATTATCTGCGGCCTGTTTGCCATGCAGCGCGCCGGCACCTCGTCAATCGGCAAGCTGTTCGGCCCGCTTATGACGCTGTGGTTCCTGTTCTTGGCTGGCGCCGGCCTGTTCAACATGCTCGGCAACTTGTCCATCCTGCGCGCGCTCAACCCCATCCGTGGCATCATGTTCCTGTTCTCGCCCATCAACCACTCGGGTATTATGGTGCTCGGCTTCGTCTTCCTGTCGACGACCGGCGCCGAGGCGCTCTATTCGGACATGGGTCACGTGGGCAAGGCTAACATTTACGCATCCTGGCCGTTCGTAAAGGCGGCCCTCATCCTTAACTATCTGGGTCAGGGCGCTTGGCTGCTCGCCAACAATTCCAATCCCCAGATGCTCGCGATGGATATCGTCAACCCGTTCTATATGATGCTTCCCGAGCCCCTGCGCCCCTTTGCCATCGTGCTTTCGGCCGTGGCGGCCATCATTGCCTCGCAGGCGCTCATCACCGGCTCGTTCTCGCTGGTATCCGAGGCAACGCGTCTCAACCTTATGCCGCATCTGCGCATCCACTACCCCAGCGACACCAAGGGGCAGCTCTATATTCCGCTCGTCAACAACATCATGTGGGTCGGCTGCATCTTCATCGTGCTGCTGTTCCAAAACTCCGAGCGCATGGAGAGCGCCTACGGCCTCGCCATTACCGTGACCATGCTCATGACCACGACGCTTTTGACGAGCTACATCGCCGGCATCCTCAAGCACAGGCTGGGTGCCTGCGTCTTCGCCCTGCTCTTTGGTGCCATTGAGCTGTGCTTCTTCGCCTCGTGCCTCACCATGTTCTTTGACGGCGGTTACGTCATGATCTTCTTGGCCTCGCTGCTGTTTGGCCTTATGTATGTGTGGCGCCGCGGCACCGCCATCGAGCGCACGCAGACGATTCTGCTGCCCGTCTCCAAGTACATCGATCAGCTCAACCGCCTGCGTAACGACGAGACCTACCCCGTGCTCGCCGACAACCTGGTGTTCCTCACCAACAGTCCCGACCCGCTCACGCTCGACCGCGACGTGCTCTATTCCATCTTGGACAAGCATCCCAAGCGCGCCAAGGCATACTGGTTCATCAACGTGCACGTTACCGATGAGCCCTATACGCATGAGTATTCCGTTGAGACCTTTGGCACGGACTTCTTGTTCCGCGTGCGCTTGGACCTGGGCTTTAAGGTCAACCAGCGCGTTAACGCCTACCTGCGCCAGATTGTTGGCGACCTGATGGCATCGGGCGAGCTGCCGCCGCAGCACCACACCTACTCCATCTACGAGACGCGCGGAAACGTGGGCGACTTCCGTTTTTGCATGCTGCGCAAGATGCTTGCCCCCGAAACGGACATCAACCGCAACGACCACCGCGTGATGGCCATCAAGTACGCCGTCCGCCGCGCCTGCGGAAGCCCGGCACGTTGGTATGGTCTCGAGAACTCGGCCATCATCATTGAGTACGTGCCGTTGTTTGCCCGCATGCGCCCAGCCGTTAAGCTCGTGCGCACCCAGGTGCCGCTCGAGGTTCAGATCGAAGAGGCCGAAGAAATGGAAGTCGACATCTTCTCGGACGACTTGGTCAACGGCAACGAGGCCGGTAGGGACATGAACGTCGATCCCACTGAGCTGCTCGAGAGCGTCGCAGATACGCCCGAACAGCAACAGCTCGACGGCCTCGAGAGCGAACAACTCAACGACGCCAACTTCTAGCGACGTCACGAATTGACGACAGCGGCCCTGCATCTCACGGGAGACGCAGGGCCGCTTTGCGTTGCAGTAAAGCTAACGGCTACGAACGACGCGGCTCGGGAACCACGAGCCTATCGGGGCTCGCGCCCTCGGCATCCATCAGGCTCACGTAGCGAATCGACGGATCCTCATACATCGCGTAGTAATAATTGCCCGTGCGCGCGCTAAAGCATCCGGTATAGATAGTCTTCTCGAACTTGCCATCGCCCATCCTGGACGCCCCCTCAATCATCACCACGCCCTCGAGTGAACGGAACATGCGGACGACGTTTTCGGTCTCGCTCTCCTTTTGCGGGTAATTGGCATTGAGGTACGCCGCCTTTACAAAACGGCTCGGCGAATAGCAATCACCCGGAATACCGCGCATGCCGGCACCCGCACCATAGGGCTTGAGCTCGGCGCCACGCCATGTCGCCGTCTGCGGAAAATCGCTTGTGGCGGTGATATAGGTGCGCAGGTTTTCCATGTGCCACGGGAAGGTCGGCTGGTTGGCAAGGGTGTCGACCGGATCGTCGTATACATGCAGGCCGTCAGCCATCATCTCGACCACAATGCTGCGCTGGCTGTCGCCGATAATCCAATGGAGCAGCGACACGCCCAGCCCCTCTCCGGCAGATTTGGCGACAATCACCGTGTCGCGCAGCGCGGCCTCGACCTCGTCGACCGTCGAGAACGTCGCTGCCACCCACAGGGGAAACTCATAGGCCGCGATATTGGTCTTGCCGTCGATAGGGTCCTCGGCATACTCGGCATAACCCGGGAAATTGAGACCCGCCACGGCGAGGCCCGCATCGTTACCGCAATCGAAAAACATGGGATAGTTCTTGTAATCGATGCACATACCGATCACCGCGTGTGCCGCTGTCGCGTCGTCGATAAACGAATACGGAATGTGAAACCCGCGCGGCATCACGCGAACCTGTTGGCCGTAGTCAAAGCTCCAGTCGAGGTTGCGGCCCAGATACATGTGGCCAGAATTATCGGTAAATCGAATGCTCGTGCACATAGCGCCTCCCAGCTTTACGTTCTTGCTAAGGTTATTGTCACCAAACAAAAAGGCGCTAAACACAAAAGCCCGGACATGACAACAATGTCACGCCCGGACCAAAAACGACGAAGTGCGGTGCTGTGGTCGCCCTAGACAAGCTTGCCAAGACAGTGATCGATCATATGCTGGATCATCTGCGCCTCGAAGCCCACAAAGTCCTGCTTGCGCTCGCGCATCTTGCCGTCGACGATCACGTCATAAGCGACCTTGCACTTGATATAGCGCGTGGACTTGGTGACCTCCTCGTGCGTCAGGCAGCTCTCCTCCATCTTGCTGGCGCCCAGGCCAAACACCAGGCGGGGGTTGTAGAGCACGTGGGGCTCGCCGGCGTCGTCCAGGTAGACGCAGACCTTCTTGGTAACGCCAATCTGGTTAGCGGCAAGGCAGCCGGCATCGTCGAGCGACTTGATGGTATCGATCAGGTCCTGAGCAACCGACTCGTCCTCGACGGTCGCAACCTCGCAACGCTGGGACAGGATAGCCTCGTCGTGGCAAAGCTCTTTAATCATACGTTCCTCCATAGGGTCGTTGTAACCGCTTAAGTATACGGTACCCACACATTTTCATGCGTAAAATACCGTCCGTCTGCTACAAAGCGCCGAACATCAACATGCGAGGAACAGCAAGGTTGTAAAGACGATATAGTAAGTGAGTTCGTGTCAATCGGCCTAAACTCGGGGCCGAACAAGGAAAGGGTATGCATGGACGAACTTTTTCACGTCAGTGAGCGCAAGTCCACAATCGGGACCGAACTTCGCGCTGGACTGACAACATTCCTGGCGATGGCCTACATCATCGCCGTCAACCCCGCAGTGCTCTCGGGCGCTGGCATCGATGCGGGAGCGCTCGCCTGCGCCACCTGCCTGGGCGCCGGCATCATGACCATCTGCATGGGTATCTTCGCCAACCGCCCGCTCGCCTGTGCGTCGGGTCTGGGCATCAACGCCATGATTGCGGGCATCGCCACCACCATGTGCGGCGGCGACTGGCACGTGGCCATGAGCGTTATCTTCCTCGAGGGCGTCGTCATCTTGCTGCTCGTCCTGTGCGGCCTGCGCGAGGCCATCATGGACGCCATCCCCGTGGTCCTGCGCCACGCCATCTCGGTGGGTCTGGGCCTGTTTATCGCCATGATCGGCCTGTGCGACGCCGGCATCATCACCGCTGGCGCCGGTACGCTCGTCGGCCTGGGCGACATCGCCTCCCCCACCTTTATCGTCGGCATCATCTCCATCGTCGTGACGGTTGCCCTGGCTTCCCGCAACGTGCCGGGCTCGCTGCTCATCGGCATCATCGTCGCCGTTATCGCCGGAATCCCGCTGGGCGTCACCCATGCGCCCGAGGGCCTCATCGCACCGCTCGACTTCTCGACCTTCGGCGCCCCGTTTGCCAGCACTGCCGACGGCAACCTTGCCATCGTGAAGGTCCTGACCGACCCGATGCTGCTCGTCGTTGCCTTCTCGCTGCTCATGAGCGACTTCTTCGACACCATGGGCACCGCGATGGCCGTCGCCAAGCAGGGCGAGTTCTTGACCGAGGACGGCAATGTCGAGGACATCCGTCCCATCCTGGTCGTCGACTCCGTGGCCGCTGCTGCCGGTGGCTTTATGGGCGTCTCCTCCATCACCACCTTCGTCGAGTCCACCTCTGGCGCTGCCGACGGTGGCCGCACGGGCCTCACCTCCGTCACCACCGGTGTGCTGTTCATTCTCGCCGCGTTCTTCTCCCCCATCGTCACCATCGTTTCCAGCGCCGCCACCTGCGGTGCTCTGGTCTACGTCGGCTACCTCATGATGAGCGAGGCCTCCGAGATCGACTGGTCCGACGTGTCGCAGGGCTTCCCGGCGTTCATGATTGTCGCCGGCGTGCCCTTCACCTACTCCATCTCTGCCGGCATTGGTCTGGGCTTTATCGCCTACGTGGTCGTCGCGCTCTTTAAGGGCGAGGCCTCCAAGATCAAGCCGCTCATGTGGATCGCAGCCCTCGCCTTCCTCGTCTACTTCTTTGTAGCGTAGGCGCAAGATTCGCAATACCAAACAGCAAAGCGCGGAGTCGCATCGAGCGGCTCCGCGCTTTGCTTTTAAAGCCAGGCACCACACGGACACGCGATGTATTGCTTCGCAAGTTTTGGACGTTTTGCTCTCCAAACGGCACTACCGACGGCTACATCCTGCAGATATGCTGGATATAACCGCATAGGCCCTATGAGGATGGGAGTAACCATGGCCGCCTTGTTCACGACCCCCAAGCGCAATGACAAAACCTCTGGAGCCCATTTTGTTGAGCCCGACCTGCGCCGTCGCACGCTGCTCGCACACGGCAGCTGGCGCCGCGTGACGCGCCGCATCGTTGTAGGCGCCGTATGCGCGCTCACGGTAAGTTCGCTGCTCATGCCGAGCGTCTCGCTCGCGGCCGAGTGGGTGGACGTCGGCGGCACCCAATACAACGCCGGCACCGCGGCGGGCGACGCCGCCGGCACCTGGAGCTGGGACGGCGCCGACGACATGAAGCTCAACGGCTATAACGGCGGCGCGATCGAGGCAGCGGGCAAGCTCAACGTGAGCTACGAGGGCAACAACACCGTCACTAACGACAACGGCCGCGGCATCAAGGTTAAGGATGGCGCGAACGAGAACGCCGAGCTTAATATTCAGGGCGACGCGTCCAGCACGCTCAACGTGACATCTTCTCGTGACGCCATCACTTCCGTCGGCAACATCAACATCGACGGCGCTGGCACTGTCAACGCCACGAGCACCGAGCACGATGCCATCGATGCCGGGGGCGATGTCACCATCAAGGGCTCGGGAAACGTTAACGCCACGGGCGATTCGGATGGCATCAGGGCCGACGGCAACATCACGATCGACAACAGCGGAACCGTCACCGCCAAGGCCACCGAGGATCAGGGTATCGATGCTAACGAGAACCTCATCATAAAGGGCGGCGGCAAGGTAGAGGCAAGCTCTATCAAAGACAATGCGATTTGGGCCGACGGCAACATCGAGATCTCGGGTGGCAGCCAGGTCAAGGCAAGCTCCGAGGAAGACGCCGCCATCGACGGTAAAAACAGCCTCACGGTCACGAACGCTTCCCTCAACGCAAGTGGCGTTGGGTATGGCATCTATGTCTACAAGGGCATCACGCTCGATGGCGCGACCGTGACGGTCCGCGCAAGCTCAGATGGCGGGGAAGCCAGCGCACTCTTCACCGATGAGGACGACATCGTCATCAAGAACGGCTCGACTGTGGATGCGCTCGCAGAAGGCAGGTTCTCGGTTGCAATCTCCACCAGTAATTTCTACTCCGACGAAGCGGGTGGCCATATCTACATCAGCGACTCCGTTGTCAAGGCCATAGCCCGCTATGCCGAGACCGGCGGCGACGGCCCCGACCACTACAGTGGAGACCAAAACGACGAAATCATCCCTGAGTCCGAGGGCCTGAACATCGGCATCTTCGCGCAGACCGAGAAGGGCATCACGCCCGCGACCATCTCGATTGTCCGCAGCAAGATCACGGCCGAGGGAGACACGGCGGCTATCTTCGCCCTTGCCACGAGCGCGGACGGCAAGGCGATCGGCACCATCGAAATCGAAGGAGCCATCATCCAGACGCCTGCAGGCGGCAAAGTCATTGACTATCGCAACAAGGAAGAGCTCAGCGACGGCATCGTCTACGAGGCGGGGCAGACCATCGGCACGGGCGATGCCACGATTGACTCCCCCTATGACGCCGCTGTCGCCAAGAGCACGGTCATCGTGCCTCCCGAGGAGACCAAGCCCGAGGAAAAGCACGGCAAGACCAAGCCCGAGGGTTCCAAGTCCGAGGGCACGAAGACAACCAAGACCGTTGCAGTTGCAGCCAAGGGAGCCAAGACCGTCGGCAAGCTCGCGGCAACCGGCGACACCTCGAACGCAGCCATCGTGGCAGCCGCCCTTGCGGGAACAGCCGCCATCGCCGCAGGCGCCCTGGCGAGTCGCAAACGCTCGTAAACACTTTTTCGCACAGGACGGGTGGATCGCAGCCCTTGCCTTCCCCGTCTACTTCTTCGTAGCGTAAGGGCAAGGCTGCAAAAGCTGAACAATAAAGCGCGGAGTCGCCATGCGGCCCCGCGCTTTTCTTTTAGCGTCGGTCCCTGCGCCGGCGTGCGGCCTATTTCTCCCCCATTTTGGCCATTTTGCCCTCCAAACGGCACTACCGCCGGCAACATCCAGCAGATACGCTGAACCTAGCCGTATAGGCCCTATGAGAACGGGAGCAACCATGGCAGCCTTGTTCACGACCCCCAAACGCAATGACACTACCGCCGGAACCCATGTTGCCGAACCCGACGTTCGCCGTCGCATAGGACTCGCGCACGGCAGCTGGCGCCGCGTGACGCGCCGCATCGTCGTAGGCGCCGTGTGCGCGCTCACGGTGAGCTCGCTGCTCATGCCGAGCGTCTCGCTCGCGGCGGAATGGGTCAAGGTCGGCGAAACCAAATACAACGCCGGCACTGCGGCGGGCGACGAGACCGGCACCTGGTCGTGGGACGGCGCCGACGACTTGAAGCTCAACAACTATAACGGCGGCGAGATCCAGGCCGCAGGCAAGCTCAACGTGAATTACTCGGGAAACAACATCGTCACTGCCGACTGGATCGAAGGCATCAAGGCTTCTCATGGCAAGAATGAGAACGCCGAGCTCAATATCCAAGGCGACGCGGGCAGCACGCTCAGCGTGACATCTACTGAGGACGCTATCCTCTCCACGGGTAATATCAACATCGACGGAGTCGGATCCGTCAACGCCACGAGCGCTGGGTTTGATGCCATCGACGCCGAGGGCGATCTCGCTATCAAAGGTTCGGGCAACGTCAACGCCACGGGCGTATCGGATGGCATCAGGGCAAACGGCAATATCACGATTGACGACAGCGGGGCCGTCACCGCCAGGGCTACCAAGGACAAGGGTATCGGAACCGACAAGAACCTCACCATCAAGGGTGGCGGCACAGTCGAGGCAAGCTCAGCCGATGGTGAGGCCATTTGGAGCGGCGGCAACATCAATATCTCGGACGGCAGCCAGGTCAAGGCGAGCTCCGAGAAAGACGCCGCCGTCGAGGCCAAGGGCAGCCTCGCAGCCACAAACGCCTCCCTCAACGCAAACGGTGTTGAATATGGCGTCTATGCCCACAAGGGCATCACACTCGATCATGCAAACGTGACAGTCCGCGCAAGTAAAGGCAGATACGGTGACGCCATTGCCCTCTTCACCTACCAAGACGATATCGTCGTCAAGAACGGCTCCACCGTGGACGCGTTTGCGGAAGGCGAGGTTTCGGCTGCATTCTCCACCAGAAACGATCGACCCAACGAGGAGGGTGGCCACATCTACATCAGCGACTCCGTTGTCAAGGCCATAGCCCGCTATGTCGAGAACGGCGACGGCCCCATCCCCTACAGCGAAAACCAAGATGGTGAGACGAGCCCCGAGCCCCAAGGCGAGAACATCGGCATCATCGCCCAGACCAGCGAGGGCGTCACACCCGCAGTCATCTCGATCATCCGCAGCAAGGTAACGGCCGAAGGAGATACAGCGGCAATCTTTGCCCGTGCCATGAGCGCTGACGGCAAGACAATCGGCACCATCAAGATTGAGAACGCCGCCATCCAGACGCCCGAAGGCGGCAAGGTCATTGACTATCGCAAGCTCCGTGACGGCATCTACGAGGCAGGCCAAGCCATCGGCACGGGCGACGCTGTGATCGACTCCCCCTATAACGAAGCTGTCGCCAAGAGCATGGTCATCGCACCTCCCGAGGTAGCCAAGCCGGAAGACCCCAAGCCCGACGAGACCAAGCCCGCAGAAAGCAAGCCCGCGGAGTCCAAGCAGAACCCCAAGCCTGAGTGCTCAAAGCCGACCAAGGCCGTTGCGGCTTCAATCACGAAAGCCAAGACTACCGGCGTGCTCGCGGCAACCGGCGACACCTCGGGTGCGGCCATCGTGGCAACCGTCCTTGCGGGAACAGCCGCTATCGCCGCAGGCACCATGGCGAGCCGCAAGCGCTCTTAGACGCCTCTGCGCACATGGCAGCTCCCGCGAAGGCCCCGAGTCCCAGCACCGTTTAACAACGCCACCGCCGAGCTCCCCTCCGGCGGTGGCGTTTTCCATATGCGTCCGCAGGGTATGCACGAGATTGTCTTTGGTCTAGCCCAACCTGCATGAGCCGGCGTGCGACAATGGGGGCCGTCGATATCACAACGCCGAGAGAAGCCCGTCATGGAAGCGCATCAAAAGCAGATAACCGTTCATGCACAGCATGCCGAAAGCGCACCAGTCATCTATCTTCCCGTGGTCATGGGCGACGGCACGGAGGTTTATGAACGCTGCCGAGAGCTCAACTGCCCGCCCTTCACGCTTGTCGGCATTGGCAGCCTCAACTGGAATCGCGAGCTGAGCCCCTGGGTATGCGACGGTACCGTGCGCGATGCCGAGCCCTTTGGTGGACAGGCCGCTGGTTTTCTTGACGAGTTGTTGAAGCAGATAATCCCAGAGGCCGAATCATCGCTCCCGCAACCGCCCACCTGGCGCGGCGTTGCCGGCTACTCGTTGGCGGGTCTTTTTGCACTGTGGGCACTTTGGCAAACAGATGTCTTTGAGCGCGCGGCGAGTGCATCGGGGTCGCTGTGGTTCCCCGGCTTTATCGACTACGCGCGCGAGCGCACGATGACAGCTACGCCCGACGCCGTCTATCTGTCACTCGGCAAAAAGGAAACCAAGACGCCCAACCGCATGATGCGGCACGTACTTGACGACACGCGCGCAATGGAAACGTTGCTCGTTGAGCGCGGCATCCTCACAACACTGGAACTCAACCCCGGCAACCACTTTGCCCAAACCGACCTGCGCATGGCGCGTGGCATCCACTGGGTTCTTGCGCACTAAAAAGCCGGCCATGCGCATCGGACGCATGGCCGGCTTTTTTAACTGAGTTGGACACAGCTGCTATTCGGCAGACCCTTCGAGTTCCGAGACATCAAACTCAAAGTCGTTACCCGGTAGGATGGCATTGAGCACAATGCCCACCAGCGATCCCACGGCAAGGCCCGAGAGCGAAATGGTCACGCCGCCCAGCTCCAACACGATAGCTCCGGCAGTGCTGTACGCGATGCCGAGCGAAAGCACGAGCACCAGAGCCGCCACCAGCACGTTGCGGTTGTTCTGGAAATCAACCTGGTTCTCGATGAGGTTACGTACACCAACGGCGCTGATCATGCCGTAGAGCACGAGCGACACACCGCCGATAACGCATGCCGGCATGGCGGCAATCACCGCAGCAAACTTGGGGCAGAACGAAAGCACAATGGCGCAGCAGGCGGCAATGCGAATCACACGCGGGTCGAACACACGCGTCAAGGCAAGCACGCCGGTGTTCTCGCCATACGTCGTATTGGCAGGAGCGCCAAAGAGCGATGCCAAGATGGTCGCCAGGCCATCGCCGAGCAGGGTACGGTGCAGGCCGGGATCGGCAATGTAGTTGCGCTCACAAGTCGATCCGATGGCGGAGATATCGCCAATGTGCTCAATCATGGTCGCAAAGGCCAGTGGCATGATGGTGATAATGGCCGTCGTGGCAAGACTGCTATCGAACTGCGGTCCAAAGAGCGCAAACACGGTGTTGTCCCACACGACGGGCAAGCCAACCCAGGGGGCGGCTGCGACGCCAGAGAAGTCGACCTCGCCCAGCGCGGCCGCAACGGCATAGCTCACCACAACGCCCAGCAGAATCGGCACGATCTTGACCATGCCGCGGCCCCAAATGTTGCAGATGATGATCACGGCAACGGCAATAGCAGCAACAAACCAGCTGGTCTGGCAGTTAGCAATGGCAGAGCTTGCCAGGATCAAGCCGATGGAAATGACGATGGGGCCAGTCACCACCGGCGGGAAGAAACGCATGACACGCTTGGCGCCAAAGGCGCGGAACAGGGCCGCAAGCACCGGATAGAGCAGGCCGGCACAAGCTACGCCCAGGCAAGCGTAGGGCAAAAGCTCAGCCTCGCCGTTGGGCGCAATGGCGGCATAACCCGCGATAAAGGCAAACGAGGAGCCCAGGAACGCGGGCACCTTACCGCGCGATAGAAAATGAAACAGCAGCGTGCCGATGCCGGCGAACAGAAGCGTCGCCGAAACGGAAAGGCCGGTGAGCACGGGCACGAGCACCGTGGCTCCGAACATCGCAAACATGTGTTGCAAACCCAACACAAACATGCGCGGGCGGCCGAGCGACGATGCATCGTAGATGGCATCGGTGACGGCGGGCGTCGAAGACTGGGACATGGAAGTCCTTTCGAATGGAAGGGCGATCAGGCATATCGGATAACCTGCCCGAACGATACGATCCGAACCATTGTACGCGATATGCAGTACCTCGCACGCGCCGCCACCTGCAAACGCTAGCGCTATTTCCAAACGCGCTCGGCAATACGCCTGACCAGCGCAATCTTTGCCCACTGCTCGTCCTCGGTCAGCTTATTGCCAATCTCGCAGCTGGCAAAGCCACACTGCGGAGACAGATACAGGTTCTCGAGCGGCACGTACTTTGCCGCCTCGCGGATGCGCTCGACGATAACATCCTCGTTCTCGAGCTCTGCCGCCTTGGTGGTTACCAAGCCCAGCACGACCTTCTTGCCCGGGGCAACGTACTTGAGCGGCTCAAAACCACCGGCGCGCGGCGTGTCGAACTCCAGATAGAAAGCGTCGACGTCCTCATGCGCAAACAGATATGGAGCGATGGGATCGTAGCCGCCTTCAAAAGCGTAGGTGGAGTGGTAGTTGCCGCGGCATACATGCGTGTTGATGACCAAATCGTCGGGCTTGCCCGCGATGGCAGCATTGTTGAGCGCCACGCCCAGCTCGCTCACCTTTTGCAGGTCAACCGGACTCATACCGGTCTTGGACACAAAGTCGGTATCGCAATAGATGCCCCAGGTGCAGTCATCAAATTGAATGTTGCGGCAGCCTGCGGCATACAGGTCGGCAATCACGGTGCGATATACTGCGGCGATGGCATCGGCGAGCTCTTCGTCGGTCTTGTAGACGGCGCGCAGGCTCTCCTGCTGGCCATCGCAGCGATCGAGCGTGACCTCAGAGAACGTCTGGATCGGCGCCGGAATGGTTTGCCGTGCGACCTGGCCCTCCCCCTCGAGCGCCTTGACAAATTTAAAGTGCTCGACGAACGGATGATTCTCGCCGCTAATGGAACCGGTTACCACGGCGGTGTCGGCGGTAGTCTCCTCATCGTGGAACATATAGCCCGTACGCGAGGTGCGACGCTCGACGCCGTTCAGCCCCCACATAAAATCGAGGTGCCAGTAGCTGCGGCGAAACTCGCCATCGGTGATGACCTGCAGGCCGGCGGCCTTTTGCTTGGCCACTAAGTCGCGGATGGCCTCGTCCTCGACGGCCTTAAGGCCGGAAGCGTCGAGTTTACCCGCGACATAGGCGGCACGGGCGTCCTTTACAGCCTGCGGACGAAGAAAGCTGCCGACGATATCGGCGCGAAACGGCGCGTTCGGTTGAATCGAAGTGCTCATGGATATCTCCCTTTGCATTGGTTGCTTTACTGGGACAGAGTATGAGCGCTCATATGGCCATCGTAAAATATATGTTTATAACAGTTTGATATAGATGTTTCCTATATCAGCTAGGACTGCCATAAAGAGATTTGACCCGTGCAGAACGCAGCAGTCTAGATGTGCTGACGAATCGCTTCGATATAGGCCTGCCCGTAGCGCGTAAGTGTCGTGTTCTTGCGCGTGATGATGCCGATCTCCATGTACTCGTCTACATCGAGCGGAATGGAGATAATGCCGGGGCCGTTAAGTTCATGGCTGATCACGCCCGAACAAACCGTGTAGCCGTTAAGGCCCATAGCTAGGTTGAACAACGTCGCACGGTCGCGCACGCGGATATTCTTGCGACGCTCAAAGGTCGAGGTCAGCTCCTCGGAATAGTAAAACGAGTTATAGCTGCCCTGCTCATAGGACAGGAACGGGTAGTCCTCGAGATCTTCGAGCGTCACGCTGGCGTGGTCCGCCAGTGGATGGTCGGCGCATACAAAGACATGCGGCGTGGCGCAGAAGAGCCCCTCGAATACGAGTTCGTTGGCGGCGAGCATGCGCTCGATGACCTCGCGGTTATGCTCGGATAAGTACAGGATGCCGAGCTCGCTTTTCATATGCGCGACGTCCTCGATAATCTCGTGGGTCTGCTCCTCGCGCAGGGTAAAGTCGTAGCGCGCGGCATCGAACTCGCGGATCACATCGACAAATGCATTAACGGCAAAGGAATAATGCTGGCAGCTCACACTAAAGTGCGGCACCTGCTCGGACGTGCCTTTGTACTTGCCCTCGAGCAGGTCGGCCTGGTCGAGCACCTGGCGCGCGTAGCCCA
>CABQHT010000037.1 GCA_902464035.1 uncultured Collinsella sp. | reverse complement strand
AGGGGCATCTCTCATGCAAAAACTTTTGTTGGGTAAAGTCCGAGGTCAGTGGCGTTTTATACCGAGAAATTCAAAAAAAGTTGAAAATTCATTACATATTTGCGTTGACTTTAGGTAACTAAAGTTTCATACTCCTTTTCAACCACTGGGGGATGTGAACACGCACGGATCGTTCGCATCATGATTGAAGAGGATTTCTTAGACATGTTCACGCATCAGCTAAACATTATCAGCGTAGTAATTATCTGATGCGGGTTAGCACATACAGCTAGCCCGTACGATAACGGGCGGCTGATGAAGATGAGGGCCGTCGAGCGCAACCGACGGCCCTCATTTTTTATGTCTGGGAAGTTCTTTTTAGAGGAGGAAATGTAATGAACGGAGTTTTGCTCCTGGTTGTGGCCGCGGCGGTGCTCGCCTGCGGCTATCTGGGCTACGGCCGCTGGCTGGCCAACAAGTGGGGCGTTGACAAAGAGGCCCTCACGCCGGCCAAGCGCATGAAGGACGGCAAGAGCTTCTCGCCCGTCTCCGCCTTTACCGCGTTCTCGCACCAGTTCAGCTCGATCTGCGGTGCTGGCCCTGTCACGGGTACGATCGTCGCCATGGCCTTTGGCTGGCTGCCCGTCGTGCTCTGGGTCCTCGTCGGCGGCATCTTCTTTGGCGCCGTCCACGACTTTGGTGCTCTGTACGCTTCGATGAAGAACAACGGCAAGTCGCTCGCTCAGCTCATCGAGAAGTACATCGGCAAGACCGGCCGTCGCCTGTTCCTGCTGTTCTGCTGGCTGTTCTGCATCATCGTCATCGCCGCCTTCACCGACATGGTCTGCAAGACGTTCATGTTCACCCCGGCCGTTGACGCTTCTGGTGCTGCTACCGGTGCCATCGACTTCACCAAGTCCTATGCCGCCGGCTGCGCTGGTACCATCTCCATCCTGTTCACCTTCGTCGCTATCGCCTTTGGTTGGGCCCAGAAGAAGTTCAACCTCACCGGTGCTACCGAGTTCGTCACCGGCGTGGTCCTCATGGTTCTCATGTTTGCCGTCGGTATGCAGTTCCCGGTCTACCTGGATAAGTTCCAGTGGTTCGCCGTCGTCATGGTCTACCTGGTCTTCGCTGGCGCTATGCCCATCCAGATGCTCAAGACCCCGCGTGACTACCTCACTTCCATCATGATGATCGTCATGATCGTTTGCGCTGTCCTCGGTATCGTCGTCCTGGGTGTTAACGGCCAGGCCACCATCACCGCTCCGGCCTTTACCGGCTTCTCCAGCGCTTCTGGCATGATGTTCCCGGTCCTGTTTGTTTCCGTTGCCTGCGGTGCCCTCTCCGGCTTCCACAGCCTCGTTTCTTCTGGTACCTCCTCCAAGCAGGTCGAGAAGGAGCAGGACGCCGTCAAGGTCGGTTATGGCGCCATGATCGTCGAGTCCTTCGTCGGCATCCTTGCCATCATCGTCGCCGGCATCATGTTCTCCGATATGAACACCGCCGGCACCGGTGCCCTCAACGCCGGCGTCGCTTCCACCCCGTTCCAGATCTTCGCCGCTGGCATCTCCCGCGGTATGCAGGCCTTCGGTGTTGACGGCACGCTCGCTACCGTCTTCATGACCATGAACGTCTCCGCTCTGGCCCTGACCTCGCTCGATGCCGTCGCCCGCATCGCCCGCACCTCGTTCTCCGAGTTCTTTGCCCAGACCAACGACGCCCTGGCCATCGAGTCCAAGGCCGGCTACATGAAGGTTCTCGGCAACCCCTGGTTCGCCACGGTCGTCACCCTGCTTCCCGGTCTCGCCCTCGCCTTTGGCGGCTATGCCAACATCTGGCCGCTCTTTGGTGCTTCCAACCAGCTGCTCGGCGGCATGACCATGATCACCCTCGCCGTGTTCTGCAAGTGCACCGGCCGCAAGGGCTGGATGCTCTACGTGCCTGTCGCCTTCCTGCTCTGCTGCACCTTCACCTCGCTGGTCCAGAGCGCCATGGGCTGCATGACCGCTGTCCAGGCTTACGGCTTCTTCGGCACCATCCCGGCTACCGCCACCACGGCCGCCGTCTCCGTCGCCGCCACCAAGGGCTTGCAGCTCGTTTTCGCCGTCCTGCTGATGGTCCTGGGCCTCATCGTCGCCGTCAACTGCCTCAAGGAGTTCTTCGGCAAGGAGGCCGGCTCCATGCCCGACGAGGAGCCCGAGTGGTCCGAGATGGGCAAGGCCGAGTACGGTCGCGCCGCTGCCGCTGAAGCTCCTGCCGACGCCGAGGCCGCCAAGGCCTAGTCGGTCGGACGGGTTGAATCTCCCATCTATTTGACTCGGAAAGACCGGGTCCGCAATCAAGCGGACCCGGTCTTTTTTCTTGTGAGAACAGGTGGTGCAAGGGCGTTCTCGCAGATGTTTTGCGTGGATAGGCTCGTGCGTTGTACCATATGGACGTATATGTGTGCATATGAAAGGGGCCCCGTGGCCAAGACGGTATATTCCGATAATCAAAACAATGTCGATGCTCTGGCTGAGCGTCTGAGCAGCCAGACATCGCTTTCTGCCGAGCGCGCCAAGCTGGTTGCCTACGACCTGCTCTGCCGCAAGGCGCTCAAGATTAAGTCGAGCGCGCTGGCGCAGATTTTCCGCTCCGTCGATAAGGAATGCGACACCAAGGCGATGCGCGATGAGCTTATCGCGGCAAATATCGTGACCAAGATCGAGGGCAGCGGCATTAACGGGCGCCCGGCGTTCTATACCATCAATGTCGAGATCTGCGATGCCCAGGAGCAGCCTGCCGAGTCCGTCGAAGATTTTGTCGTCGAGGATTCCGCTGACGTGCCTGCTGTGGAAGAAGCTGCTCCGCGTGAGCATGTCGATACCGATGAGTTGCTCGATGAGAACGTCGTGCGTGCCTTTACGGCCAAGGCAGGACGCGGCGGTTTTGGCGGGGGTGGCAAGCGCGATGCGCAGCGCCGCGCCCAGCAGGAGCGCTTCCGTCGTGCCGTTGCTCAAAAGGGTGAGACGGATGCCGAGGCTGTTGAGAACGAGGTTGCTGCCGAGTCGCAGAGGCCCGCGAAGGAGCAAAAGCCCGTGGAGGCCCAGGAGCCCCAGCGTCGCCGTGGTGCCCACTTTAAGGCTGCGCAGCAGGATGTCGCGCATGAGGTTGAAGAGCTTTCCGAGGCTGCAGACGATGTTGAGGAGTCTGCCAAGAAGGCCCCGGGCTCATGTCGTCCCGGACGTGGTTTTTCGAGGCGCGCGTATCCCGTAAGGCGTCAGGAGAAGGGCGAGCCGGCTCCGACCGCTCAGGCCGAGAAGGCCGAACAAACCGAGAAAACCGTTGAGCCGGCGGCTCGCGAACAGCAACCTTCCGAGTCGCAGCCTGCGGCTGACACTGAGGTCAAAGCTCAACAGACCGCTGATAAGCAGGCTGGGGAGAGCGCCTCAGGCAAGCCCCGCCGTCGTCGTCACCGCGGCGGTCGTGGCTCAAATGCCGAGGCCGCGGCCGAGAAGACAGCGACACAAAACGGAGATGAGAAGGCCGAGACTCCGGTGGATCAGGTCAAGCGCCAGCCGGCGAAGGAGGCCAAGTCCGATCGTCCGCAAAAGCGCTCGTCTGCGCCCAAGCAGGAACGTAATACCCGGGCAGATTCCAAGCGTAAGCCTCATGCACAGGCTGAGCCTGCCGCGGCTGATAGTGCTACCCAGCAGCCCGAGTCGGCCGTCCACGGCGAGGTATCGGCGTTTGCCCTTGCCCGCGTTTTGGGCAGGCAGCTGCTCAAAGTTGTCCCTACGCCTACGGCGCTCTCTAAGATCAAGGAGCAGCAGACTCAAATTGTTAAGGTCGAGGGCAAGGACGGCAAAAAGGCGCCGCAGCGCACTCAGCACAACGAGATGTCCAACCGCAAGATTGCCGAGGAAATCGCAATCATCCAGGCTTGGATCGAGCAAAACCGAGGTGCCGATACGCCGGTTGCCTCGCGCCGCCAGCGTGCCTACCAGATTTTTAACGATGAGAAGGCCTTTGACGGCAAGCACGGCGAGCGCCTAATTCGGCGTATGACCGAAAAGGGCATCAGCATGCAGGCGATTAAGGTCGCCCCCAACCGCCCCGTTCACTTTACGGGTTTCTTTACGCTGGGCGCCGATAAGCCGTTCATTATGGTCGAGAACCTGGACACCTACGACGAGATCGTCAGGCTGCTGCGTGGCCGCAAGCACGCCAAGCTCTTTGGCATCAAGGTGGGCGGCGTGATTTTTGGCGGCGGATGCAAGGCGAGCGTCTCGCATGCCCTGGACGATTATCTGGCTGAGATCGGCTATCGCTTTAACTACGTCTACTACGTGGGCGATATCGACCGCGAGGGCGCGCGCATCGTCGAGCAGGCTCGCAATGCCAATGTGGTTGAGATTCGCCTGCATGCCGGCATGTACCGCGCCATGCTCGCCGAGCATAAGCGTCGCGTGAAGGCCGGCGGCGAGTGCGAGCGCGCGGCTGCCAACCAGGGCGTGCCGCAGAACTTGGCGGCGACGATCAAGGATCTGCCCATGGTCACGCGCGTGCAGTTCCGCAATGTGCTACGTGAAGGCGGGCGCATTCCGCAGGAGATTCTGATGACTGCCGACTATCGGGATGGCGACTCGGGAAGCTTCGACCGCATGCTTAACAACTAAATTCCGCCGGCCCCGGGAGAGCGGGGACACCGGCTTAGGTTTCCTGCTCTACAGTCCTGCTCACGACGGAGGCCACATTAAGTGGCCTCCTGTTCGTGCGGAACTCGCGATAAACCTAAGCCGGTGTCCCCGCTCTCCCGGGGCCTGTCGTGGCTTGGTTGTTGCATGCGGCTCGCTTTTCGGAACTGGGCTGATAGGCGTGCCTCAAAAAATCTACCCCAGTCGCTGTGTAGGGTGTCTATAAAAGCCGTGGCCAAAAAACATCAAATATGAGTACTGATATTCTTTTAGTAGCAGTAATTTTGACCACATTTAAGGTGATTTGACGTGTCGATCGAGCAGATAAGCTGCCGTATCTCCTCAAGTGTTCATTAAAGGAAGACCTTGATGCGAATAAATCTCATTAAGATATTCTTTTATTAACGAAAATAATGTAGCTACAACGGTAACAGTACTCATATTTGCCGTTTTTTGGCCACAGTCCTTCGGAGGGTCCTCGAAAATAGTCCCGAGCCGGCACTTGGGGACGTTCCTATAATGCCGGCACTTAGGAGCGTCCCCAAGTGCCGACACCGCGTCTGCCTGCGGCGGCCGCGCCCCGCTGCGTCGCTTCGCTCCCTTGCGGGTTCGAATCCCTCCGCTTGGCGGCGTTGGCTCGATTTGCTTGACGTGAGGGGCTCTTGGCTGGTGTGGGACGGAGGGATTCCGCGTCCGCCTGGTCGGCGGCCGCGCCCCGCTGCGTCGCTTCGCTCCTTGCGTGCTGCGCTGGAAAACGCTTCGCGTTTCCTCAGCTCCGCACCCTTGCGGGTTCGAATTCCTCCGCTTGCCCACAAGAAAGCGCCCTGGGCCGTTATGGGCTTAGGGCGCTCAGTTTTAATGGCTGGGACGGAGGGATTCGAACCCCCAACAGCCGGCACCAAAAACCGGAGTTCTACCGTTGAACTACGTCCCAATGTGTGGTGTTGCCCAAAAGCAACTCGTTTAGTTTACCTAATCTGCGAGGGCATCGCAAACGCCATCGAGCAGGCGTACGGCGAGTGTCTGCGCGTCGCTGGCCGTGAAGGTGCCGTTGTAGCGCGTCATGCCCGTGAGCTCAATGCGAATGCGTGCCGGCTTCTGCTGCGCGGCGACATTGGCAGTGCGGATGCGCTGGGCTAGGTTGTGGCACTCGGCGAGGGCAATCGTGGCGCGCGGTGCGGCGTCGGCGGGCAGCTCGTCGCTTGCAATCTCGAGCACCAGGTCAACGTCGGTTGGGACCTCGGAGTCGCAGAGCATCATGCCGCTGTTGTCGGTCGTTGCCGTGGCGATATTCCACATGCGCGACGCAACACTGCGTGCGATGGGGTCCTCGCCGATAACGGCAATCTGGAAGCGCTCGAGCACGTTGGCGGCGCGAGCAAAACCGATGCGGGACTCGGCTTCGGTGACCGAGGGCTTGCCCTCCCACACATGGTGCAGGCGGTTGATGTAGGCGTAGGTGTCCTGGAAGGCCATGCCGTCGGCAAACAGGCCGACATTTTCCTGGAACTGCTGCAGGGCGGCCTCGGTATGCGGACCAAAGTAGCCGTCGTCTTCGCCACAGGCAAAGCCCAAAACGTTGAGAGCGCGCTGCAGGGCCTGCACATCGGCGCCATGGAAATTGGGCATGCGCAGATACAGAGTGCGGTCGCCCAGCTTATACGAGGCGTCGACCAGGGCGCTCCAACAGGGGATATCGACGGCATGACCGGCAGCAAGGCCGCTGTCGAGCCTGAAGGTGCTGACGGCCTGCTCGGTGGTGGTGCCAAAGCGCTTGCCGACAACCTCGGCGTCATCGATTGTATAGCCGAGCTGCAGAAGGCGGGACTGAACATCCTCGACGGCTGCTCCCTGCATGCCCGTGGTAATAGGTTCCATGAACGAACCCCTTTCGGCGTACCATTCGTACTATTTTGAGCGTGTGTCGGATAGACAACGCGAGACAATTTATAAACATGCACTCAATAGTGTAGCAACTTGTACCCAAACTCGCTGCCCACAGGTTTTATGACCCCCGCTAGTTAAGGCGCTCCACAAAGAAATCTGCCATTGAGAGGAAGAGCTCGCGCGCATGCGGGTCGAGCTCGACGCCTTCGATAGCGGCCTTGGCCTTGGCGGTCAGGTCGAGCGCATAGGTGTGGGCGTAATCGATGGAGCCGGTCTCCTGGAAGATCTCCACGGCGCGTGCGAGCTGCGCAGGGTCCTCGGTGCCCGAGGAAAGGATTGCCTCGATCTCGTCGTGATAGCGCTCGTCTGACAGGGCATGCACGGCAACGAGGGTGCGCTTGCCCTCGGTGATATCGGTGCGGAAGTCCTTGTTGGCGGCCTCCTTGGTGCCGATCAAGTTGAGCAGGTCGTCTTGAATCTGGAAGGCAAGGCCCGTGTGCAGCCCAAAGGCGCGCAGTGCCTCAATCTGCTCTTCGCTGCCGCCGCCGATAATGGCTCCGGCGGCAAGCGGCGTCGCTCCGCTGTAGTACGCGGTCTTGTGCGTCGCCATGTCCAGATAATCGTCGACCGAAATGTCAAAGCGCCCGTCGCGGACCCAGCCCAGGTCGAGCGCCTGGCCCTCGATGGTACGGACGATCATCTCGGTAAGCTCGTGGAGCACGCGAAGCTTCACGTCTGCGTTGAGTGTGGGGTCGTCGAGAACCGTCTTGGTGACCATGGTGAGCGCCAGGTCACCGCAGTTGATGGCAAGACCGGTGCCCTCGGTAAGGTGCATGCAGGGCTTGCCGCGACGAATCTGCCCGTTGTCGGCGATGTCGTCGTGGATGAGTGCGCCCGACTGAAAGTGCTCGATGGCCGCCGCTGCGCTGCGGGCGCTCTCAAAGCTGCCGCCTACCGCAGTGGCGGCGAGCATGCAGATGAGCGGGCGGTGGCGCTTGCCGGCGTTGGCCGTAAAAGCCGAGAGCGGCGCGTACAGGTAGCGCTCGATATCGGCGGAAGTCGCCTGTCCGTCAAAGAACGTGGCCAGATAGTCGTTAATCTGGTCAAAGTGCTGGGCTAAAAAGCTGGTAAACGGACTGGACACGGGTTCTCGCATTCTTTGATAGGTTGCATCGTTGCATTATGCAGACAACATATTGCCACATTAGGGCGTCGAGCGCGGCGGTTGAAGACGATTGGTCCATGCGGCCGCAAGTGCGGTAGGGGCTTGGCTAGATAAGCCCAAAGTGTTCGAGCGCGGTGACGACGCCGTCGTGGTCGATGCTGTCGGTGACATAGTCGGCCTTTTCCTTGAGGAAGTCCGGCGCATTGCCCATGGCGATACCGACATCGACGGCGTTCATCAGCGAGACGTCATTGCTGGCGTCGCCGATGCCGTATACGGTTCCGTGGTGGGGATCGAGGGCGTCGAGTACGGACTGGATACCCTCGCGCTTGGTGCATTCGCGAGGCGAAATCTCGGTCACTTCGAGCTCGAGCTCGTTAAAGCAGAGCAGCGGCTCAAACGCTTGATCCTGAGCGATGCGGCTGGCAAGCGACGTGGACATTAAGATCTTGTAGGCGCTGTAATGTTGCAGCTGCGTAATTGCATCGCCCACGGTGCGGGCGTATCCCGGGGCGTCGGGCGCATCGGCACTCATGCGAACGACGCCATTGAGTCCCTCAAAACGAATCACTTCGTCCGATTGCTCAAGAATGGGAGCAAGGCGCTGCAGCATGCCGGGCGTCATCGCCAAATCGCGAATCACGTGTCCCTCAAGTTCGACATAGCCACCCGCGAGGCAGACGATGCCGGTCCAGGGCAGCTCGAGCAGCTTTGGATGGATGCAGCTCAGCGTGCGCCCTGTGCAGATAAACGCCATATTGCCCTTGGCGACAAAATCACGGATGGCTTGCGAGACCGCTTCATTGGGATAGGGGGAGAGGTCTCGCTCGCTCTCGGGAAGCTCTTGTGCCACTCGAGGGTCTTGCCAGGCGAGTGTTCCGTCGATATCGAAGAAGCAGATATCGCCGCGCTTATGGGCTGCGCTGGCGGCAGGGGAGGCCGAGGTGGTGGGCACAAATCCCGGCTCGAGGCCCATGATCTGGTCAAAATGCTCTTTAACGCGGGGAACGGAGATGCCAATAATCACCTGGGCGGTCTTGCCCGTAATGATGAGGCCCTTGGCGCCCACCGCGACAAACGACGCATTATCTGCAACGATGGAAGGGTCTGCGACCTCGACGCGCAGGCGCGTGGCGCAGTTGGTTGCGCCCACGATATTGCCAACGCCACCTAAAAGCTGAATTACCCGCTCAGCGAGGACGTGATCTTGATCGGATTGAATACTGACCTCGCCATTGGGAGATTGCTCTTTGGCAAAGCCGCTTCCCGTTAAACGATCGATTGCCGCGCGATTGGAGACATGATCCTCGCGGCCCGGCGTCTTAAGGTCATAGACCAAGATGAGTGCTCGAAAACTAACAAAAAAGATGAGGCTAAAGGCAAGACCGATACCGAGCGCCAAAAGGTAGGAGCCGGCATGCATTCGCATGAGTGGGATGAAGTTGAAGGCCGTCATTTCCATGAGACCGCCCGAGAAGATGCCGACGATGCCAAAGAAGTTCATGGTCATGGCAAGGCAGGAGGATAGGACGGCGTAGAGCAAAAAGAGTCCGGGATAGGTGAACATAAAGAGAAACTCGAGCGGCTCGGTGACGCCGCAGACCACCGAGGCGACGATGGCGGGCAAAAGGATGACTTTAAGGCCGGCGCGGCGTTCGGGTTTGGCGGTGAAATAGAATGCTGCCGCGATGGCGGGAAGGCCAAAGAGCTTGCCCCAGCCGGTGGCGGTAAAACCTGCCCAGGGCGCAAGTTCATTTAAAGGGCGCGTGCTATGGGAGAGAATGGGGAGCAGGTTGGTCCACGTGGCGTAAATACCGTCGTGAATGACCAGATTGTCGTAATAGATGGGCATATAGAGCAGGTGGTGCAGCCCCATGGGCTCGAGTGCTCGCTCCAAAAACACAAAAATGCCCACGCCGAAGGGGCCGACGCCCGCAAGTGCGTGGCGCAGCGTTTCGGTCACAGCGTATGCGAAAGGCACGATGGCGGCCGAGATGGCGGCAAGGGCAAACACGGCAAAAAAGCTGATGAGGTAGACCAGCGAGGAACCCGAGAAGGTGCCGAGCCAATCGGGAACCTTGGCATCGTAGAAGCGGTCATGGATCGCGACGACGGTTGCCGACACCGCCAGCGGGCCGATAATACCGGTGTCGAGCGTCTTGATGCCGTCGATGACGGTGATGCCGCTAGCGGAGGTCAAAAACGACGGGTACTTAAGCCCAAGGTTGTCTCCGCTCAGCTTAATGATCTCGCTCAAAAAGAAGCAATAGGCAAAATAGGCCACGAGTGCCTCGAGGCAGCAGCGTGCCGGTTGCTTTTGGGCAAGACCGATAGGCAGCGCTACGGCAAAAAGGAGCGGGAGACGTTTAAAGACCGTCCACGAGCCGCGCTGAATGATAGTCCAGAAAACGTACCAGGGGGTTCCGTATACGGCGAGGTCGCCGACGATATCCACGGTCGTTGCGAGGGCGGAGATGCCGACCATGAGGCCTGATATAGAAAACAGCATGGCGGGCGCGAACATGGCTCCGCCAAAACGTTGGATTTTCTGCAGCATAATATGCCTTCCGGATGCAACATGCTGTGCGAGCAAGAACGTTTAAACAATGAACTCATTGTAGAGGACTGGCTGCTTGCCGCATTGACGGTTTTGATTCGGTCCGATTTGGGTTTCGGGGGAACCGTCGACGGTAAATAATCCGTACTTTACCGATAATCGGTTTAAACAACTTTAAGAAATGCTATTGTGCCTAGCCATACATATTCATTAGAGGTGAAGTCATGCCAAAAGCGATATACGAAGGAATCTACCGAGAAATACGTTCGCGCATCATTAACGGGACCTATGCGTTTCAGGAGATGCTGCCAACCGAAGCCGAGCTGACCGCGGAGTTTGGCTGCACGCGCAATACCGTTCGACGCGCCTTGAGCATGCTGGCCGACCAGATGTTTGTGCAGCCTATACACGGCAAGGGCGTGCGCGTTATTTGGCTCAAGGGCGAAACCGACATGCTGGGCGCACTCGAAGAGGTTGAGTCGTTTGGCGAGTTCGCAAAACGCAACAATGCCGTCGCATCGACCGAGGTCAAGTCTTTTGAACATTTGATTTGCACTGAGCAACTCTCTCGTCGCTTGGGCTTTAAGATGGGCGAGGAGCTGATTCGCGTAGTGCGCGTCCGTAGCCTTAACGGTAGCGCTCGCCAGGTGGACCACGGCTATTTTCTGGAGTCGATCGCCAAAGGTCTGACGCCCGAGATCGCCGCAAAGTCCATCTACGACTATCTGGAGCACAAGCGCGGCATCAAAGTGATGGCGAGCCGCCGTACGGTGAGTGTCGAGCTCGCCAACGATGAGGACTGCAGCTACTTGGACCTTGGCAAGTACAACTGTGTCGCCGTCATGGAGAGCCAGTCGTACACTTCGGACGGCATCTTGTTCGAGGTCACGCATGCCCGCACGCATCCCGAGATCTTCCACTACCGCGTCAACTCCAAGCGATAGCCGGCTAGCTCGCAGCCTGACGAGACTCATGCCTTCAAAGAGAAAACGCCCGGTCAAACCGACGATGCATCGGCTTGACCGGGCGTTTTCTCTGCATTCGATAACAAATAATTGTTTATACAAAACTTGTCAAGTATCAAGTTGAAATTACCGTTCACCGAAGTTTTTCTACCGCTCTAGTAATACTTGTTCAAACAACTAGCCAAATAGCGTATTGTGCAAATTAGCAAAAGGGGCAAAGTCCCCGAGCCAATCTCCGAAGGCGGCGGCAAAGGGTGCTGCCACGGTGTGAAAGGGTGGATTGTAATGAAGAACGAAATGAGCAGAAGGCAGTTCCTGGGCTTCGCCGGCTCCGCGGCCGCAGTCTTTGGTCTGGGTCTCGTGGGCTGCGGTGGTTCTGCCGGCTCCGGCTCCTCTGCTTCTGGTGACGCTGCCGAGGTCTACTTCCTCCAATTCAAGCCTGAGGTCGACAAGGAGTGGAAGGAGATCGCCAAGGCGTACAAGAAGGAGAAGGGCGTCGAGGTCAAGATCGTGACCGCCGCCTCCAACACCTACGAGGAGAAGCTCAAGTCCGAGATGTCCAAGAGCTCCGCTCCGACGCTGTTCCAGGTCAACGGCCCCACCGGCCTTAAGAACTGGAAGGACTACTGCGCCGATCTTTCCGACACCAAGCTCCGCGGCGAGCTCATCGACGACTCCCTGGCGCTGCAGTCCGACGGCAAGGATCTGGGTATCGACTGGGTTCAGGAGAGCTACGGCATCATCTACAACAAGGAGCTCCTCGAGAAGGCCGGCTACAAGGCCGAGGACATCAACTCCTTCGACAAGCTGAAGGCTTGCGCCGATGACATCCAGGCCCGCAAGGACGAGCTCGGCGTTGACGGTGCCTTCACTTCCGCCGGCATGGATGACTCCTCCAGCTGGCGCTACACCACCCACCTCGCCAACCTCCCGCTCTACTACGAGTTCGAGAAGGAGCACAACCAGGAGGACGACGAGATCAAGGGCGAGTATCTCGACAACTTTAAGCAGATCTTCGACCTGTACATCACCGATTCCACCTGCGATCCTTCGCAGCTCGCCTCCAAGACCGGTGACGACGCCACCAACGAGTTCGCAACCGGCAAGGCCGTCTTCTACCAGAACGGCTCTTGGGCCTACTCCGACCTCACCAAGGCCGGTATGACCGACGATCAGCTCGGCATGCTGCCGATCTACATCGGCGTCGACGGCGAGGAGAACCAGGGCCTGTGCTCCGGCGGCGAGAACTACTGGTGCGTGAGCTCCCAGGCTTCCGAGGATGCCCAGAAGGCCACCGAGGACTTCATGTACTGGTGCGTCACCGCTGACACCCCGACCAGCATCATCGCCGACAAGATGGGCCTGACCGCTCCGTTCAAGAGCGCCAAGGACACCAACAACGTCTTCTCTCAGCAGGCCGTTGCCATGGCCAAGGATGGCAAGAAGACCGTCGCTTGGGACTTCGTCTACATCCCCTCTGAGGAGTGGAAGAAGAACCTCAAGCAGGCTCTGACTGCCTATGCTGCAGATAACAGCAAGTGGGACGACGTCAAGAACGCCTTCGTCGACGGCTGGAAGACCGAGAAGGCTGCTTCCGAGTAAGTAGTTGCTGCCCAAGCTATCTGATTAGCGACAGGGGGCGGGCAGACGTGGGTTTGCCCGCCCCCTGCATATTGAAAGGACCCTTCTATGGGCAAAGCACTCAAGCGCTGGTGGCCGCTCTTTATGCTGCCCACGTGCCTGGCGTTTACGATCGGGTTCGTGATCCCCTTTATCCAGGGCTTCTACCTCTCGTTCTGCCAGTTTATTACCATCAACAACGCGCACTTTGTCGGTATCGAGAATTATGTGCGCGCATTGACGGACCCGCAGTTTTCCACGTCGTTCTTCTTTACCGTGGCGTTTGCCTTCCTGTCGACGGTGCTCATCAACGTGATCGCCCTCGCCATCGCGCAGGCGCTCACCCGCAAGGCGCTCAAGGGCACCAACATCTTCCGCACGATCTTCTTTATGCCTAACCTGATCGGCGGCATCGTGCTGGGCTACATTTGGCAGATTCTGATCAACTGCCTGCTCTCCAACGTGGGCGCCCAGCTCATTGCCCTTAACTCTGCTGCTGGCTTCTGGGGCCTTATCATCCTGACCCTGTGGCAGCAGGTCGGCTACATGATGATCATCTACATCGCTGGTCTGCAGTCCATTCCGTCCGACTACATCGAGGCCGCCAAGGTCGACGGTGCTACGGCATGGCAGACGTTTTGGAAGGTTAAGATCCCTAACCTGATGCCGACCATCACCATCTGCCTGTTCCTGTCCATCACCAACGGCTTTAAGCTGTTCGACCAGAACCTCGCCCTTACCGGCGGCGCCCCCGCGCACTCCACCGAGATGCTCGCCCTGAACATCTACAACACGTTCTATTCGCGTGCCGGCATCGCATGGCAGGGCATCGGTCAGGCCAAGGCAGTTATCTTCTGCATCCTGGTCGTCGCTATCTCTATGATTCAGCTTAAGGCCACGAGGTCCAAGGAGGTGCAGCAGTAATGAAACGCGATAAGGCTATCAACCGCGCGCTCTCGATTTTCTTTACGATTCTGTCGCTCGCGTGGATCTACCCCGTGTTCATGATTGCGCTCAATTCCTTTAAGAAGGGGACCGCAATCAGCACCACCACGGCGTTTGATCTGCTCACGCCCGAGACGTTCAACGGCTTTGCAAACTATGTGCACGCCTTAAACGAGCAGGGCTTTGCCTCGGCGTTTATGTATTCGCTCATCATCACGGTCACGTCGGTCGTGCTGATTCTGGTGTGCTGCTCCATGTGCGCCTGGTACGTGGTGCGCGTCAATAACAAGATCTCGAACTTCTTCTATTACCTGTTCGTGTTCTCGATGGTCGTACCGTTCCAGATGCTGATGTTCACGCTGTCCAATTTGGCGGACCGCATCGGCTTTAACACGCCGTTCAACATCTGCTTTATCTATCTGGGCTTTGGCGCGGGCCTGGCGGTCTTTATGTTCGCCGGCTTTGTAAAGAACATCCCGCTCGAGATCGAGGAGGCGGCCATGATCGACGGCTGCAACCCGGTCCAGGTGTTCTTTAAGATCGTCCTTCCCATCATGAAGCCCACCTATCTTTCGGTTGGCATTCTCGAGACCATGTGGGTCTGGAACGACTATCTGCTGCCCTACCTCACCCTCGACTCCACCAAGTACAAGACCATTCCTATCTTGATCCAGTACTTCCGTGGCGGCTATGGCCACGTCGAGCTCGGCCCCATGATGGCCTGCATCATGATGGTCGTTGTCCCCATCGTCATCATGTACATCTTCTGCCAGAAGTACATCATCGACGGCGTGGTGGCAGGTGCCGTCAAGGGCTGATGCCGTAACTATTTTGCAAGTTTCTGCGGCGCCCTTCAGCGTGGCGCCGCATATCGAAAGGTAAAGACATGGCCGAGATCGTTCTCAAACATGTTCAGAAGGTGTATCCCAACAACGAGTCCAAAAAGAAGGGCTTCTTTGGCAAAAAGAAGAAGACCGAGGAGAAGAAGCACAACCTCAAGGTTACCGAGGACGGCGTGCTCGCGGTGGAGGACTTTAACCTCACCGTGCATGACCAGGAGTTCATCGTCCTCGTTGGCCCGTCTGGCTGCGGTAAGTCCACGACGATGCGCATGGTTGCCGGCCTGGAGGACATCACCTCGGGCGACGTGCTCATCGACGGCAAGCGCGTCAACGACGTGGCACCCAAGGACCGCGACATCGCCATGGTTTTCCAGAGCTATGCTCTGTACCCCAATATGACGGTGTACGAGAACATGGCGTTTACGCTTGAGCTCAAGAAGGTTCCCAAGGACGAGATCGACCGCAAGGTTCGCTCCGCCGCCGAGATCTTGGGTATCACCGAGTACCTCGACCGTAAGCCCAAGGCGCTTTCGGGCGGCCAGCGTCAGCGTGTCGCCATCGGCCGCGCTATCGTTCGTGACCCCAAGGTCTTCCTGATGGACGAGCCGCTGTCCAACCTGGACGCCAAGCTTCGTAACCAGATGCGCGCCGAGCTCATCAAGCTGCGCCACGAGATCAAGGGCACGTTCATCTACGTTACCCACGACCAGACCGAGGCTATGACCCTCGGTGACCGCATCGTGGTTATGAAGGATGGCGTCGTCCAGCAGATCGCCACGCCGCAGGAAGTCTTCAACCACCCCGCGAACATCTTCGTCGCCGGCTTCATCGGCGTACCGCAGATGAACTTCTTCGATGCCCAGCTGGTGCACTCGGGCAACGGCTTCACCGTCAAGACCGAGGATATGAACGTGGCGCTCGCCCCCGAGACCTGCGCTCAGCTTGCTCTTAACTGGGACGGCGGCGACGTGAAGGAGATCACGGCCGGCGTGCGCCCCGAGCAGATTCTGCTTGCCGACAAGGACGAGGAGGGTGCGCTCCAGGGCACCGTCGAGGTGACTGAGCTCATGGGTTCGACCGAGCACGTCCACGTGACTGCTCCCGATGGCCAGTTCGTCCTGATCATTCCTGTTGTCGACCTTGAGGCCAAGGGTGCGCTAAAGGCGGGCGACCCCATCTGGTTCAAGTTCGAGAAGAACGCGACCCACCTCTTCGATAAGGTGTCTGGTAAGAACCTTATCTAGGCCCGGTGCATCCAGGCCCTCCCTTTGGGCGACTGCGGTATTGCCATCCTTTTGCCGCGGTCACATATAAGGCTCCCCTCCCGTCCACTGGACGAGAGGGGAGCCTTTCTTTGTGTTGGGGCTGTCTGACGGTTTGTCTCAATCTGTAACACGAAGGACTGATTTCGGGTGCTAGGTGTTACGGATCGAGACGTTTCTGCCGGGCTAACCATTTCATCTAAATCTGTAACACCAAGGGCGAATTTCAGCTGCAAGATGTTACAGATTGAGATATTGCTGCAGGGCGATTCCGTTTGTCTCGATCTGTAACATCTGGAAGGTCAATCCGGGTCTAACTGTTACAGATTGAGATACTTCGACAGGGCGGTTTGGATTGTCTCGTTCTGTAACAGCTGATGCCGTTTTGGCCGAGTAGGTGTTACAGATTGAGACGATTTGGTCGAGGCGGGCCACGGGCAACACGCGGGCACAAAAAGCGGAGCCGTGTTGCCACGACTCCGCTTTCAAGAGGATGGGTAAGGGGAATGGGTTAGTCCAGGTGCCAAATCTCGTCGTTGTACTGGGAGATCGTACGGTCGGACGAGAAGGTGCCGGCGTTGGCGATGTTGATCAGCGCCTTGCGCATCCAGGCATCCTGGTCCTCGTAGTCGGCCAGCACGCGCTCCTTGGTCTGGATGTACTCCTCAATGTCGAGCAGGGCCATAAACCAGTCCTTGCCCTTGATGTCGTCGTGCAGACGCTGCAGGCGCTCCACGTTGCCGGTCGCCATAAAGGCGGGGTTGGTGATGAAGTCCACTAGCAGCTTGATGCCGGGCTTGCGGTAGAGCGCGCCGGCGTCATAGGTGCCGTCTGCGTAGAGTTGCTCGACCTGCTTGGACGAGGCACCAAAGGTGTAGATGTTCTCGTCGCCGACGAGCTCGGCGATCTCCACGTTGGCACCGTCGAGCGTGCACAGGGTCAGGGCACCGTTGAGCATGAACTTCATGTTGGAGGTGCCGCTCGCCTCCTTGGAGGCCAGGCTGATCTGCTCGGAGACGTCGGCGGCGGGAATCACGCGCTCGGCGGCGGTGACGTTGTAGTTTTCGATCATGACAACCTGCAGGTAGGGGGCCACATCGGGGTCGTTTGCGATCCACTGCGACAGCGTCAGGATCAGGTGGATGATGTCTTGGGCGATGGTGTAGGCAGGCGCTGCCTTGCCGCCAAAGATGATGGTGACGGGATGCTCGGGCTTGTTACCGTTCTTGATGTCGAGGTACTTCCAGATGATGTAGAGCGCGAGCATCTGCTGGCGCTTGTACTCGTGGATACGCTTGACCTGAACGTCGATGATGGCGTTGGAGGGGATTGTCACGCCCTGCTCGAGCGCCATGAACTGGCGCATGATGGCCTTGGCCTCGGTCTTGGTGGCAGCCAGGCGCTCAAGAACATCCTTGTCGTCGGTGAATTCGGCAAGCTTGCTCAGGTCACCGGTGCTGCGCCAATCGGTGCCGATTACATCGTCGAGCAGGCTGGCGAGCGCGGGGTTGGCGCCATGGATCCAACGGCGGAAGGTGATGCCGTTGGTCTTGTTGGAGAACTTCTCGGGATAGATCTCGTAGAACGGGTGAAGCTCGGTGTCCTCCAGGATCTTGGTGTGGAGCGCGGCGACGCCATTGATGGAGAAGCCAAAGTGGATGTCCATGTGGGCCATGTGGACGGTGTCGTGCTCGTCGATGATGGCGACGCGCGCGTCGTCGTGCTCGGCCTTGGCGATCTCGTCGAGCTTGACGATGATGTCAGCGATGGCGGGCGAGACCTTCTGCAGGCTGGCGAGCGGCCACTTTTCGAGCGCCTCGGCAAGAATCGTGTGGTTGGTGTAGGCGACCATGGAGCGCACGATGGCAACGGCCTCGTCAAACTCAATGTCGTGCTCGGTGGTAAGCAAGCGAATGAGCTCGGGGATGACCATGGTGGGGTGCGTGTCGTTAATCTGGACCACGGCGTAGTCGGCCAGATCGTGCAGGTTGCTGCCGCGCTCGATGGCCTCGTCGATCAGGAGCTGGGCGGCGTTGCTCACCATGAAGTATTCCTGGTAGATGCGAAGCAGGCGGCCCTGCTCGTCGGAATCGTCGGGGTAGAGGAACAAGGTGAGGTTCTTGGCGATCTCGGTCTTGTCGAAGTCGATGGAGCTGCCGGGGACCAGGCCGTCGTCGACGCTCGCCAGGTCGAACAGGCGCAGGCGGTTCTTGGTGGGCTGGCCGTAACCGGGCACATCGATGTTGACAAGCTTGGAGGTGACGGCAAAATCGCCAAACTCGACGGTGTAGGAGCGGTCGTCCTCGATGAGGATGTCCTGCTCGCCGAGCCACTCGTCGGGGACGGCCTTCTGCTGGTTGTCGACAAAGCGCTGGCGGAACAGGCCGTAATGGTAGTTGAGGCCCACGCCGTCTCCGGTAAGGCCCAGCGTGGCAATGGAATCCAAAAAGCATGCTGCCAGACGGCCCAGGCCGCCGTTGCCCAGCGACGGCTCGACCTCAAACTCCTCAATCTTGTTGAGGTCGTGGCCGGCGGCGGTGAGCTGGTCCTTAACCTCGTCATAGATACCAAGGTCGATCATGTTGTTGATGAGCAGCTTGCCGATCAAAAACTCGGCAGAGATGTAGTAGAGCTTTTTCTTGCCATTGTTGAGCGGGCAGGCGGCGGAGCGCTCCTGCACGAGCTTGACCAGCAGTTTGTAAATACGGCGGTCATCGAGTTGCTCGAGCGACGTTCCAAAGGACTGCTCGGCAAGATCAGCAAGATTGATACGGGGCATGTTTCCTCCTGTGGTGAGTCGACTACATGTCAGAAATTCAAAAGAAGCCCGCGCGAGGGATTGGGGTGGCCTCGCGCGGGTAAAGCGAGCGCGTCCGCACGGTGGGGTGGGTCGGGCGCGGTAGCTCCTATTGGGGAAGCTCGATCTCGGCTTCCGACGGGATACGGAAGTAGGTCTCGGTCCAGTCGGTGAGCTTGTGCTCGAGCTCGCGGGTGATGGCGCCGTCGAGCATGCGCCAGGTCCAGTTGCCGCCCAGGGTGGCAGGGGTGTTGATGCGCGCCTCGTTGCCCAGGTTGAGCAGGTCCTGCATGGTATAGATGCACGTGTCGCTCACGCTGGCGGCGATGGTGCGGTTGAGCGCGTCGGTGATGGGCTCGCCTGCCTGCTGGTGGGTGTACAGGGCCGCCTGCTCGCGCTGACGCGGGGTGGCCGTTCCCTCAAACCAACCGCGCGCCGTCTCGTTGTCGTGTGTGCCCACATAGGCGACGGTGTTGGCAATGTAGTTGTGCGGCAGGTAATACGAGTTGGTGCCCTCAAAGGCGAACTGCAAGATCTTCATGCCGGGGAAGCCCGAGTTGTCGCGCATGTCGATGACGCCGGGGGTGAGGAAGCCCAGGTCTTCGGCGATGATGGGCAGCGTGCCGAGCTTTTCCTCGAGCGTCTTGAAGAACTTGAGGCCGGGGCCCTGCGTCCACGAACCGTAGGACGAATCGGGTGAGGAGAACGACACCTCCCAATAGGCCTCGAAGCCGCGGAAGTGATCCAGGCGGATGACATCGTACATGTCGAGGGCGGCGCGGATACGGCCCTCCCACCAGGAGAAACCGTCCGACTCCATGGCATCCCAGTCATAGATGGGGTTGCCCCAGTACTGGCCGGTGGCCGAGAACTGGTCGGGCGGCGTGCCAGCGACACTCACAGGATTACCGGCGGCGTCGATCTTAAAGAGCTCGGGCGTGGCCCACATCTCGACGGAGTCGCGCGAGACATAGATGGGCAGGTCGCC
>CABQHT010000036.1 GCA_902464035.1 uncultured Collinsella sp. | reverse complement strand
CATCTTCTAGTTCCCCTCGTAGTCGTTTGAACGTTCGGGATACTTTAGCACAGTGCAGCGCCAGGCGCGACCGCATCACGGTAAAACTCGACTACGCCGCTATGATTTACAGGATGGTTACATGGGGGAGGGATTATCTCGAGGCTCGTATCCGATCCGCCTCGGCCTTTGCTTGTTTCCAGGGGCGTACGCGACCGTTGGTGAGGTCGTCGTAGCCACGAGCGATGGCACGTTGAATGCGATCTTCGCGTTCCTGAATGGTAGTTAGTGCGCGCGTCTGATCAGAAATAGACTTTACGACAGACATATGAAGCTCCTTACATAGAAGCATGTGTATAACTCTATGTTGAATATAGCGGAGGGTGGCGTTGGGCGTGTGCGTGCCTGCATTCGTAAGCGCGGTTGTCTGGCAAGTGTGATTTGGGGCGACCTCGTTAAAGTTTCTAAGCTGCGAAAATGACCGTTAACCGGATTAAATTTTGTTGCTCAACATTTGACACTCTGGGCGTGGTAACTTTTTAACCAACAGGTATGATTATTGTCATGTGCGCCGCGCCTGCCTGCCGGGTTGCGGCGCACTTGTGACAGCCTTTGACACCCTTGGAGCGTGTACTGTGGACGTAACCACAAAAAGCGTTCGGGGGGGGGTGCTCACCCGCGAGCAATTCCTCCCGCATGAGATGCGCATCGTCGCTGCCCTTCGTATGCAGGGCGCAAGCGACGAGCAGGTCATTGTACGCGTAAAGAGCGAGAACCTCTTTCAATATCCCACGGAGCGCATGGTCGCCAACCGCGCAACCGTGTGCCTTCGCCGCCTTGACGCCATGGTGCCCACGGACGCCGTATGCGCCGCGCGCGGCATCGACCCCAAAACCGCCGTCGAGGCTGCGTCATCCCTAACCAGGCTCATGGCATCCGGCGCTCCCACGCAGGCGGACCAGGCCATCTTCTACAGCATGATCTGCCGCTACGATATCGTGCGCGAGCTCGTGCTCGTCGAGGTAGGGGAGCGCCTACAAAACTTCGATTATGCCTTTACGGCGGTTGACCTCAACGCCTTTATGACACGCTTTACCACGGAGTATCCGGACGCGGCCCGCTGGACTGAGGCCACGGTCAAGCGCATTAAGGGCTCGCTCCGCCAGACGCTCCGCCATGCCGGCCTTATCGGCGAGGGCCAGGGCCCGGAGTCCGAGCGCCTGTCACCACTCTTCCTCGATTCCGATGTCGAGCGAGCCTTGGTTCAGCTGGGCGAGCAGTCGCTTATCGCGGCCCTTACCGGCAGGGCGGTGATGTAGCGTGGCTCCCGTCAAAAGCGCCGTCGGCCCTGTTATCACCCCGGCGACCGATCTCACCACCAATATCGGCATCCATTCCCGCAAGAGCGTCGTGGCGGCGCATGCCCGCTCCGAGCGCGCCTGTCAGGAATTTGAGCGCCGTGCGCAGCTTCTGCGCGAGTGCCTGTGCAGCGAGGACTTTTTGGCCAACAAGGGCATAGGCAATGAGATCGGCTTCCACACTTTTTGCTATGACCCCGCGCTGGAGTTTGAGGCGCGTGCATTATTTGACACCCTTTCACGCGATGCCGAGGCCGACAAGCTTCCGTGCACGCTCAAGGTCGTGAACCTTTACGACGCCGTGCTGGCAATTCTCGAAAAGCGCCGTGTCCTCAAGGCTATCCCGCACCAAGAGGAGCGTCGCGGTACCCAGCGCGTGCTCGAGGACGTGGCCAAGTTCGCCTCGCCCGAGAAAGTTGCCGCGTACATCCTTGAGCAGACCGAGCCGTTCGCGCCCGGAGACGTCATTCTCCTCACCGGCGCGGGCGAGGTTTTCCCGTTCTTTCGCATGCACACGCTTCTCCACTGCATGCTTGCGGATTTTGATGAGGTGCCTGTGGTCGCCGCCTATCCGGGCAGTTTCAACGGCTCTTCTTTCCAGCTCTTTAACCGTCTGCCGGCCGACAACTACTACCGCGCCATCGATATCTCGTAAGCACGGCTCCCCGCAGGCAAGTCCCTGCCGCCGGTAACAACCCTTTGCCATAACGTTCCCAAACCCAAAGGAGCACCCATGGACAACACGATCATTCGCGACCTCTTTGCAAAAGACATCAACCGCTCCATCAACGGCGTGGTCAAGGTCCAGGATTCAAAAGATGGATCCATCCGCCAGGAGCTTGACGAGTACGTGGTGACGCGCGAGTTGCAGAGGCACTTTGCCACGTTCTTCAAGGCCTACGGCGATGCCATCGATGCGCGCACCGACAAGATCGGCGTGTGGATCAGTGGTTTCTTCGGTTCCGGTAAATCGCACTTCCTCAAGATGCTGAGCTACCTGCTCGAGAATCGCCAGATCGGCGGCAAGAGCGCCATCCGCTACTTTGACGGCAAAATCGTCGACCCCATGGTCGCGGCTGCCATGGAGCGCGCGTGCTCGGTGCCCACGCAGGCCATCCTCTTTAACATCGATAGCAAGGCGGGCCAGTGGAAGCAGGGTGATACGGCTCCCACGGCGCTGCTTCGCGGCTTTGAGCGCATGTTCTACGAGGCGCGCGGCTTCTACGGCGAGGACCTCAAGCTCGCAAAGCTCGAGGGCTACATCGATTCCCTGGGCAAGACCCAGGAGTTCCGCGAGGCCTTTGAGCGCATCAACGGCGAGTCCTGGCTCCAGACTCGCGATACCTACAGCTACTTTGAGGATGACGTCGTCGAGGTGCTGCAGAGCGTGCTCGGCATGAGCGAAAAGGCCGCATGGAACTGGCTCGAGGGTTCTGAGGACGAGGTTTTGGCCCCTGATGTCTTTGCCAAAAAGGTCAAGGACTACGTGGACGCTCAGGCAGCGGCTCACGGCGGCAACTTCCGTTTGCTCTTTATGGTCGACGAGGTGGGTCAGTTTATTACAAACGACCAGGACCCAAGCCTTATGCTGAGCCTTCAGACCATCGTCGAGGAGCTGGGTGCCGCCTGTGGTGGCCGCGTGTGGGTGATGGTCACGAGCCAGGAGGCCATCGACAACCTGAGCCTGCCCGTGGGCAACGACTTTTCAAAGATCCAAGGCCGCTTCAATACCCGCCTTTCGCTCTCCAGCTCCAGCGTGGACGAGGTCATCCAACGCCGTGTGCTCGAGAAGACCGCGCCGGCGGCCGATATGCTTGCACAGGTCTACGAGCAAGACGCCGCCGTCCTCAAAAACAACTTTACCTTTGAGGGCGGCTCGCGCTCCGACCTTGCCGGCTTCGCCAACTCCAAGGATTTTGTGGCCAGCTACCCGTTTGTGGGCTACCAGTTTAAGCTTCTGCCCGACGTGATGACCGAGGTACGCAAGCATGGTGTTAAGGCCAAGCACATGTCCACGGGCGAGCGCTCCATGCTGAGCGCGTTTCAGGAGAGCGCTCAGGCCATCCAGCATGACCAGACCGGTGCACTCGTGCCGTTCTGGCGATTCTTCGACACAATCTCCAAGGATTTGGAGCACGGCATCATTCAGGTCGTCGTCTGTGCGGAGCGCGCGGCTGAAAACGCAGAGGGTCTTGAGAGCTACGATGTCCGGGTGCTTAAGCTCCTGTACTTGATCCGCTACATCGGCTACGTCAAGGCCACGGTCGAGAACATCTCCATCCTTATGATCGATAGCCTGGACGTGGACAAGCGCGCCCTTAAGGACCGCGTCAAGGAATCTCTCGCCCGCTTGGAGCGCGAGAACTACGTGGCACGCCAGGGCGATACCTATAGCTTCCTCACCGACGAGGAGCAGGAGATAGCACAGGAGATCGCACGCACCCCGATCGACAACACGAAGGTGATTGAGTACATCAAGAAGCGCCTGTTCGAAAGCATCTACACTGCGCGCAAACTCAACCGCGGGGCCAACGACTTCCCCTTTGACCGCTACGTGGATGGCTCGATTCATGGATCCAACATGGGCGGCATGGAACTTTCCGTGGTGACCATGGCCAGCGATCTGGGCCGTTCGGACGATGCCGAGTTGGCATTGAAATCCGTGGATAAGGCCATCGTGGCCTTGAGCGACGAGGTGGATTATTGGGCCCCACTCGTCAACGCCGCCAAGATCCGCAAGTACGCCAAGACGCGAAATCTCCAGGAGCTTCAGCCGAGTACGCGCCAGATCGTCGAGTCCAAGATGCGCGAGGCGGCCTATAACGAGAAAGAGGCCGATACCCTTTTGAGCGAGGCCGTGCTCCATGCACGTTGCGCGGTCAACGGCCGCATGGTTGAGGTCCGCGCGGCCAAACCCGCTCAGGTTTTTGAGCAAGTGCTGGAGCAGCTGTGCGATGTGGTCTTTGATAAGGCCGACTATATCGGCGCGCCGGTCACGAGCGATTCCGATATTCGCTCCACTCTGGCGGGCAACGTTCAAGTGGGGCTCGCTGGCATGGACGCGGGTAACACGCGTGCGCTCAAGGAGGTCGAGGACTACCTCAAAGTGCAGTACCAGCGCCACCTGGATACCGCTATGGGCGATATCCAGCGCCAGTACCAGCAAAGGCCCTTTGGCTGGCGTGAGGTCGACATCGCAAATGTGGTGGCGCAGCTTGTGGTGGAGCAGCGCGCGCAGGTGCTGTTTGGCGGTCAGACGGTTCAAGCTAACGATAGCCGCATGGTGGCGCTCCTGCGCAAGGATGCCGATAAGGCCCAGGTGCGCTTGCGCATGCGCATGAGCGACCGGTTGCTACGCGCCGCGGGCGAACTCATGTGTGACCTGTTTGATCTCAAGACCGTGCCCTCCAACGAGGATAAGCTCGTGGCCGAGCTCAAAGAGCGCCTTGAGGGCTTGCGCGAGGCGTGCCTCGCCATAGCACGCGACTACTACACGGGTATCAAGCCGGCCTACCCGTATCCCGGTGAGGACGAGTGCGAGAAGATGCGCTCGGAGGTGGCCGACGTCCTTAAGGACCAGAACGAGGCCGAGGCGTTCTTGACCACGTTCACCAAGCATGAGGAGCGCTTGCTCGATGCCAAGGAAGACTTTGACAAGGTGGTTGAGTTCTTCGAGTCCAATCAGCGAACAGCGTTTGACCACGCCAGGGATTTCTTGAACCGCACCGAGGGTATCGAGTATGCCTCCGATGACATTCCCAGCGCGGTGGAGAACGTGGCAAAGGTGCGCGAGATCCTCAAAGATCCCAAGCCCTACGGCCGTATTAAAGACCTGCAGCCGCTTATGGATCCCGTCGAGGATGACATGAAAAAGCTGCTGGGCATCCGCCGCAATGAGTTTTTGTGTCGCATCGAGAGCGATCTGCAAGACCTGCGGGCGCAGGCCGAGAGTCAAAAGGGCTTTGTCAATCAGGCCAAGGATGCCATAGCAGACGCCGGCACCAAATACGAGTCGTTCAAAAACCGTGCCCACAGCGCTCAAAGTCTCAACGAACTGAGCGTTGTTGCAACTAACTGGGGCGACTGGCTCAGTGCGGCGGCCAACGAGATGTACGACGCTGTGGATGAGGCCCGCGTGCGTATGGACAACGAGCGCCGCACCACCGAGGTCATGAGTACGGGTGAGGTGGTCAAGAAGGTCTCCAACAAGGGCGCCGCATCGTCTGCTCCCGTGCCCGCGCCCAAGCCCCAGCGCAAGATCAAGACTGTGCGCCGCGCCGATCTGGTCAAGCCGAGTCGTCTCTTGTCCGTAGAGGACGTGGAGCGCTACGTGGACGACCTGCGCTCCCGCCTTATGCAGGCGCTCGCTGCAAACGACGAGATCCGTATCAACTAACCCGCGGAGCCACCGGTGCCAAAGCGCGCACCGGTGGCTTATGGCGTTTAGAAAGGCTCATCAACCATGAACGATTCTGCTCTTAAGAGCTTCTGCACCTGGGCCCGTGCGGAGCTCATCAAAGGCGTGGAGGCGCAGATGGTGCGCTACGGCATCACCGAACCTGCACCCGCGCCCGTTGGGTCCGAGACCGTCAACGGCCTGCCCCTAAGTCCGGCTGAGATTGAGCAGCGCGACGAACTGCTGCGCATGCAGGCAGAGGTGGGTCACGAGGCGCTGCGCGACCGTGCGGCCTACACCTGGTTCAACCGCATCGTGGCCATTCGCTTCATGGATGCACGCGGATGGCTTCCCAGCCGTATGCGCATGCTAAGTCGTGCGGACGGCAGCCATGGCAGCGAGGCCGTGGAGAACGCACTGGATGTGGAAATAACGACGGCCGATACCGATCGCATAGCCGAACTCAAGATGGCGGGCTTGGATGAACCGCTGTGGCGTTACCTGTTTGTGGCTCAGTGCGAGGAGCTTGCCGATTGCCTGCCGGGCGTCTTTGAACGCGTGGGCGGAGCCATGGAACTGCTGCTGCCCCAGGGCCTCATGATGTCCGATGGCGTGGTGGGCAAGCTCAACGCCGTCCTCGCTGACGAGGACTGGCGCGAGGGCGTGACCGTTCTGGGTTGGATGTATCAGTACTACAACGCTGACGTTAAAGACGAGTTCTTCAGGTCCAAGCGCAAGGCAGCGGCGGAGGACATCGCGCCCGCCACGCAGCTCTTCACCCCCGAGTGGATCGTGCGCTATATGGTCGAGAACTCACTCGGCCGTCTGTGGATGCTCAACAACCCGGGGAGTTCGCTACGCGAGCGCATGGAGTATTACATCGAGCCCGATGCTGAGCACGAGGACTTCATTCGCATTTCGAGTCCCGAGGAGATAACCCTCTGCGACCCCGCATGCGGCTCGGGCCATATCTTGGTCTATGCGTTTGAGCTGCTCTTCCATATGTACGAGGAGCGCGGCTATCGTGAGCGCGAGATTCCCGAGCTCATTCTTACTAAAAACCTTGCAGGTATGGAAATCGATTCCCGCGCGGCACAGATCGCGGAGCTGGCGCTTGCCTTGTGCGCCCGCGAGCACGACCGTCGCTTCTTTAGGCGTGGCGTTCGCGCCGACGTTACCGTGCTCTCGAGCATCCCGCTAGGGGAGGACGAGCTGCCGGGTAACAAGAAGCTCGCCGAGGAGCTGAGTCATTTGGGCGAGATCGGTTCGCTGCTCAATCCCTCAGAGGACGAGATCGACGAGCTCAAGGCTGCCGCCGCGAGTTGTTCCGATGACCTTTTTGCCGCTACGGCCAAAACTAAGCTCGAAAGCGCTGCCGCCATCTGCGAGAAGCTGTCCCGTCGTTTTACCTGCACCGTTGCGAATCCTCCGTATATGGGCAGCAGCAGCTTTAATCCATTCATGAGCAAGTGGATCAAGAAGAATTACCCCGACGTGAAGAGCGACCTATGCACGTGTTTTATCGAGCGCGGTTTTAACCTTGTCGAGGATAAGGGCTACGCCGCAATGGTTACCATGCAGAGTTGGATGTTCCTGGGCAGCTTTGAGAAGATGCGCGCCAAGGTTATCGACAACAAGACAATCGTTTCCATGGCCCATCTCGGCTCTCGCGCATTCGACGCCATTGGCGGCGAGGTCGTCAACGTAACCGCCGATGTCATCTACAACGGCCGCGCTGCATGCAAGGGCGCCTACGTGCGCCTCGTCGACATTAACGGCAGCGAGGCGAAGCGTCTCAAGCTGCTTGAGGCCATCCAAAACCCCGACTGCGGCTGGTTCTACCGCCGCAGCGCCGACACCTTCAAGCAGATCCCCGGCACCCCCATAGCCTACTGGGCCAGCGATAGATTTATCAATTTATTTTCTGATTTAATCACTCGCTATTCGGTTGCAAACGAAGGTATTAAAACTGGTGATAATGATCGCTTTTTGAAGTACTGGTTTGAGGTATCCGAATGTCAAACGAATATCAGAAAAAAGAGATTGTCAGCGAAATGGCATATTACTGCAAAGGCTGGCGAAAGCCGTAAATGGTATGGATCCCACTATGTTGTCACCAATTTTGCCAACAATGGCGCAGAAATGATTGCCACAGGACATGCATCAATAACTGGCATTTCGAAGTTATATAAACCTGCAATTACTTGGAATCGAATCGGGTCGGGCAGACTGTCGTTTAGGTATCTCCCAGCTGGGTTCCTTAGCAACATGGGCGGATTGTGTACGTATTCCCAGTCTGGGAAAGGGGACTCCCAGCTTGCTCTTCTTGCGTTTCTTAATTCTTCAATTGTGGCGCTTGAGCTTGAGATGCTTAACCCGTCAACCAGCTTTCCCCCTGGAACTATAAATTCTATTGGTTGCGGAGATGTGGATATCAATCGCGGTGATGTTAAAGAGATTTGTAGTGCTGCAATTAGTCAAGCGATGCTTGACTGGGATTCGTTCGAAACCTCCTGGGATTTTAAGCGACATCCTCTGTTGTAATTGTGCATAGAAAGACAAACCGATGATTACATACTTCGATTTCCCGCCTTTTGTGGTTGGTTTTGCTCTTACCGGCCTCAAAATTGACTGGCTGCAATTCGCCTATGACCTTTTAATGCTTGCTGCTTCAAGTTATATCGTTTATAAAATCACGCACAATTCTGATACTCAAAAAGAGATTCGAAAAAATTTTAAAAAGGATGTTCAAGAATTATCTCGTTACCTTGACGTTTTGAAAACGTATGTTGAGCAGCTTGAAAATTCGTCCGATGGGTCGGAATTAGAGCGTTATTTGAAGACTTCGCCTTACAGGGAATCATTTGATTACCTCACGGACGGACAAGTTACTTTGCATCGGATCAGAATGACTGAGCTGAAAATTGAAGAAATGCTCGAAGAAAAGAAATGGGATAAGGACGTGTGCGACAGAATTGCATCCGATCTTTTCCGTCAGAGAGTTGCTGTTTGCAACTTCGCCTTACCGAAGGGGCATTTGACGAGTCATAGAATTGATCATTTGAATTGGCAAATCGAGAAAGAAAATAAATCAAATGAATAATCGCGCATGGAGCAAAAATGCCGAAGGAAACCCCTCGGCTGCTTCGTAACTGCAAGACCTACGGAAACGGCGATTATTCGTAAGACCCACGGAAACGAAAGGCGGCATAATGGCAACGCTTTTGGCCGATAAATACGAGGCCCGCAAGGCCGAGGTTGATGCTCGCTTTGAGCGGCTTCGCGCTAACGAGGAAGAGCTCAACCGAATCTTTGCCAAGATCTACAACATGGAGGGCGAGGTGCCCATCAAGGTCGAGGATAAGTACGTGTCGGTAGCGCGCATCTTCGACATCGCCGATGAGATCCCCGAGAGCTATAAGGGCAACAAGTATGTGCGCACCAAGCGCGACGAGATCACCTCGCTCATAAGCTATGCCGTGGGCTGCATGTTTGGCCGCTATTCGCTAGACGTGGACGGTCTGGTCCTGGCCGATCAGGGCGCCACGGTCTCTGACTATCTGGCCAAGATGCCCGATCCCGCGCATGTGAGCTTTATGCCCGATAGCGACAATGTGCTTCCCATCACCGACGACGAGTACTTTGACGACGACATCGTGCGCTACTTTATCGACTTTGTGCGCACCGTGTACGGCGAGGAGACACTCGAGCAGAACCTGGCCTTTATTGCCGAGGCGCTCGGCGGCAAGGGCAGCTCGCGTGAGGTGATTCGCACCTACTTTTTGAAGGACTTCTTTAAGGACCACTGCCAGACCTATAAGAAGCGCCCTATCTACTGGCTGTTCGACAGCGGCAAGAAGAACGGCTTCAAGTGCCTTGTTTACATGCATCGTTATCAGCCTGACCTGTTGGCTCGCATCCGCACCGACTATGTGCATGAGCAGCAGGAGCGCTACCGTGCCCAGATCGGCTATGCCAACGATGCCCTTGCTGGTGCCGAGCGCGGCGAGCGCGTGCGTTTGGATAAGCGTGTCAAAAAGCTCAACGACCAACTCAAAGAGACCATTGCCTACGAGGAGAAACTGCACCACTTGGCAGACCAGATGATTAAGATCGACCTGGATGACGGCGTCAAGGTCAACTACGCCAAGTTTCAGGATGTGCTGGCGAAGATTAAGTAACTGCAGATACGGTAAGGATATTCATGCCCAAGATCGATGTAGAAGAACAGCTCAAGCTGCGGTTTTTGCAGCCGTTGTCCGCATGTGCGCCGCGCCGTGTTGTGGTTTGGCACGATGCGGACGGCGAGTTTGCTCCTGAGTTTGAGCGATTGGCTGCCGAGGGTTTCGACGGCGTGGGGGCCGATGCCGGCGTAATGTCTGCTCACGGTGACTTTGAGCGCCCGGTGCGCTTTGTTGAGGCCTGCGAGGGCCGTATGTTTGCCGTCAAGAAGCTCATCAACCGCGATGACCTTGCGAGCGATATCTTGCTGTATCGCCGTTGCCCGCGCGGCAGGCTTGAGGGTGATTGGCTTGCCGATGTTGAGCTGTATGCCGATCAGTTCCAGGCTGACTATCTTTCGCTTTTGGCCGACCAGCTGGGCATCGAGAATATCGACGCCGTGCGCGAGAGCCTGCGCGAGCACAAGGCGTTCTTTGATGCCAAGACCCGCTGCGCTAAGTTTGCCGCGTGTGTTCCGCATGCCTCGGGCGCATCCGATATCGAACTCGGCATCCTTACGGTGATTTTTGGCGGTAAAGAGCTTGGTGACGCGCGCCCCGCGTTTGTGCTGCGTGGCTGTATGACCATGCTGCTGCACGAGGGTCCCGAGGCGCTGGCCGAGTTGATGGACAAGTACTGCGTGCGCGATGTGCTCTCTGCCTTTATGCTTCGCTGCTATGGGTTTGAGGGACCGCTGTATGAGCGCGACTCATTGCTTATGCTTTCATCTCATGTGCTCCTTACAGCGGCGTCTACCGCGCTTTCCGAGGGAGCGCTCAAGGGACTCGAAAGCTATGTGGCTCCCGCCTACGGCCCCTATTGCCTTGAGGCGGTGCGCACGTGGGACCAGGCCGCCGATACCCAGGCGTCGAGCGAGGACCTATTTGAGATCTGTCGTTTGGTGGAGGATGCCCGCGGGCTCTTTGTGCGGTTTGAGGCTCTGCCGATCGATGTGCTGACCTCGCTTGATGTGTTTCCGTGCGTCAATGAGGCTGTGCTCTCGCAGCTGTTCTGCTCGTTTGCGCAAGGTGCAGACCGTGTTGAGGATGCGCGTGCCTTTGTGGCGCGTCGCTGCGACCTAAGCTGGTACCGTCGTGTCGAGAGCTACTTTGACCTGCTTGTCGCTGTGGCCGATATGTGCGCGTTTAGGCAGACGCACGCGGGCGGGTTCCATCTGGCGCAGTCCCAGCAGGTGTGGGATGCCTATTCGTCCGATTGGTATGCCATGGACGCTGCCTATCGCCATATGTGCACCGCGTATCTGCGGGCACGCTCCGTCGAGTGCGATGCGCTCGAGGAACCTGCCCGCGCCGTGGCGGACTGGGCGGAGAATCTCTACAGCAACTGGTTCTTGGCGGATGCCAATGCCTGCTGGGCGGCTGCTGCGCAAGGGGAGTGGGCCGATTGCGGCTACATCGATGGTCCCGCACGGCAGGATGAGTTTTACTGGCATGTGCTGCCCGCCTTTGTGGGTTCTGCCAAAACAACGGTCGTTATCGTGAGCGATGCGCTGCGCTATGAGGTTGCCCGCGACGTTGCGGCGCTGCTCGAGCGCGAACGCGGCGGCAACGTCAAGGTTTCTAGCATGCAGGCGGTCTTTCCCTCCATTACCGAGGTGGGCATGCCTGCGCTGCTGCCGCACCAGGTGCTTGAGCTTGCAGAGGATGGCGCGTTTGTGTTGGCTGACGGCATGCCCACTGCGACGACTCCGCAGCGCGAGGCCGTACTTACCCACGTTGAGCCCACGGCCCGCGCTTTGCGCTCGAGCGCATACCTCAACATGGCGGGAACCGAGCGCAAAGCGCTGCTCAAAGACTCCAGGCTCGTTTATCTCTACCACAACAAGATCGACGCCACGGGCGAGAAGGCAGCTACGCAGGATGACGTTTTCGATGCCTGCGCGGACACCGTGGAGGAACTTGCCGCGTTGGCGCGCCGCGTGTGCACCGACGCCCCGGGCGCGCGTGTTGTTATAACGGCGGATCACGGCTTCATCTACACGCGTCGTGAGCTCAACGAGTGCCAGATGCTCGGCAAGCCAGACCTACCCTTCCTTGACGCTCCTGTCATGCACGGCAAGCGTCATCTGGTGGTGCCCAACGAGGCCGTGGCCAAGCTTTCGGAAGAGGCATGCGAGGTGTTTGTTAATGTTGGCATGGGACGTTTAGGTGCCGGTTTTGAGGGATTTGCCCCGCGCGAGAACGTGCACTTCAAGCGTCCCGGCGGCACTAACAACTACGTCCACGGCGGCATGAGCCTGCAGGAGCTTTGCGTGCCCGTTATCGGATTTTGGCGTGCGCGCTCGGGTTCCAAGGACTTTGTCGATACGCGCGTGGCGACGCTGCGCGTGCTAAGCGAGGGACGCCGAGTGACCAACTCGCTCTTCTCGGTCAACTTGATCCAGGAAGAACCCGCCCAAGGCAAGGTCTTGCCGTGCGAGTATGAGCTGGTGTTTACCGACGCAAGCGGCAACGAGGTGAGCGATACGGTCAAGGCGCATGCCAACAAGACTTCTGTTAATTCGCAAGAGCGCGTAGTGCATGCCAAGTTTGCGCTGCGTGCAGCGGATGGATTCTCGGCCAAGGGTCCGTACTATCTGGTCTGCCGCGAGCGCGAGACGGGCAAGATCGTTTGGCGCGAGACGTACACCATCGCTGTTTCGTTTGCCCCTGTTGCTGACTTTGGTTTTTAGGAGTGTGCGCTATGTTTGATAGTCATGATGACGATCTGTGGGAAGTTCCCTCGATTGATGTGAGCGCGCCGGCGGAGGATGCGGCGGCTGAGGCCGTCGCGCCTGCCCCGGAGCCGGCGGCTGCTGCTCCCGTTGAGGATGCAGCGACTGCCGAGCCCGCCGAGGGCGAATCCTCGACCGATGGCTATGCCCAGGCTGCGGACCAGGCTCTCGAGGATGAAGGCTACGACATGGATGGCCTGGACGGCAAGCTGCTCGAGCACTTTGGCGGCAAGATCGTGCGCAAGGACCTGACGGCCCTTATGAAGCGCGGTGCCAACGTGCCCACCTTTGTGCTGGAGTACCTGCTGGGCATGTATTGCTCAACTGACGACGAGGAAGCTGTCGAAGAGGGCCTCAACCGAATCCGTAGGATTCTCACCGATAACTACGTGCGTCCTGACGAGTCCGAGCGTATTAAGTCCAAGATCCGCGAGCTGGGTCGCTTTACCATCATCGACAAGGTGACGGCCAAGCTCGACGAGTACAAAGACATTTACGTGGCGTCGTTTGCCAATTTGACCATCGAGCCGTTTGTGATGCCGGCCGAGTACGTGCGCGACTATTCCAAGATTCTGCAGGGTGGCATTTGGTGCATTATGAGCATCGAGTATCGTCACCCCTTGGATGAGGAAGACGAGTTTGGCATGGAGGTCTTTGGCGACGATGCACCGCGCCGCTCCAAGGCCAAGCGCAAAAAGCGCGGGCCCGAGGACTCTCCGTTTAGCGTGGCTTCGCTCACGCCCATCCAGATGCCCAACTTGGACCTGGATGCCATGGTCGAAGAACGCCAGTATTTCTCGCGCGACGAGTGGCTCAACATGCTGCTGCGCTCGGCCGGCTATGAGCCCAGCGAGCTTTCGGAGAAGGAGCGCATGCACTTTATCGAGCGCATGGTGCCGCTTATCGAGCGCAACTATAACCTGTGCGAGCTGGGTCCGCGCGGCACCGGTAAGAGCCACATCTACAAAGAGGTCTCGCCCTACGCCATTTTGCTTTCGGGCGGCCAGACCACGACGGCCAACCTGTTCGGCCGCATGAACTCCATGCGCGCCGACCGCGTGGGCTTGGTGGGGCACTGGGATTGCGTGACGTTCGACGAGGTCGCCGGCATGCGCTTTAAGGACACCAACGCCGTACAGATCATGAAGGATTACATGGCGAGCGGCAGCTACGCGCGCGGCCGCGACCAGATTAACGCCGATGCCTCCATGGTTTTTGAGGGCAACATCAACGACACCGTGCAAAACGTCCTTAAGACTACGCACCTGTTCGATCCGTTCCCGCCGGAGTTTAACAACGATTCGGCCTTCTTCGACCGTATCCACTACTACCTGCCGGGCTGGGAGATCCCCAAGATGCGCTCGAGCCTGCTGACCGGGCATTACGGTCTGATCACCGATTGCCTGTCGGAGTTTTGCAAGGAGATGCGCCGAAAGGACTTTGCGCACCATATCGACCGCTACTTCCGCTTTAACAGCGACTTTAACAAGCGCGACGAGATTGCCGTGCGCAAGACCTTTAGCGGCCTGGCCAAGCTGCTGTTCCCCGACGAGGCCATGGACAAGGACGACGTGCGCTGGTTGCTGGACTACGCCATCGAGGGCCGTCGTCGTGTAAAGGAGCAGCTCAAGATTATGGCGGGCGTCGAGTTTATCGACGTCAACCTGGGCTATATGGATGCCGACAACCCGCAGGACGTGCATGTGGTGCGCGTGCCCGAGCAGTCCGAGGACACGCTGATCCCCGACGGGCCGCTGCTGTCCGGTCACGTGTTTGGCGTGGGCAGGTCGCAGGGCGGCGAGGTCGCCGTGTACAAGCTCGAGAACAAGGCCGTTGCCGGCGAGTGCAAGTTTAAGCACGAGGGCGTTGCCTTTAACAAACCGGTGCGCGATACGCTTGAGGCCGCGTTCGACAACTTTGTGAACCTTGCGAACCGCGTGGCGCCGGGCATGCATATTGGCTCCAAGGATTACCTGCTGTTCTACAACGACCTGCAGAGCAAGGGCCTGTCCGAGGAGGTTTCGCTCGCCGAGTTTGTGGGCCTGTGCTCCGCGGCGTGCAACCGCCCGGTGATGCCCGCGCTGGCAATTCCGGGTATTTTGCGCATGTCGGGTTCTATGGACGAGATCCGCGGGCTCGAGGACATTATGCGCGTGGCCAAAAACGCCGGTGCCAAGCGTGTGATATTGCCGCTGAGCGCCATTGCGGGCTTGCAGAGTGTGTCGTCCGAGATCATTTCGGGCCTGAGCCCGGTTTTCTACATGGATGGCGACCCAGTCGACGCCGCGAAGAAGGCGCTGGATCTGTAGGGGTGCGGGCGTGCGGGCTTGCGTGCGCGAGGCGTTTGATGCGCGCGTGAGCCCGCGAGCATGGTGGCGCGCTGCGCGTGAGGAGGCCTTGCCATGGCGGAAGAACGTTCTGTTGGCGAGCTGCTCGATGAGCTGTTTGGCTTTGAGTCGGTAGCCAAGCGTCAGACGGCGCTTGAGCAGTACGATTGCGGGGAGTTATTGCGCAAGGCGCGCTCCCGCGAGCTACTGGCCGTGATCGGGGGCGTCGAGGCTGCCGAGCGTGCTGCGCGTGAGTCTGCCGTGCGGGCCGTTGACGGGTATGTACGCCGCGTTGAATTTGATTCTCTTGCGCGCGCTCGCAAGCAGGTAGGCGTTGTGGGCCCGTTGCAGATGGAGCGGCGCTACGCTGCCTTTTTGCGTATGGAGGACAAGGCCGAACTGTTGGCCCGCTTGGAGCAGACGCTTGCGTTTATCGAGGTAAAGCTGCGTGCCAATACGGCGGACAGGGTTCGTGCGGCATACGATGCTGCGGGGGCTTTGGTGTTGCAGGGCGCGGCGCGTCTGAGTGACGCGCGCGTTGTGGATGCCGCACCCTTGGATGCCGATCTGCTATGCACGCAGCTGGAGCAGCTGCGTTGCGCCGCCGATACAACGGACCTTGCCGGCATGATCACGGCGACGTTTGAGTCCGAGCTGAGTGCGACCGGGCCGCAGGGTGCTGACGCGTTTGCGAGCGATGTGGCTGGCGATGTGGCGCTGGAGCGCGAGCTTACTAATGTGCGCGGTGCTGCGCAGCGAGCGCGCTTGGCAGCCCAAGCGTATCGGGCCGAACGCGCTGCCCGCGTTGCAGGGAGCACGGTGGAGCCGGTATCGTTGCCGGGGCTTGTTTGCATTACGTGCGAGACGGGGTGCGATGCCGGGGAGCTTGCCGAGTTGCTCGCTCAGGTTAAGAAGTCGTTTGAGGCCTATAGGCGCGTTGTTACCGACGGCGGGTTGTTCTGTGCCTTTGGTGCCGGTTCGCCGCATGGGATTTGCCGCGGCAGTAGCTATTTCGACTACGATGATCGGTTTGACGAAGACGTGTTGGTGGGCGAGTATGACGGTGCTACCAGGCACAATGTTCGGCGCGAAGTTGCGATTCCCGAGCTTGTGGACGAGGCTTCGGTCGACGGCGGCGACTCGCTCGAGGTTGCCGTGGCGCGCATGCGTGAGTTTAACGGACGGCGCTACGATGGTGTGCTGGACGAGGATCCTGCGCGCCATGTGAATGCGTTTTGGTATGGACTCAAAAAGCTCAGCCAGTATTGCGAGGCCGCTGTGCGTGTGGATGAGCGTGCCTGGGATTGCTTTATCGATAAAGTACAGTTTGCCTACGATGAGCCCGTGGGGCGCCTGGCCACGCAGATGGACGACAAGCAGGTTGCGGCTTTTGTTGCTGCCGTGGACGCGCTCGGTGCTAGTGAGTAGTGTCCTGGTCTGGTAGGAGGTTTCATCTTGAAGATCGACGTTGATGTAGATCAGCTGCGCGAGAGTCTGCTCGATCGTGCGGGGAGTGCGGCAGGCGTTGGCTTTCCCGCTGCCATGCTCGACGTGAGGGATATCGAGGACGAGTCGCCCCAAGAGCTCCTAGTCCGAGCCGAACGCGAAGGCCTCGACCTCCGCGATTTTGCCGTCGACGATGACTAAGCGGCGGGGGTAGCTAATATGGGACGGCGCGTCTGCATCCGCGACTGCGCGAAAATGCACGATAAGCCGTCGCAATGGAGTCTAATGAGCTCGCGACCGTTCTATTTTGACTGCACGCTGGCTAAGTGAGTAGGCTTTATTGGAAATCCTGAGCACCCGACTAATATGCTTCAACAAACCCGCAGGTCACAGACTTGTGCTTTGGTGACGTGGTCGGCGATTCGACAAAAGCCTACTCACTTAATCTTGAGAGACGCTAACAGTCCTCAACGAGACCCCTGTCGGGGCGATTGATGCTCAAATGTAGCCAATTCGGGACGGCTGTCCCTAGCTGCTACGACGCGAGCGTGGCGATGACGGCTTCGTCGCCGGCGTATATGAGGGTGTTGCCGTCGGGGATGATTGTTTGGCCGTCGCGCTTGAGCATCACCACGATAAACGGGTGCTTGCCCTGCGGCACGTCGCGCAGGCGCTGGCCGGCCAGGCGTCCGTGGGGCGTTACGGTGACCTCGCGCAGCGTAACCTCGGCACGCTCTTCGAACGTTGGGGCTGCCATCACCAACAGGTCGCCTTCCACGATCACGGTTTCGCCATTGGGCAACACGGGATGCGCCCCGTCGCGCAGCACCAGGACCACCAGCATGTCCGTGACGCTGCCAATATCGGCGAGCGAGCGCCCGGCAAACGGATGTCCAGCTCCCACCTTGAGCTTAATGAACGACATACCGTCCTCGTCGCGGTAATCGTTAAAGGTGCGGCGCACATCGCCTTCCGCATCGATCATGTCGAGCTTCTTCGCCACCGCCGGCAGCAATGAGCCCTGCACCACAACGCTCGACACGGCAATTACAAACACCAGGTCAAACAGGTCGTGACCGCCGGGAACGCCGGTCACCACGGCAAAGAGGCTAAAGACGACCGATGCCGCGCCGCGCAGACCCGCCCAGCTTACGAGCGCCACCTGGCGAGGGTTCGTCTTAAAGGGCGCCAACAGCAGGCTGACGGCGATGGGGCGGCTCACGAAGAGCATGAACGCCATGAGCGCCAGGCCCGGCAGCAGCATCTGCGGCAGGCGTGCGGGCGTTACGAGCAGGCCGAGCAAGAAGAAGATGGTCATCTCTGCCATCTCGGTGAGGGTGTCGAAGAAGTGCGCCATCTCGACCTTACCGGTGATGTCGCTTGCGCCCAGCACAATGCCTGCAAGGTATACGGCCAAAAAGCCGTTGCCGCCCAGGTAGCTCGGCAGCGCGTAGGCGACGATGGCCACGGCGAACAAGAAGATGGTCTGCGCGCCTTCGGCCGTTGCGTGTGCGCGCTCAATCAGACGGCTGGATGTCCAGCCGATGGCAAGGCCCAACCCCACGCCCAGGATGATCTGCTTGGTCAGCAGCACGGGAATGTCGATATTGCCGCCCGCCGCGAGGGTCGCGAGCACGGCGGTGAGCATGTAGGCGACGGGGTCGTTGGAGCCCGATTCGACCTCGAGCAGCGAGTCGGTGCCGCCCCTCAGCGAAAGGCTGTGCTCGCGCAGAACGCTAAAGACGCTGGCCGCGTCGGTGGACGCCACGACCGATCCCAGCAGCAGGCCGCCGATCCAGTCGAAGCCCAGCACAAAGTGGGCGAACACGCCGGTGATGCCTGCGGTGATGACGACGCCGAGCGTGCTCAGCAGCACCGCCGGCGCGGCGACGGGCTTGGCGCGGTCTATGTTGGTGTTAAAGCCGCCGTAGAACATGATGAACAATAGCGCCGTGCTGCAGACGGTTTCGGTGAGTGCGTAGTCGCTAAAGTCGATATGCGCCGGGCCGTTGACGCCCAACAGCATGCCGAGCGCGATAAAGATAAGCAGGGTGGGGAAGGGGAGCTTTTTGCCGACGGGTTTGATGGTCAGGCACAAAATGATGACGAGGCCGATAAAAAGAAGGATCTGGTTCATGGATGGTGTCCGCTCCTGGGTGGTTGGCGTGGCACGGTTAGTTGTCTGCGGTTATTTGTACCCAAAGATGGTGGGTTTATGGGGTTGGATTGCGGGCGTGCGCGATATCGTCATAGACGGCTGCCGTCTTTGCCTCTGCTCGGAAACCCTTTCCAGCTTTATTGCAACGGAGTACAATGGGTAACGTTTAAGTTCAGCTTGAAGTTTTAGTTGCGGCGCCGGGCTTTGGCCGCAATGCAAGGAGAGGCGTACCATGGCGATCTATGTGACATCTGATGCTCACGGGCACGTGCGTGCGCTTGACGAGGCCCTGTCTAAGATTTCGCTGGCGTCCGACGACACGCTGTACGTGCTGGGCGACATGATCGATCGCGGGCCCGATCCGGTCGGCGTTATTAAGCTCGTGCGCTCGCTGCCCAACGCCCGCGTGCTCAAGGGCAATCACGAGCAGATCATGCTCGATGCCATCATTGGCCAGGATCCGCTCGATGCCGAGACCTGGGATATCAACGGTGGCTGGACGACGCGCGAGCAGCTCAACGACATGGAATTTGACGCATACGAGGAGCTCGTGCGATGGATGGCCGCGCTGCCGCTCTACGCGGTGGCCGAGACCGAGGAGCGCCCGTATCTGCTGGTACATGCTGGAATCGAGATGAAGGCGGCGCGCGCGTTTTTGCTTGAGCATGGCGTCGATTGTGCCGATGGCGTTGGAGCGGTGGGTGCCGATCGCGAGCTGCTGCAGCAGATGCTCGCGGTGCAGTCGGCCGATGACCTGCTGTGGATTCGTCACGGCTATTGGGATGCGCCGACCGGGCTGCTTTCTGCCGAGGGCAAGGGTCCGGTCGTGGTGAGCGGTCACACGCCAACGGTGTCGCTCGGGCGTTATTGCGAGGTCGGTGGTCTTGCGGGGCTCGATGAGGAGTCGGGCCGCGGGCAGATCGTGCGCCTGGGCGGCGAGGATGCCGCCGGTGTGCCCGATCGCATCGACATCGACTGCGCTGCCGCCACCGGCTCCGAGTTCGGTCGCGTGGGCATCCTGCGGCTCGATGATGGGGCGGAGTTCTACGCGAATATTCGCCCCGGGGAATAACTTTGTTCCGCCGTTCTACCGAACGGCGGCCACGTTGATGCTGCGCAGCCCCGAAGCACCCCATCTTGTCGCTCAAACCGTCGTTCGCGTACGGAAGTACGCGTCGCTCCTCTTTCGCGCCAACCTGGGGCACTTTGAGACTGCTCGCTGTCGGTGCCAAAACATCGACGTTTCTTTTCTTCAAATTGATTCGAATTAGGCGCCGTACGGGTTGCGGTCGCGTTCTATGCGCTGGCGAATGTGGGCGTATTCGACAATCAACAGCACCAGGAGTAGGGCCATGATGGCTAGGTAGCTCACCACGGCGCCCATCAGACCCAGCAGCTTAATCAGGATCACCGGCAGCACCACGCTTACGGCGAAGCAGATCAGGTAGATCTTGGTGACGTCTCCAGCGTGGCGCAGCACCGTGATGATGGCGTAGAGAAAGTCGATGGCCGCGGTGACGCCGCCGGCGACAACCATCAGCAGTGCCAGCGTGCGGTAGCGCTCAAAATTGAGGCCGTACATGAAGCTCATGAGGGGAATACCGGGACCTGCCATAAATGCGGCGCACACGCTGGTGATGACCACGATCAGTGCCATAACGGCAACAATAATCAGGTCAAAGCGACGACGCTTGCGAGGATTAGCCC
>CABQHT010000035.1 GCA_902464035.1 uncultured Collinsella sp. | reverse complement strand
TTCCGCACGAGCCGAAGGCCACTTAATGTGGCCTTCGTGCGAGCAGGACTGTCCGAGCAGGAAACCTTATGCCCCGCCCCTCGGGACGACGGGACAAAACAAAGGAGCAGCCATGGCAGGCAAGCCGCAAACACTAGCTACGACCTCGGCATTCGAGATCTTGGGCCCCGTCATGGTCGGCCCCAGCTCATCGCACACCGCCGGCGCCCTGCGCTGCGCCCAAGTTGCCGCCAGCCTGCTGGAAGGCCGCATCACTAAGGTCACCTTTGGCCTGTGGAACTCCTTTGCCCACACCTACCGCGGCCACGGCACCGATCGTGCGCTCGTCGCGGGCATCCTGGGCCTCGACACCGATGACGAGAACATCAAGCAGGCCTTCGACCTCGCGCACGAGCAGGGCCTCGAATATCACTTTGACATCAAGGGCGACGACGCCTCCATCCACCCCAACACCGTCGACATCGACATGGTCGACGACACGGGCTCCACGGCCCAGGTCCGCGGTGAGAGCCTGGGCGGCGGCAAGATGCGCATCAGCCGCATTAACGGCGTCGGCGTCGACATCTCGGGCATGTACTCCACACTCTTCGTGGCGCACTACGACGTCCCCGGCGTGCTCGCCGCGCTCACGAACCTGCTCGCCTACGCACACGTGAACATCGCCTTCTGCCGCACCTACCGCACCGAAGTGGGCGGCCAGGCCTACTCCGTCTTTGAGACCGACGGCGCGCCCGACGACACCGTCGTCCCCATGCTCCGCAAACTCGACAATGTCGATTACGCGACCTTTATCGAGCTCCCCGGTTCTGCCTCGTCGCTCTCCCCCGGTGTCTCGGCAAAGGAGATCTTCGACGACGGCGAGCAGCTGCTCGATGCGTGCGCCGAGCTCGGCCTGAATATCGGCGCCGTTATGGCCGTGCGCGAGGCGCGTCTGACCGGCGAGGCCCACGCCGTCGCCGCCATGCGCCGCGTGCTCGACGTCATGCGCGAGGAGACCACGACCCCCATCGTCAATCCGCAACGATCGCTCGGCGGGCTTATCGGCGGCGAGGCTAAACTCGTCGATGCCACCGGCCGCAACGATTTGAGCACGAGCCTGATGGGCACCGTTCAAACCGACGCCGTGGCCCGCGCGATGGCCGTGCTCGAGCGCTCCGCCACGATGGGAGTAATCGTCGCCGCTCCCACGGCAGGCTCCGCGGGTGTCGTGCCCGGCTGCGTGCTGGCGCTCGCCGATCACCTTCAGCTCGACGACGAGCAGGTCATGGACGCGCTCTACTGCGCAGCCGCCATCGGCCTCAACCTCACCACGAGCGCCTGCGTCGCCGGTGCCGAGGGCGGCTGCCAGGCTGAGGTAGGAAGTGCGGCCGCCATGGCAGCCGCCGCGCTGGTGCAGATGCTCGGCGGCACGCCCGGGCAGGCGCTCGACGCCAGTTCCATCGCGCTGAGTAACTTGCTGGGCCTCGTTTGTGACCCCGTCGGTGGCCTCGTGGAGGTACCCTGCCAAAACCGCAACGCCATCGGCGTGGCAGCCGCCTTTAGCTCGGCGCAGCTTGCACTTGCCGGTATCAAGAGCCTGGTGCCGTTTGACCAGATGGCGCACGTCATGCTCTCCGTGGGCCACGCGTTGCCGGCCACGCTGCGCGAGACGGCAAAGGGTGGCATCGCGCAGGCTCCGGCCGCACTTTCGGCCTGTGCAAAATGCGGTGTGTGCGGATAGCGACAAAGAAAGACTCGAAGGTGGGACAAATGTCCCACCTCTTTTGAATGCCACCGTTTCCATACCACAAACAACTAGGTAATCGCTATAATGCAAGCCCAGTAAAAACACGATGAGCCGCAAGGCGAAATTCGAAGGATATGCATACGATGTCGCAAAACGATCGAACTCAACTGATTCCCGATCCGCAGCAGCCGAGCAGGCACACCGGCGGCGTTCAATCGCCGCGTCCTATCGCGCCGAGCCGCGGTCAGCAGCGAGGTGCGGCAAACGTTTCCCAACGTCCGAACAAGCAGCATCAGCAGCGCCAGACAAATGGCAATGCGCCCAAGCAGCCCCCCACGCACGCTCGAGGCGATCGCGGCCCCGCACGCAAACCCGCCGAGAACAATAAGTCGGGCAAAAAGACGACGCTCTTTGTCGTTCTGGGTCTTATCGTCATTGTCTATATCGTAGGCGTCGTAGCGTTTTCGCAGGTAGCCTACCCCAACACCACTATCGCCGGCGTCGATGTCTCGTTCTCCAACGCTTCGTCTGCCGCCACCAAGGTCAACTCGGCTTGGAAGCACTATAAGCTCACCGTGACAGGCGATGACTTTAGCTGGACCTATCAGCCCGAGTCCGATGAGCCCATTGTCGACGGCGAAGCTGCCGCAAAAGAGATTATCAGCCGCAACGAAGCCATTGTATGGCCGGTTCGCCTTGTAGAATCCTTAAGCGGCAAGACCAAAACAACCGCTAGCTCCAACGAAGTCGATCTTGATCAAGACGTCGACCTGTCCATGCTCTCCGACACCTTTGACCAAAAGCAGTTTGAGAAGGATCTGGGCGCCGCCATCGACGAGTTTAACGAGGGGCGTTCGGGCGCGTTCGAGGCCAATAGCTCCTATGACGAGCAGGCCGGCAAGTTTACCGTCGAGAAGGCGCGCTCCAACGAAAAACTCAACCGCGAGCATGTCATTAAGTATGCCGAGCTCGAGCTTGCCTCGCTGGCCGAGACCGTAGATCTTTCCAAGCTCGGCAACGATGCCTATGAGCCGCTCAATGGAACGCTGACCGATGATCAGATTCAGTCTGCATGCGATGCCGCCAACAACTTCTTGGGCGTCAACGTGACCCTCAAGCTCAACGGCGAGGATGCCGGCAAGGTTGATGGCAGCTCCGTGTTGCAGTGGATCAGCTTTGCCGATCCGGCCAACCCCACGCTCGATACGTCGCAGATCAGCAGCTGGGCAGCCGAGCTCGCCAACGGCTTTAATACCGTGGGCTCCACTCGCTGGTGGACGCGCGCCGATGGCAAGCAGTGCGCCGTCGAAGGCGGCGACTTTGGTTGGTCCATCGACAGCAGCTCGCTCGCCAAGCAGGTCGAGGACGCCATCAACAACAAGCAGACCGGCGAAATCGAGATCAAGTACTCCCAGAAGGCCGACACATTTACCGCCAAGGGCGAGCCCGACTGGAAGGCCTATATCGACGTCGACCTGTCCGAGCAGCATGCGCGCTACTACGACGAGAGCGGCAACATCGTGTGGGAGGCCAACTTTATTTCTGGCAAACCGGGCGAAGACGCCACCCCCGAGGGCGTATGGCAGATCAACAGCAACGATGGCGCCAGCAAACTCATCGGTGCCAAGGACCCCGAGACCGGCAAGCCCAAATACGAGAGCCCGGTAAGCTACTGGATGCCGTTCGAGGGCAATATGGTCGGATTCCACGACGCCACCTGGCAAAACGATTCGAGTTTCGATAACGCCGAATCGTACAAGTGGTGCGGTAGCCACGGTTGTATCAACCTGCGTCTGGCCGATGCCAAGTCGCTCCACGAGCGCATCAAAGTCGGCCTCTGCGTGGTTGTGCACTCGTAACGCAGCTAACGTCTACAACAAGTAAACAGCACGGCGACAAAACTTACAGTACCGTCATCCGCAACTTCTATACGCCCGCCTATCGCGACGGGCGTATATACTTATCGGAGCCATATCGATAAAGGAGACGCTATGTCCAAGGTCCCCACGATCAATCCGGGTCCTGACGATTCCGATCGCATGCCCCAAGATGCCACCGAGACCCTGCCGATTATCAGCGCTGCAGACACCAAGCAGCCCCAAACGAGTCTCGACGATTCGACCGATATCTCCGATGAAGAAGCCTATGCAAAGCTCAAGGCAAAGCGTGCCGAGCGTCGGCGCAAAAAGCTCATCCGACGCGGTATCGCCGTCGGTGTCGTTGTTGCCATCGCGCTCATTGCCATCATCGCAACGCTGGTCATCAACGCGCAACCCGCAGGCACCAACGGACCGGTGACCGACATGGTCACCGAAGGCACGTTTACCACCACAGTCGAAGCCAAGGGGCAGCTTAAGCCCATCTCGGCATCGGTCGTCTCCCCTTCTGTCGACGGTACGGTTGAAAAGATCAACGTGCAGGCCGGACAGAGCGTCAACGAGGGCGACGTACTCATGACCATTAAGAACGACGCGCTCGATAGCGCTGTTTCCGAGGCGCAGCGCGCGGTCGCGGCCGCCCAGGAAGACCTGAACAATGCAAAGGTGGCACTCGCGGCCGCACAGGCCGCACCGACAACGGACAGTGACGGATCGACCGGTCCATCGGACGCAAACGCCAACGCAAATGCCGTCTCGACCGCCCAGCGCAACCTCGCCTCGGCCCAGGCAGCGCTGGAACAGGCAACTGCAAAGGCGGCCGAGCGCACCGTAAAGGCCCCCAGCTCGGACAGCATCGTGGAGCTCAACGCCAAGGTGGGCGCTACGGTAACAGGCGGCATGATCATGGGTGAAAGCGACACGAGCGGCGGCAAGCAGTGCATGCAAATCGCCGACCTGTCCAAGATGAAGGTGACGGTTCAGGTGGGCGAAAAGGATATCGCCAAAATTGCCGTGGGCCAAAGCGCCAACGTGACCTTTCCCGCGTTTCCCGATATCGTGAGCCAGGGCACCGTCACGGCTATCGCCTCGGTGGCAAACTCTGACTCCGGCTCCGGTAGCGGCGGCAGCGTGACCTTTAACGTCGACATCCTCATCGAAGCACCCGACAGTCGCCTTAAGCCGGGTATGACTGCCGAGGTCTCGGTAGTGACCGAGAAGCTCGACGACGTGGTTATGGTGCCGACCGTGGCGCTGATGACCGAAGATGGCGAGCACTATTACGTCAATCTGGCCACCGATTCGGAAGGCAAGAAGACGCGCCGCGTGAAGGTGACCGTCGTGACGCAAAACGACAACGAGGCTGTAGTCGGTAAGACGCAGGTCAAGCGCGACGACCAGGGCAACGAGATCAACCCAGACGTCCCGGTTACCAAGTTACGCGACGGCGACACCATCGTGACGGATACCGGCACAGGCATGACGGCAGACGGCGGCGACAATATGTCTGCCGACGAGGGCAAGTAATGCGTCCCGTCATCGACATCCACAACGTGCACCGCATCTTTGAGAGCGAAGCCGGTTGCGCCCACATCCTGCACAACGTGAGCCTGGCGGTGAACCCCGGTGAGTTCGTCGCAATCACCGGCCCCTCAGGCTCGGGCAAGTCGACGCTCATGAACATCCTGGGCTGCCTGGACAAGCCGACGGCGGGTGATTATTTCCTGCAAGGGCTCAACGTCGCCGAGCTCGACGATGATGAGCTCACCGAGGTGCGCGCGCTGAGCATCGGCTTTGTCTTTCAGAGTTTTAACTTGCTGCCGCGTCTGACGGTGATCGAAAACGTCATGCTGCCGCTGTCCTACACCAATGTGCCGCGTAGCCAGCGCGAGATGCGCGCCGTGCACGCGCTGCAAGCCGTCACACTGCCGGTCGACCATTGGGACCACCGCATATCGGAACTCTCGGGCGGACAGATGCAGCGCGTCGCTATCGCGCGCGCCCTCGTCAACGACCCGCCCATCATTTTGGCCGACGAGCCAACGGGAAATCTAGACTCGACAACCGGGGCGCTCGTCATGGAAACCTTCCACAAGCTCCAGAAACGCGGCAAGACCATCGTACTCATCACGCATGACCCCGGCATCGCCGCCGAGGCCGATCGAGCCGTAACCATCCGTGACGGGCGAATCCATGACGGCGCATATGTCGCGCATACACCGAATACGTTACGCGGGGCCGTGAACGCCCTGCCCACGATTTCGACATCCACCAATCAGCCGAAGGGAGCGAAGGAATGAGCACCCGCGATCTTGTCCAAGAAGCCCTTCACTCGCTCGAGGCCAACAAGGGACGCAGCCTGCTCACCATCCTTGGCATCGTCATTGGCATCGCCTCGGTCATCGCCATGACTTCGCTCATCGGCGGCATCCAAAACAGCCTGGTCAACAGCCTGGGCCTCAATGCAGCCCGCATGGTAGAGATCTATTCGTCCCAAGAACTCACCGATTCGGATGTGGAAAAGCTTCGCAAACTGGTGCCGCAGATTGAGCAGATCGGCATCGTCGATAGCGCCTATTCCGAGTACAAGGTCGGGGATAAAAGCTATACCGTCATGGCACACGGCGTCGATAGCGACATGCTCGATGCCGTGGGCGCCAGCAAGCTCGTTGCGGGACGTGTCTATTCACAGGCAGAGTCTCAATCAGGCTCGCGCGTGGCGCTCATCAGCCGCGGCGGCGCCGATCAGCTTTACGGCAACGAACAGGACGCACTGGGGAAAACCATCAAGGTGTCCAACGGCGAGGTGCAGATTGTAGGCGTGATTGATGGCGGCAGCGACTCCATGGGCTCGCTCACGCTGTATATGCCACGCGAAACCATCTCCGGCCTGTTTGGCGACGAGAATCCTTCATTTCCCAGCGTGACGGCACTTGCCGCCGAGGGCACAGACATGGACGAGCTCTGCAAGACCATCGAGTCTAAGGTGCGCGCGATGAAGGGCATCTCGGAGGATGATGAGTACGACAGCGTATCGGCGACCTCCATGAAAAGCGCCATCGATTCACTCAACTCGTTTATGGGCGCCTTCTCGCTCATCATGGGCGCTGTCGCCAGTATCTCACTGCTTGTCGGCGGAATCGGCATTATGAATATGATGCTTACCAACGTGACTGAGCGCATCCGCGAGATCGGTATTCGCCGTGCCTTGGGCGCCAGTCGCCGCGATATCACCGCGCAGTTTTTGGCCGAGTCCTCGGCGCTGTGCGTCACCGGTGGCCTGCTGGGTGTCCTGATTGGCTATCTGCTGGCCTGGGGCCTCGCGATGTTTGCCGCAGGATCAGGGGTTCTCAACGAGCTCGGTGCCAGTGGGGAGATCACACCGAGCTTTTCAATCGCCACGGTGCTGCTGGCCTTCGGCGTCTCCGTCGGCATCGGCGTGATCTTTGGCTTCTACCCCGCTCGCCGCGCGGCAAAGCTCAACCCGGTGGAGTGCCTACGCTACCAGTAAGCCACCACCAACAAGTTGCGGCGAATTAGGGACCGTTTGGGGGTGCGGACGCCGGAAACGTAGAGATCGGCCTCGCCGAAGTCGGCCTGGGCCCGGCAGGGCCTGCGTCAGCATTGCCAAAAACGCCTATCGAAAGGGCGAATCCTTCTTGACAGAACTACAGGAACACCCCCACGCGGGCGGGAGGGCGCGCAGGCGCGGCGAGCGCCTAGCGCGCGAACTCCCGTAAGAGCGCGTCTTCCACTTCCCGAAGCGAAAGGGCCCCGCCTCCCTCGGCGGGACGGGTGACCACGATGCAGCGCGCTCCCACGGCGCGCGCTGCGGCGAGCTTCCCAGCCGTGCCGCCTACGGTTCCCGAGTCCTTGGTCACAAGCCACTGGGCGCCCACCTGCCGAAGCATCGCCTCGTTGAGCTCGCGGGTGAAGGGCCCCTGCATGCCGATGACGTGCGACGGCGAAAACCCCGCGTCGATGCACTTCGTTATAGCACCGGGCAGCGGGAGCACACGCACAAAGAAGCGTTCCGCGAAATCGGGGACGCGCGTGTAGGGAGCAAGCTCCTTGCTCCCCGTCGTGAGAAGAACACGACCCGGGTTCTCGGAGAGAAAGCGCGCCGCGCAGGCGATCGACGCGACCGAGACGACGCCTTTGGGCAGCGCCTCGACCGGGCGCGCAAGGCGCAGGCATTGTGCGCCCACAGCGAGCGAAGCGGCCCGGATGTTGCCGCTTGCGAGCGTAGCGAAGGGGTGCGTGGCGTCGACAACGATGCGCGCGCCAGAAAGCTCGCACTCCATGTCGGTCTCGTCGAGCCTGCCCGCATGCACCTCGATGCCCGGAAGCTCGCCCAAAAGCTCGCCTCCGTACTCGGTTGCCGCGTAGGCACGGGCGGGGATGCCCGCCCCGCTCGCCCATTCGCACAGAAGGCGGCCCTCGGTGGTGCCGGCGAAGATGCGCAGCGCCGGCGCGGATGCGGGCGCCGTCACTTCGGGCCGCCTGTGCGCGTGATCTGGTAGAGCAGCGCGTTCATAATGGCGGCCGCCACGGTCGAGCCGCCCTTGCGACCCCTCGCGACGATGGCCGGCACGCGTCGCGCGAGTAGCTCCTCTTTCGCCTCGACCACGTTCACAAACCCGACCGGCACCCCAACGACGAGCGCGGGCGCGATCTTCCCCGCGTCCATGAGCTCGGCGAGGCGCAGAAGTGCTGTGGGAGCGTTGCCGACGGCCACGATGAGCGGACCCTCGATGCCGCAAGCTTTGTCCATGCTCGCAACGGCGCGAGTCGTGCCCGCGGCGCGCGCAGCCGCGGCGACATCAGGGTCGGCCATGTAGCACACGGCCTTGCAGCCGAGCTTCGCGAGCGCGGGCTTGCTTATGCCTGCGAGCGCCATGTTCGTGTCGGTGAGCACCGTGGCCCCTGCGCGCAGTGCGTCGAGCGCACAGTGCGCGGCGTCATGGGTGAACACGAGAGAATCGGCGTACGAGAAGTCGGCAGTGGTGTGGATGACGCGCTTCACGACGGGCTCTTCGAGCGGCGGGAACGTGCGGCCGCCGAGCTCTTCGGTGATGATCTCGAAGCTGCGCCGCTCGATGTCGCCGGGCGCCATCTCCTTGGAATCCATCTAGTACTCCACTCCTTCCCTTGCACATATCCCCTGCTCGTAGGGATGTTTCTCGCACCGCATCTCGGTTATGTAGTCGGCCTTCTCCACGATCTTGCGGAAAGGCGCGCGCCCGGTGAGCGCTACTTCGACGCCGCGCGCGGACATATCGAGCGCGCGGTCCACGAGCGCCTCGTCGACAAGCCCCTTCGAAAGCGCGTCGAGTGCCTCGTCGAGCACGAGCAGTCCCTCTTGCGCGCCCTCAAGCTCGGCGAGCGCGGAAGCGAGGTTCCCATCGTGCAGCTCGCACGTCGCGGCAAGTTCTTCCGACGTCATCGACCAGCTAAACTTGTCCGACGCCTTCCCCGCGAACACGGGCACGCCGAAATGCTCGGCGAGCAGGCGCACCTCCCCGCTTTCGCCGTCTTTCAGGAACTGCACGACGACGACGCGGCGGCCTGCAGCGAGCATGCGAAGGGCGAGGCCCATCGCCGCCGTGGTCTTGCCTTTGCCGTCGCCATGATACACGTGAATCATACGCCCTCCTCGATAATGCGGTAGACATACTCCATGTCGAGCGCCCCGCGCACGACGTCGGCCAGGCGGTCGAACTCGCGCGCACGGTGATCGGCCGCGGACGCCGCGCCCGCAGCACCCACGACGTTCTCGGGCAGGCCGCGCATGCGCGCGAGTGAGCGCGCGAGGGCGAGCGCCACCCCCGGTTCGTCGAACAGGCCGTGGAGATAGGTTCCGAACACGTTTCCGCAGGCCGCGCCTTCTGGTTTGCCGCTAATTGTGCCCGCAGGGGCGCAGGAGACGGTCGTTTCGCCGTCGTGAATCTCGTACCCGCGCGCCGTCATGCCGTTCCACGCCGAGAACGCGCCTTGGGCGCCCGTGATGCGCAGCTCCGACTGGGCGAGGCGCTTTTCCTCCTTGAAAACCGTACTTGCAGGGATGAGCCCGAGCCCGCGCGCGGTGCCAGCGCCTTCCCTGCCGTGCGGGTCGGAAAGCTCGTCTCCCAAAAGCTGGTAGCCTCCGCATATGCCGAGCACCGGCGTGCCCGCGCCCGAAAGCGCGCGTACACAGGCTCCGATGCCGCTAGCCGCAAGCCAACGCGCGTCGTCGAGCGTAGTCTTCGAGCCGGGAAGCACCACCAGGTCGGGTCGGCCCAGATCGGTCGTCGAGGAAACGTAGCGCACGCCCACGCCGGGCACGCGCGAAAGCGGGTCGAAGTCGGTGAAGTTCGACAGATGCGGAAGACGCACGACGGCGACGTCGATGACGCCGCGCGCCTCGCGGGCAGATAGGCGCGGCGCGAGCGAGTCCTCGTCGTCCAGGTCAAGCGTGAGATACGGCACGACCCCCACGACGGGAACCCCGCACATCTTCTCGAGCGGGGCCAAACCCGGGCGCAGGATTTCCACATCGCCGCGGAACTTGTTCACCACAAGCCCCCGCAAAAGCGCGCGGTCCTCGGGCGCAAGGAGCGCGACCGTGCCGTAGAGCTGGGCAAATACCCCGCCCGGGTCGATGTCGCCCGCAAGCAGCACGGGGGAGGACACGGCGCGCGCGAGCCCCATGTTGACGATGTCATTTTCGGCAAGGTTGATTTCGGCGGGGCTGCCGGCGCCCTCGATGACGATGACGTCGTTTTCCTCCGCGAGCGAATCGAACGCCTCCAAAATCTGCGGCATGAGCGCCTTCTTTCGCGCGAAGTAGTCCCTCGCAGCGAAGGCTCCCTGCGCCTTGCCGGCCACGATGAGCTGGCTTCGGTGGCCGCTTTCGGGCTTGAGCAGGATGGGGTTCATGCGCACGTCGGGCGCGATGCCGCACGCCTCGGCCTGCATGATCTGGGCGCGCCCCATCTCGAGCCCGTCGGCCGTGACGCCGCTGTTGAGTGCCATGTTCTGGCTCTTGAAGGGAGTCACGCGCAGGCCGTCCTGCGAAAGCACGCGGCACAGCCCCGCCGCGAGCAGGCTCTTCCCCGCGTTCGACATGGTGCCCTGGATCATGATGGGCTTGGCCCTACCCACGGGTATCGACCTCCTTCGCCAAGCCTCGGCCATCCGCGCCCGCCATAGCGCCGCTGAAAGAAGCGCCGCCCCGTTCGTCGGGTTCGCCTTCGCCCGATGCGTCTTCCGCCCGAAGCGCACGGCCGAACGCCATCGCAAGCCGGGCGTTCTCCTTGCGCGTGCGCACCGCGACGCGGCACCAGAAACGGGACAGTACCGAAAACGAGTCGCACGTGCGGACCAAAACCCCCTGATCATACAGGCGCTCGGGGATGTCTTTCGCCGGCGTGCGGACTAAAAGGAAGTTCGCATCCGACGGCACGACGGAAAGCCCGAGCGAGGAGAGCTCGTGGGAAAGCCACGCTCGCTCGCCCTCCAATACATCGCGCGTGCGCGAGACGTATTCGACGTCTTCCAGGGCGGCGATACCCGCGGCCTCGGCGACCGAAGAGACGGGCCACGCCTGCCCCGCCCGGCGAATCCCCTCGATGAGTTGGGCGTTTCCGCTGATCAGATATCCCAACCGCAACCCCGCCATTCCGTAGAGCTTGGTGAACGCGGAGAGCACGGCCACATGGCGCGAACACGCGGCGCGTGCGGCCACGCTCCTTTCGCGGGCGTCGGGCGCAAATCCGAGGAAGCACTCGTCCACGACGAGCAGCGCGCCCACCTGCTCGCAGCGGCAAGCCGCGGCCTCGATCACGCTGGGGTCGACGAGGCGCCCCGTCGGGTTGTTCGGATTGCAGAGGTACGCCACGTCTCCCGGCCCCTCGATCGCGCAGGCGAAGGAGGCGGGCACGTCGAAGTCGTCCGCTTCGGAGAGCGGGAACTCCTGCACGCATGCGCCGTAGTACGATGCCGCCTCCGCATATTCAGAGAACGTCGGCGCGCACACGACGATGCGTTTCGGGCGCACCGCCGCGGCGAGCCGCCAGATGATGTCGGACGCGCCCGCGCCGCAGACGATAGTATCTTCGGGAATGCCCTGGTCGCGCGCTAGCGCGCGAACGAGGGCGAGGCTTTCCCTATCGGGGTAGGCGTCGATTCGAGAAAGCGCCTTGCAAGCTGCGGCGACGGCGCGCGGCGAGGGGCCTGCCGGATTCACGTTCACCGAGAAGTCAATGAGGTCGGAGGCACCCCCTTCGCAAGCGATGCCGAGCGATTGCGCGCTGCCCCCATGCGTGCGGGCGCGCAGGATTCCCCCGGCAGCCCGGGGCGCGGCGTGGTCTTTCCTCATGCCATCGCCCCCACGGCGAGCACGACCGCCGCGCGCGCGGCGCCGAAGACGACGAGTGCGCATACGGACGCGGCGAGCATGAGCCTTGTCGCCCGGGCGATGTCGCCCCACTCGATTTCGCGGGACGCGTCGCCTATCGTCGGTTTCTCAACGAGCTTGCCGAAATACACCGCGGGTCCTGCCAGGCGCAGTCCGAGCGCACCCGCGCACGCCGACTCGGTCTGCGCCGCGTTCGGGCTCGCATGGCGACGCCTGTCGCGGCGCCAGATGCGCGCCGCCCCGCGCGCGTCGAGCCCGACGATCGGGCACACGGCGATCATGAACAGGGCCGATAACCGCGAGGGAATCCAGTTCACCGCATCGTCGAGGCGCGCCGAAGCGCAGCCGAAGTCGATGTAGCGCTCGTTTTTGTAGCCCACCATGCTGTCGAGCGTGTTCACCGCCTTGTACGCCATGCCCAAAGGCGCACCCCCGATCATAAGGTAGAAAAGCGGCGCGATGACACCGTCGCTCGCGTTCTCCGCCACCGTTTCCACGGCGGCGCGCGCGACGCCCTGCTCGTCGAGAACAGACGTGTCACGTCCCACGATGAGCCCGACGGCTTCGCGCGCCGCGACAAGTCCGCCCTTCGAGAACGCGCGGGCAACGGCCAGGCTCTGGCGGCGCAGCTCGCATGCCGCGAGAATCTGATAGCTCGCCCATGCCTCGGCCACGAAGCGCAAGCCGGAGTGAACCATGCCGCAAAGATGCAGGATTCCCCAGGTCAAAAGCCCACACGCAAGCGGAAGCGCCACGGCGAGCACAACCCCTGCGGCGCGCGTGCCCGCGGACGTTTGCGGGAATGCGCCCCGCAGGCGGCCTTCGGCCCACGTGATCGCGCGCCCCATGGCGACGACGGGATGGGGAAGCCAGCGCGGGTCGCCGAAGGCAAGGTCGGCCGCGAACCCGGCGGCGACGGCAAGAATCGTCATCACCGGGCATCGCCCCCCCAAGCGGGGCGAACGTCGCGAAGGCAGCGCCCATCCCAAGTGGCGGCCCATGCGCCGCCCGGCTCGGTATGCACGTCGAAGTATCCCATTTTCGGGACAGCTAGCTCGGAGAGCAGCGCTTTCACGGTACCCGCGTGAACGACGAAGACGGCGCGCCCACTCCCCTGGGCGCGCTCCGATTCGCACGCCTCCCGAAACGCCGCGATGACGCGGCGGGTGAAATCGCTCTTGCCCTCGCCATGCGGGCAGCGCGTCTCGCACCAGGAGTCTACCCAGGCGCGATAGCGCGCATCCTCTTTAAGCTCGGCGGCGCTTCGCCCCTCGAAGTCGCCGAAATCCATCTCGCGCAGACCGGGGCACGCCATAAGCTCCGCGTTCGGGAAGAGGATGCGCGCCGTCTGGTCGGTGCGGGCCATGCCGCTCGTGATAACACGGAACACGTCACGATCGCACGCGAGGTCGCGCAAAGCGCGCTCGCCCGCACTCGACAGGGGCTCGTCGGTGCCCGCCCCGCTGTAGCGATGGTCTTCCGTGCCCGCCGTGGCACCATGGCGCACGAAGACGACTTCCAAAAGCGCACCCGCGCCCTGCGTCCCTCGAGGTGCATCGGCAAGGTTTCCTTTGATGACCTGGGGAATCCCGCACGTCATGCGCACGACGACGTCGGCGCGCGCAGCGAGCGCGCATCCCAGGCGCCCCGCGCGCTCGCGCCATTGGGCGTCTTCCGCACTCATGGGGACGACCCCCGAGCCGACCAAGGGCAGAATCACTGCGTCGAAGCCGATCAGCCGCTCGAGCGCCCGGTCAGCGTCGAGCGCGCGTACGAGTTCCTCAGCACGGTATGCGACGCGGCCGGCAAAAGCCGCGGGCACGCCGCCCTCCGCAAGCTGCGCCGCGTCGACGAAATCGTCCGCCGCGAACCCGAGTTTTTCGCGCACGAAGGTCCTCTTCCCCGAATGCGCGCCACCTACCACGAGCATCATAGGAGCATGCCCCCCACTACCAGCATGGCAAGCATCGCGAGCTCGGCCCATTGCAGAAACCATCCGGCCAAATCCCCCGTCACCCCGCCGAAGCGGGACAGGGCAACATGGCGGTACCACGCGAGCACCAAAAGCCCCGCCACCGCCATAAAGGCGCCGACGGCCTGAGCGCACGCGACCATCCCTGCAGCCGAAGCCGCAGCGAAAGCGCAAAGCGGCACGACGATCGCCGCGCGCTTCTTCGCAGGCGAGAGCCCCGCGGCCATGCCGTCCGCCCGCGCGGCAGGCCAGCATTCAACGGCGAGTCCCGAAAGCGCGCGGGAGAACACGAGCGAGCACAGAAGCGCGAGGAACGCCCCCGCCGTAAGCGGCAGCGCGGTGAACAGGGAAAACTGCAGAATAAGGTACACAACAACACCGATGACCCCGAAGGCGCCCGCCCGCGGATCGTGCATGATCTCGAGCTTTCGCTCGCGCGGGGCCCAACTTGCAAGCGCATCGGAGGTGTCGCAGAGCCCGTCTAGGTGGATGCCTCCCGTCACTGCCACAGGCAGCGCCGCGAGCACGGCCGCGACGATGGTCGCGGGCACGCCGAGCAGGTTCGCCACGTGCCCCCACGCCGTCATGAGGAAGCCTTCCGCAAGGCCCACCAGGGGAAACGCGGCAAGTGCATGGGTTGACCCGAAATCGGTCCAGGCCGATTTCGGGACGGGGATGCGCGAGAACGTTCCGAACGCCGCGCCGATTGCCTCTGCTATCTTCACCTTGTAGGTCCTTCGCCTTTCATCCACACGGGAATCCCGCATACCACTTCGACTGCATGGTCGGCCAGCGCCGCCACGCCCGCGTTCACGCGCGCGAGCGCGCGCCTCCATGCCTCGGTCCCTTCATCGTAGCGCATCCCATCGGCGAACACGTCGACGGTGACCACCACCGTATACGCAGCGGCCTGAGCGAGCCGTTCGATGCCTCCGAGTACCTCGCGCGCCGCAGCGTCGGGGTCACGCGGGGACAAGCCGCCTTCCGCGAAGAGCTCGTTCGCAACCAGGTTGCCCACGTCCTCCAAAAGAAGTGTGCAGCCGCGCGGAAGCCCGGGCGCTGCGGCGCCCACGTCACGCGAGCACTCGAGGGTGGAAAACCCTTTGCCTTCGCGCAGCGCCCGATGGCGCGCGATGCGGCGGGCGCCATCTTCCCCGAAGGGCTCCATCGTTGCCAGGTACACGCGAGGGCCGTCGTGCCCGAGGCACAGGGACTCGGCGTAGGCGCTCTTGCCGCTCGCGGCGGCGCCGATGACGAGCGTCACCGTCATTTCCCGGCCTCGAAATGCTCGTAAGCAGCCATGCCAGTCGCCGTGAACGTCTTCCCATCCCGGTACACGCGCAGCGCCGAATCCAGAAGGGGGAGATACGCCATGGCGCCCGCGCCCTCGCCCAAGTGCATGCCTGCGTCGAGGGGCGCCTTTATGCCGAGCTCGCGAAGGAGCTCCCGGCTTGCGGGTTCGCTTGATGCGTGGGTGCCCACGAGGTAGCCCAAGGCGTTGGGGCACAGGCGCGCCGCGCACAGGGCCGCCGTGCAGGATATGACCCCGTCGAGGAGCGCCGGCGCCTTCGAGACCGCGGCCCCCAGGTAGAAGCCGCACATCGCAGCGATGTCGAAGCCGCCCACCTTCGAGAGCACGTCGATCGGGTCGGCGGGATCGGGCGAGTTCGCGTCGATAGCGCGCTCGACCACGTCGCGCTTGCGCGCGAGCGAGGCATCCGAGAGCCCCGCGCCGCGCCCGACGAGGCTCCGCGCGTCCGCCCGGATGAGCACTGCGGCAACCGCCGCCGAGGTGGTCGTGTTGCCGATGCCCATCTCGCCCGCGGCGAGAAGGCGCACGCCGGCGCGGGCAAGCCCGCACGCGACGGCGATTCCGACCTCGATCGCGCGCACGGCCCCATCGCGAGACATAGCGGAGCCGTGAGCGATGTTGCCGCTCCCCCGCCGCACGTTCGCGCGCACCATGCGCGCGTCTTCTATGCCCCGGGCCATACCCACGTCGACGGGCACGACCTCGGCACCCGCGAACGCCGCCATGCGGCAGGCGCTCGCAGCCCCCTCGCACATGTTGCGCGCGACGGCTCGCGTCACGTCTTGCCCGCTTTGCGACACGCCTTCGGCAACGACCCCGTTGTCGGAGAAGAATACCGCGAGCGCACGGGGAAACTCGGCCACCTCGGCACTCCCCTGAGCTGCGGCGATACACGCGACGGCGTCTTCAAAGTCGCCCAATCCCCCCAAGGGGTGCGCGATGGAATCCCACGTGGCGTACGCAGCGGCGCGGGCGCACTCGTCTGCGGGCGCGATCCGGGAGAGCGCGGCTTCGAGCACGGCGCCCGGCGCCGACGAGAACGCGCGCTCGACTTCCTCGCGGATGCAGGCAAGCGCGGTTTCGGTTGCTTCAGCCATGCCGTCTCCTCTCTGCGAACGACGCTGCGGCAGACGCGAACGCGCGCGCAACGTCGGGGTTCGCAGGATAGTACACATGCGGGAAGCCCGCCACCAGGGACGGGGTGGTCGTCATGCACGGCCAGCCCTTGTCGCGCCGGGGCTTCTGCGCCCAGAAGTCGCCGCCCGGGCAGGTGGACTGCCAGTAGTGGAACTCGTGCGCGCGGATGCGTGTGCCGCGCGGACCGTAGAGCCCGTCGCGTTGGGAAGTAAGCTCCACGTACCCGAAATGGGACAGCCTTCCCCCGTTCTCGCTTGCGCCCTCAAGGGCGCCCGCAACAGGCCAGCGCCGCCCCTCGCTATCGGCGATTTCGCGCTGCAGGTAAAGAAACCCACCGCATTCGGCGACCGTCGGCATGCCGGATTCCACCGCGCGCCGCACCGCCTCGCGCATCGACGCGTTCTCGGAGAGCTGCCGCGCATGGAGCTCCGGGTAGCCGCCCCCCAGATAGAGGGCGCTTGTCCCCCGGGGCAACTCGCTATCACACAGGGGGCTGAAAAAGGCCAGCTCGCAACCCAGGTCCTCGAGCGCACGCAGGTTCTCCTCGTAGTAGAACGAGAACGCCTCGTCACGCGCGACGGCGACGATGGGCCGCGCTCCCACGATCGGCTCCAACCGGTAAGGTTCCTCGCGGATATCGGGTGCCGTCGCCGCTATTTCGAGCAAGCGGTCGACGTCGACGCTCTTTTCCACCAGCTCGGCCATCTTGTCGATGCGCGCGGAGAGCTGCTCGACCTCGTCGGCGGTCACAAGCCCCAGATGCCGGCTTTCGAGCGAGAACGCCTCGTCGGCGGGGATATTCCCCAAAACCGCGACGCCCGTGTGCTTCTCGATCGCAGGCGCCGCGTAGGCGCAGGCAGCGGCGCTCGTCTTGTTCAGCACGACGCCGCGCACGTTCGCACAAGGCAGGAACTCGGCGATGCCGCGGATTACGGCGGCGAGCGATAAAGACGCCCCGCGCCCGTTCACCACTAAAACGACCGGCGTTTCCGTGTCGCGCGCAACCTGGTAACTGCTCGCGTCGGCCACGCCGGGCGCCATGCCGTCGTAGAAGCCCATGACCCCCTCGAGCACCGCGACATCCGCGCCCGCGGCGCCGCGTGCGAGCAGGGCGCGCAGCGCCGGGGCGTCGGTGAAGAAGCCGTCTAAGTTGCCCGAGCGCGCACCCACGACGCGGCGGTGAAAGAGCGGGTCAATGTAGTCGGGGCCGCATTTGAAGGCCGCGCATGCAAGGCCGCGACGCGCGAGCGCGCGCAGAAGCGCACACGTGACGACCGTCTTGCCGCTCCCGCTCGAGGGCGCAGCGACCATGAAGCGCGGGATGGACGTGCTCACCGGGCACCGCCTTCCCCACCTGCGTAGTTGCAGTTAGCAAGCGAGACCACCTCAACGGATGGTTTCCCCTCGACAGAGGGGTCCTCCCCGACAGGCGACTCAGCAAGCGCGCCGACTTCGGCAAGCTCGTCGGCATCCGCGCCCGCACCACGCGCGCTGACGAGGAACACGGGGTTTTGCGCCTTCATAAGATGGTGCGAGCCTACAGCCTCGGCACGGGCGGCCGACACCTGGCACGCCTCGAACCCCTTAAAGCGCGAACCCGAGAGGAGCGCGCACGCCTCGGTGAGCGTCTCAACGGTGACGCATGGCACGCACAGGCGAACCTGCGAGTTCTTCTCGAGCGCCGCCTCCACGATGGAGGGAAGCTCGCCCGCGCTCCCGCCGACGAACACGGCGTCGGGGACGGGCAGTTTCGCGAGCGCTTCGGGGGCGACACCGGGGACCGCATGCACGTTGCCGCACCCGAATGCATCCGCGTTCTCTCGGATGAGCCGCACGCCGGCCGCGTTGCGCTCGACCGCCCATACCGACCCCGCTCGCGCGACGAGCGCCGCCTCGATCGAAACGCTCCCCGTGCCGGCGCCGACATCCCACACGGTGTCGGTCGCGGTAAGGCGCAGCTTCGCGAGCGCGACGGCGCGCACCTCCTGCTTGGTCATGGGAACGTCGCCGCGGATGAAGAGCTCGTCGGGAATGCCCGAGGAAGCGTACGGCCAGCGGGAGCTCGCGGCGCGGGATGCGCCCGCAGAGTCCGCAGGCGAACCGGCGCAGCCTGCGAACTCGATAAGCATCACGTTCAAGTCGTCGAACGTCTGACCTGCGATTTCACTTGCGGTCGCGCAGGTGATGCGCTCGTCGGGGTACGACAGGCGCTCGGCCACCGTCACGCGCGCGTCCCCGAAGCCCGCCTGCACAAGCTCGCCCGAAAGCCGCGAGGGGTCTTCCCCGCCTGACGTGACGAGAAAGAGCTCGCCTGAGCGCTCGGCCTCGACCACGATGTCGCACGCCACGCCGTGAGCGCTCGCGAAGCGCCAATCCTGCCATGGACGCGCGAGGCGCGCGGCGAGATACGACGCTGAGCTTATGCCGGGAATGACGCGCACGTCCACCCGCGCGTCGCCGGAGAGCGCCTCCACCAGGCGGCGCGCGCCGCTGAACAGCCCCACATCGCCCGTCATCACGACCACGGCGCGCTGCCACGACGCCGCATCGGTGAGAGCGGCGACGATGTCCGCCGTCTTCACGAGCTCGCATCTCACCACGTCGGGCGGCACGTCGATGCCGACAAGCGCGCGATGAGCGCCGATGACCACGTCGGCGATGTCGATCGCGTCGAGCGCCGCGCGAGAGAGCAAGTCGGGGTTTCCGGGCCCCGCCCCGATGATCGTTACCTTTCGCATGGAATCTCCCGATACCCGCGCGGCGTGACCATACGGCCGCCTACGCGATTCGTGTCCGCGTTGCCGACGAACACGGTGGTGAACATGTCGGCGTCGAACTCCCCCAGCTCGGAGAGCTTGCACATGCCCGACTGCTGCCCCTCGCGCCCGATGTTGCGTACCCAGCCGCAGAGCGTGTCGGGGGCCTTCCATTCGAGCATAATCTTCGCCGCGCGCGAGAGCCTGTCGGCGCGCTTTCTGCTGCGCGGGTTGTACAAACAGATGCAGAAGTCGGCGCTCGCCACGGCGGCGAGCCTGCGCTCGATGACCTCCCACGGCGTAAGCAGGTCGGAGAGCGACACGACCGCGAAGTCGTGGGCAAGCGGGGCGCCGAGCACCGCCGACCCGCTCTGAGCCGCGGTGGCCCCGGCGATAACTTCCACGTCTACATCGGGGTAGTCCTCCGCAAGCTCCAGCACGGGGCTCGCCATGCCGTACACGCCCGCGTCACCGCTGCACACGAGCGCCACGGCTTCTCCGCTCTGCGCGCGCGAAAGCGCCAGGCGGCACCGTTCGACCTCGTGCATCATCGGCGTCGCGAGATGCGCCGCGTCGGGCACGGCGGCGAGCGCGAGCTCCACGTATTTCGTGTACCCCACAACGATGTCGGCCGCCTCGAGCGCGCGCCGAGCCGCAATCGTCATGCCGTCGGGGCCGCCCGGACCGATCCCCACCACGAAGAGCTTTCCCATCACCGCTCCTTAAACGAAAGTTCGATAGTTACCTTGGAAAACGCGACGGTCACGCCGCCGTGAGCGAGCTTCGGGAAGATAAGTTTGCCCCCGTCCGCGAGCGCCGCGCGCTCGCACACGTTGTCGACCCCCACCGTCGCGCGCACGAAATCAGATGGCGAAACGCTGCCTTCGACCTGCGACAACTCCTCTGCGGAATACGTCACAAGCGGGATATTGCGCGCGCGACAGAAGGCGAGCAGACCCTCCTCGTGCGCCTTCACGTCGATCGTCGCCGCCTCGCGCACGGCCGAAGGCGAGATACCCGCCTGCCCGCACGCGAGAAGAAACGCCTCCCCGATCGCTTCGGCGCACGCACCGCGACGGCATCCTATGCCCGCAACGATGCAGGGCACGACAAGGCGAAGCGGCTCGGGCGCAGGCTCCTGCGCCCGCACGCCCGCCGGCTTCCCCGTCTCACCGGCGGGCACAACATCGCCCGTCGTCTCCGCTGCGCGAACGGACGCACCTGCATTCGCGCCAGCGAACGGCGACACGACGATATCGGCCCGAGCGCGGTCGGACGCAATGTCAACCCCCTCAGGCGGCTGTCCCGAAATCGGCATGTCGGAATAGAGCGCCACGCGCCCGCC
>CABQHT010000034.1 GCA_902464035.1 uncultured Collinsella sp. | reverse complement strand
GCACGTTTTTGCAGCGCGCCTACGACGAACTGTGGCACGACCTGTGCCTCAACGATGCCCCGGCGACGATCCTAGTGTTTGGCGCATCAATCTTTGGCACTACGTCCGAGACGCACCTTTCGTTCTTTGATATTTCCATGCTGGGCGGTCTTCCCAACATGCACTACTTGGCACCAGCCTGCATGGAGGAATATCTGTCCATGCTGAGCTGGTCGCTCGACCACCGCGAGCATCCCGTAGCGATCCGTATACCAGGCATTGGCCTGGTAAGCCGCCCCGACCTGGCGCCTGCCGAAGACACCGACTACAGCGCCGTTCGCTACAACGTGGTGCGCCAGGGCCGCGACGTGGCCGTGCTCGCGCTCGGCGATTTCTTTGAGCTGGGCGAGCGCGTGGCAAATCGCTTGGCTGCCGAGTACGGCATCGAGGCCACGCTCGTCAACCCTCGCTTTGCAACCGAGCTTGACCGCGAGTTCCTCGACAGCCTTGCCGCCGAGCATCGCGTTGTCGTCACCCTCGAGGACGGCATCTTGGACGGCGGCTGGGGCGAACGCGTCGCGTGCTATCTGGCATGCACGCCGTTGCGCACGCGCACCTTCGGCATCGCCAAGGGCTTCCCCGACCGCTACGACCCCAACGAGCTGCTCGCTCAGAACGGCATGACGGTCGAGAACATGGCCGCCGAGGCCGTAAGGCTACTCAACAAGTAAAAAACCTCCGCAAGGGAAGCACCCCTGCGGAGGTTTTTATTTTTGAGCTCAACTATCTCGATCTGTAACATCTAGGGCCCGAATTCCTGTCTAACTGTTACAGATCTAGACAAACCGTCTTTGCTCCTGACCTTTGTCTCAATCTGTAACAGATAGAGACCTTTTGCCCGTCTAGATGTTACAGATTGAGACATTCGAATCCCATTAAGGAGATAATCTCAATCTGTAACAGCTAGAACCCATTTCCTCGTCTACCTGTTACAGATTGAGACAAAGCAGCGAGGCAGGCCACCACATCTGCAAGAACCACCACAAAGGTGCCTGTCCCTTTTTGGTAGGTAGAATTACCCATAAGGCAAGTATGTTTCTGAGTTATTTCGTGTTGACCCATTTGAGCGGGATAGGGTATAACTCTACTCAACCGCTAGGGATTTTATTGAGAAAGGTGTTCTCCCATGAGCAAGAACCTCTCCCAGCAGGTCGTTCTCGACCGCCGCGGCTTCGTTGCCGCCACCTTCGCAACCGTCGCCGGCCTTGGTCTTGCCGGCTGCTCCGACACCAGCGCCGAGGCCGACAAGGGTTCCGCCGCCGGTTCCTCCAAGAGCTCCGAGGGTACCGAGGCTTCCACCACGCTCGACGCCAAGGCATTCGACAAGCTCGTTAACAACGGTCCCAAGGCCGATGACGATGCCATCGCTGCCAGCACCTGGGCCACGGCCGTCAAGGACGCCGGCGTCTTTAAGATCGGTGGCGTTCAGACCTCCACGCTCTTCTCCCTCCTCAACGAGAAAGACGGTCAGACCCGTGGCTTCGATGCCGGCATCGCGCAGCTTCTGTCCAACTACATCCTAGGCGAGAACAAGGTCGAGATCACCCAGGTGACCTCGGACACGCGCGAGTCCGTCCTACAGAACGGCCAGGTCGACGCCGTCTTTGCCACCTACACCATCACCGACGAGCGCAAGAAGCTTGTCTCCTTTGCCGGTCCCTATTACTACACGCAGCAGGCCATCCTGGTGCTTGCCGATAACGACGACATCAAGGGCGTCGACGACCTGGCCGATAAGAACGTCGCCGTCCAGTCCGGCTCCAACGGCCCCGCCATCCTGGAGGAGTTCGCCCCCAAGGCCAGCCAGCAGGAGTTCAAGACCGACGAGGAGGCACGTCAGGCACTCCAGCAGGGCCGCGTCGATGCCTACGTCATCGACAACAACATGCAGCAGAGCGCCCTGGTCCGCGAGCCCGGCAAGTACAAGATTGCCGGCAAGCCCTTCGGCAGCAAGGAGCCCTACGGCATCGGCCTGCCGCTCGATTCCGACGGTGTCGCCTTTGTCAACGACTTCCTTAAGAAGATCGAGGATGACGGCACCTGGACCGAGCTGTGGCAGATCTGCATCGGCGACCGTACGGGCGACACCAATGTTCCCGAGCTGCCCGAGATCGGCGCCTAGGCAGCGAGCCTAGTAACGGCCGCTACGAAACCATACGGAAACGCACGATGCGCTTTATTGCGCTAAACTGTTTCCTCACTGAGTTGTCGGGGCTTCCGTACACACGGGAGCCCCTTTCCTTACCGGCGGGAGGTCCGCATGAGTCTCTCCGAGCTCTGGTCGCTCTATGGCCAGAACTATATCGACGCGCTGCTAGCAACCTGGGGCATGACGCTTGAGTCGTTTGCCATCGCCATGGTGCTGGCCGTCGCCGTCACCGTGATGCGCGTGTCGCCGCTCAAGCCGCTGCGCGTCTTTGGCGACCTGTATGTCCAGGTCTTCCGTAACATCCCCGGCATCGCGCTGCTCATTATCGTCGTCTACGCGCTGCCGCCGCTCAAGGTCGTCCTGCCCTACCGCACCTGCGTCATCGTCGCCACAGTGCTCTTGGGTTCTGCCTTTGGCTCCGAGAACTTTATGAGCGGCATCAACACCGTCGGTGTCGGCCAGGTGGAAGCCGCCCGCTCGCTGGGCATGAGCTTCAGCCGTATCCTCGCCAAGATTGTGATTCCGCAGGCGCTGCGCTCGAGCGTGCTGCCCATGACCAACCTCTTTATCGCCGTCATGCTCACCACCGCGCTCGGCAGTCAGGTGCCGCTTCAACCGCAGGAGCTCACCGGCGTGGTGAGCTACATCAACACGCGCTCGCTCGGCGGCGTCGCCGCGTTCTTTATCTCGGCGCTCGGCTACCTGGGCACGGCCTTTGTGGTGAGCCACATTGGCAACTATATCGATAAGAAGGTGATGATCCTCCGATGAGCAAGCACTCCACCTCCGCGCTCACCATGCGCGATGCGCTCTACGAGGCTCCCGGCCCCAAGATGCGCGCCAAGATTCGCGTCGGCACCACCATCTCACTTGTTGCCGTGGCCGCGCTCATCGCTCTGGTACTGCAGCGCTTTTATGTGACCGGCCAGCTTTCGGTCCATTACTGGTACTTCTTTACGCACCTCACCACCTGGAAGTTCCTGCTTGCCGGTTTTGAGGGCACGGTAAAGGTCGCACTCACCGCAGGCGCCATCGCGTTGGTGCTGGGCCTCGCCCTTATGCTCGGCCGCACGAGCGACATCAAGCCGCTACAGCTGGTCTGCCGCGTGCTCACCGACTTCTTCCGCGGCGTACCGAGCCTGCTGTTCATCTACTTCTTCTTTTTGGTGCTGCCCCAGTACAAGATCGCGCTGCCGTCGTTTTGGATGCTCACGCTGCCCGTCGCCCTCGCCGCAGCCGGCGTACTGGCCGAGATCTTCCGCGCCGGCGTCAACGCCGTACCGCGCGGCCAGGTCGAGGCAGCCCAGGCGCTCGGCCTCTCCAAGGCCAAAATCACCTTTAAAATCGTGCTGCCCCAGGCGATTCGGTTTATCATCCCGTCGCTGATCTCGCAGCTCGTAGTCGTGGTCAAGGACACCACCGTCGCCTACGTGGTGAGCTACCCCGACCTGATGCAAAATGCCCGCGTGCTCATTACCAACTACGACGCCCTCGTGTCGGTCTACCTGGTGATCGCGGTCATCTACATCCTCATCAATGTCGCGATTAACAAGGCCGCCGTCTACGTTTCGCACAAGACCGGCGCGACCATCATCCGCTAACGATTTACGATTTCTAGGAATAAGGAGCCGAGCATTATGGCACAGAGCACTTCCGCTTCCGGCAACCAGCCGCTGATCGAGCTCAAGCATGTCGATAAGCACTACGGCGATCTGCATGTCCTCAATGACATCAACCTCTCGGTCGACCGCGGCGAGGTCGTTGTCGTGATTGGCCCCTCGGGTTCGGGCAAGTCGACCATGTGCCGTACCATCAACCGCCTGGAGACTATCGACTCGGGTGAGATCCTCATCGAGGGCCAGCCCTTGCCGCAAGAAGGCAAAGATCTTGCCCGCATGCGCGCCGAGCTGGGCATGGTGTTTCAGCAGTTCAACCTGTTCGCGCACATGACCGTGCTGCAGAACGTCATGCTGGGTCCGGTCGACGTGCTGGGCGTGTCCAAGGACGAGGCTCGCGAGCGCGCCATGGACCTCCTGAGCCGCGTGGGCGTGGCTGAGCAGGCCGATAAGGTGCCCGCACAGCTCTCGGGCGGCCAGCAGCAGCGCGTGGCCATCGCTCGCTCGCTTGCCATGCAGCCCAAGGCCATGCTTTTTGATGAGCCTACGAGCGCCCTTGACCCCGAGATGATCAATGAGGTGCTCGAGGTCATGGTTCGTCTGGCCCAGCAGGGCATGACGATGATCGTGATTACGCACGAGATGAACTTTGCCCGCCGCGTAGCCGACCGCGTCGTATTTATGGCCGATGGTCAGATCGTGGAGACCGGCACGCCCGACGAGTTCTTCGACCATCCCCAGACCAAGCGCGCCCAGGACTTCCTCAACTCCATCAAGGGCCACTAACCAGCCGTGCGCTCGCCCGCTTGCCATGACCATCCGGATTCGAAAGTTACACCTATGATCGGAACTCGCACTTCATCGTCCTATACCCCGCATGTTGACGTCGCCCCCGCCGACCGTCCGCTTATCCTCGTCGCGCCGCGCTGGGAAGAGGCGAAGCCGTTTTTGAGCGAGACGCTCTCCCCCAACGAGGAGATCGCCAGCGTCTTTGTCGATGCCATCCTTGCCGCCGGCGGCCTGCCGCTGCAGATGTCCATCACCGAGGATATCGAGGTCATCCGTCATTACGTGGACATCGCCGACGGCGTCGCCATCCCCGGCGGCCCGGACGTCAACCCAAAGCGCTGGGGCGACGAGCGCCCTTACGACCCTACGCTCTGCTGCGAGATCCGCGATCGCTTTGAGTTCAAGCTGGTCAACGAGGTGCTCCGCGCCAAAAAACCGCTCTTTACCACCTGCCGCGGCACGCAGCTGTTAAACGTCGCCACCGGTGGCACCCTGTGCATGGACGTGCCGAGCCTGGGTGCGCGTGAGGGTCGCACGCAGTGGCGTCACACCCACGTGCTCAACGATCCCGTGCACCCCGTCGAGGTCGTACCGGGCTCGCTGCTGGAGCGCGCGGTTGGCGGACACAAGCTGATCCAAACCAACTCCGCACACCACTGCTGCGTCGATCGTCTGGGTAAGAGCACGCGTTTGGTCGCCAAGGCAACCGACGGCGTGCCCGAATGCATCGAAGTCGAAGGCCAGCCTTTCTGCCTGGGCGTGCAATGGCACCCTGAGTACACGTGGCAGACGCTCGAGACCGACTTTAACCTGTGGAAGTCGTTTGTCGAGGCAGCGGCTAAGGTTAAGCAGGCCCGCTAGTTTACGAACACCGCAACAAATAAGGGCGCCCCGCCAACCATATGGTCCGGCGGGGCGCCCTTTCGTATCTACATCAACAAGCTTGGAATACGCCAAAACTCGTAGCCTCCTACTCAGCCGCCTCACGCAGGGCCGACATCGTTGCCGCATACTGCTGCCGTAGCGCATGTATCCCATCACGGGCGCCGTCAACGGTATCGGCATTACGCAACGCCTCGGTCACCACAACCGCCGGCTCATACAGATTGTCGAACCCCAAGTTCTGGCTCACGCCCTTGAGCGTATGCACGGCCATAAACGCACTCTCGGCGTCTCCTGCCGCCATAGCGGCCTCGAACTTGTCCATGCTCTCGTCATCCAGGAACTTAAGGGCAAAGCGGGCGAGCATCTCCTCGCCCATCAGCCGAACGGATGCGCCATCGTAATCGGCGCCGATCTTCTCATACGCTTCACGCATGGAAATCATGGAATGAAACTCCTTCGATCAAACTAAATCGTGGGAAACGCGACGACGTCGGCAGGGCGTGCCAGCGTTTCGGCAATACGGTCCTGCACCTCGAGCAGGCAGTCGAGCAGTAGCGGGTTAAACTCACCGCACCTGCCGTCCAGAATCATCTGAATCGCTTCCTGGTGCGGGATGGCATCCTTGTACACGCGCACGCTCGTGAGCGCATCGTATACATCGGCCACCGAGACCACCTGCGCGGCAATGGGAATGTCGTCGCCCTTAAGGCCGTCGGGATAGCCCTTGCCGTCCCAACGCTCGTGGTGCCAGCGCGCGATCTGGTATGCGTACTCCAACAAGGAATTGCCGGCATGCTGACGGCCCAACTCAAGCAGCATATCTGCGCCGAGGGTGGTGTGGGTCTTCATAATCTCGAACTCCTCGGACGTCAGGCGTCCGGGCTTGTTGAGGATCGCGTCGTCGATCGACATCTTGCCGATATCGTGCAGCGCCGAGGCCATAGCGATCGTGGAGCGCTGTTCGTTGTCGAGCGGAAACTTGTCGCTGCGATGCACCAGGCAGCCCAACAGCAGCTCGGTCAGCTTTTCGATATGCGTGACGTGCAGGCCACTCTCGCCGTTACGAAGCTCCATGACGCCGGCCATGATATCGATGAGCATGCGGCTGTTCTTAACGCGCGCGTTGTACTGCTGAGACAGCAGGTTTGTCAGGCGACGCTGCTTGGCATACAGGCGGATGGTGTTACTCACGCGGCGGCGCACGACGCGCGCATCAAACGGGCGGTTGATGTAGTCCGAAGCGCCCAACTCGTAGGCGCGCAGCACCACGTCGTCGGAATCTTCACTCGAGATCATGATGACGGGCAGGTTATCGGCGACAGACCGGTGCGACAGGTCGGCCAGTACCTCAAAGCCGCTCATGCCCGGCATGACAATATCGAGCAGCACAAGCGACAGCTCATCACCATAACGGTCGACCATATCGAGCGCCGCGCGGCCGTTGTCAGCCTCCAGGACGTGATACTCGTCCTTGAGCATCTCGTTGAGGATGACACGGTTCATCTCGGAGTCATCGACAATAAGGATCGAGGGCTTTTGGCTTTGGAAAGTCGCGATTGCGTCGTTGTCGGTCACGACCGTACCGGGCTTTGCCTTGGCGTGGCTCAAAAGCTGAACCGCGCGGCTTACGCCCTCATCGACCGTCTCGCCGTTAATGCGAACGCCGCCCACACACGCTGACAAGCTGACGCGCTCATGGCCCGGGACGATCGTGGCATGAACGGCATCGGATACATGGCGCAGGCGACGCGCAAAGTCATCGGAGGGGATATTGGGCATGACGGCCACGAACTTGTCGCAGCCAAGGCGCACAAGCTCGTCAGTCGAGCGAATGCTGCCGCGAATGGCCGCCGCCACAGCACCGAGCGCAAGGTCGCCGGCATGACGACCACAGGTATCGTTGAAGACCCTAAAATCATCGAGGTCGATCATCGCAACGCCGGCATTCATGCGGGCACTACGAAGCTTTTCCTCGTAATATCGACGATTATGCACGCTCGTCAGCACATCGGTGTAGACAAGGTCCTCTTCTGCGGCCTCTTGTTCATCGATAGGGCGCACCATCAGCAATACGTGAGGCTCGCCCTCGACCGTCAAAGAGCGCACACGGGCACGGTACTCAACGCCGTCGCTGAGCAGCCGCTCCGATATCTCATCGGAGCTTGCCATGGCCTCAAGACTTGACTGGCGCAGGCAAGGGCACCGATCGCCAGCGAGCAGGCAGTTGCGGTCACTCTTGACCTGATCGGCCGACAGCAAACGCACCACGGGGTAGGTCTTCGCGACACGGGCGACCTCGGCGGCAGCCTCCTCGTCGGTTAGATTGGCCTCGTGATTATTGAGCATATGGGGCCCTTTCGATAGTTTCGCATGGTAGCGGTGGGTTCCAAATGCTACAAGGGTAACACCTTGTCGATGCAGGTAAGTACGTGAATGCTGCTACATTTTTATGAGTTGGCAGACGGCGCGATTGAAACCGCAGACGTGAGGTTTTGAGCACATTTGTTAATACGGCCGAAACGTTTGCGGATGCTAGAGCCCCAGGATGCCACGGACAGCCCGGGCAGCCGCTGCCGGGCGATCGCGCAGACCGTTATGCGCGCCCGGGATCGTCACGAGAAGACAATCGAGATATTCGGCAGCCGCTCGCGTACCAGCCTCGCGGGGCGTGCCAATCGAGAGCTCGCCCAGGAGCACGGCGGCCACCGTTTTTGACGCGCGAACGCTATCCCAATCGGGAACGCAGGTCATAGTAATCCCGTATTCGTTTGCCATGAAACTGCGGCCGTTGCGCAGGGCATGCTTGGCTTCTGCCTCGGTTAACTTGGGGGCCTCGGGGTCCGAATCGCCGATGGCGCCCAGGAAGGCCCGTAATGCCCTGGAGACCTTTCCCGCGGCGATCATCTCGAGCAAAACCGGGGCCGCGCCCAGGCCGGCACCCTCATCCGTCACGGCGGGTTCATGCAGAATCGCACGCGAGATTATGTCGGGGTTTGCACGGAGAAGCTCCAGGGTCACCAGCGTACCGGCACTGTGCGCGAGCACGTTTGCCGGAGCGCCAATATGCTCGATAACGGCCTGCAGGTCGGCGGCCTGGGCGGCGAGGTCGTAGCGTCCGTCTACAGCGTCGCCGCTCTCGCCGCAACCGCGGCGGTCGTAGGTAATTACGCGATAGTCGCGGCTGAGCTCGCGGCCGATGCCGTCAAAAAAGACACCGTCGACGCAGGCACCGTGCACGCATACCAGAGCAGGCGCATCGGACGGCACGTCCGGGCCGGCATACTCGCGACAGGCAATCGCGGTGCCCGCATTCTCAACCGTAAAATCCATGTTGTGGTCCTATCGTCAACGCTGTCCGGCCGCGTCAAGGTGTGGCTTGGCTGTTTTGGCGTCATTTGTACAGAAACGAACGCGTTTACTCTACCCGTCTGGCGCCCTTTACTTGCAGCACAATTAGTCAATCAGCCATTTCCAAGCAGGAACCACTCGAATGATTCCCGATTGGGTTTCAATCGCATCTTCGGTATCCATTGTTACGATAGCCGATTCATCGATGCCGTATTTGGACATGGCCGCCGTAAGGGCTGACACCTCACGCTGCAGCGTCTTGGGATTCGTTATCTCCGTGCTCACCTGAATCAACTGATACGCATCACCGAGTAGGGCATCCCCCATCACAAAATCGATCTCATGAGATTTCTTCTCGTGCTCAAACGTCAGTCGGGCAAGAGAGCCCGTGCGCGCGACCGGTGCTAGACGACGGAGCCTATTGAACACCGCTGTCTCCAGCCGCTGGCCCACTTCCTTGCTTGCCGCTTTTGAGAACGCAGCAAACATTCCCGGATCGACCGAATAAACCTTTGAGCTAGAACGAGGGTTATCGGCAAGCGCTCGGTTCAAATCACCCAAAGAAAAGACTAAATAAGCCTCCTCGTAATACGACAGCAGGCTTGACAGCGTCTCTCGTGATGTCGAGACTCCCCGACTTTTTAACTCGTGCGCGATCTTATTCACAGAGAGCTCGCGTCCAGACGAGGCGAGGCACCTGGTGAGGAAGCTCACCGCGACTTGCGGCATTCGCAGGTTATATCGCTCGATCACGTCCATCGCCGCCGTGCGGTACGCGTACTCTTGCATGAGTATCATGCCGTCGGCGGCGGGCAATTTGAGCGCTGCGATGTAACCGCCACGAAGTAGATAATCATTAAGCGCATTTCGCAGCACAGCTGCGTCAGTCGATGAAAACCCATCGGAAGCGCTGACGGATTGTCCCGTCGACCAACGAACGAACTCAGCAAAACTCAATGGGAAAAGCTCTTTGGAAATCGAGCGGCCCCTGAACTCCGAGGCAAGCTCAGCCGACAGCATCTTTGATGAGGAACCCGTGACGTAGACCGTTGCTTCAGTTGAATCGATAACACGCCTCAAGAAAAGGCTCCAGTCGGGAACTTCTTGAATCTCATCGAAAAAGAGAAAGCACCCTTCTTCCTTTGCCGTAGGACGCATGGCAAAGAACGTATCGAGCACATCGGAAAGCAGCGCCACCGAATACGGCTTGAGACGCTCGTCTTCAAAGTTGAAGTACAGAATATTCTGAGGGTTATAGCCCGCCGCAACAATGTCGTGCATCTCTTGAAAAAGACGGAACGTCTTGCCACACCGGCGCGTACCCACAAGCACCTGTGCAAGGTTGTTGCGCGCAGGCTTTTGAATGGGAAGGAGCTTAAGATCGCGATTGAAAACCTCTGGTATACCGAGCTTCTCAAAGTCAAGAATTTTCTCCTCCACCAATGAGTTAAACGGCATGGCGACTCCAAATCTTGCAGTTCTATTCTGCAAGAAAGTCTAAATCTTGCAAAGTAGGACTGCAAGATTTTGAGTTATAGAATCATCACTTTCGCATCATCCCGCTAACTAAAAGGAAACCAACTTGGTATTTTGTGCCCTCTTTACGTCGCTGGTAAGAAGGAGAATATTTGGACTATCACAGTATTTGTCACCGGCAGATTTGATCCGGCTTATGAGCGCCAGCCCCAACAGTCGGACGCAGGCAAGACCACAGACGCTCAAGAGACGACAGCACGAAAGGAAGCTCAATATGTTGGAGAAAATCGCAATCGAAACGCTGCAAGTAAATCCGGTAACCAAGTTTGGCATGGAATGGGCCGCCCTCGTGAGCGGGAGTGCAGACGGCGTTCATGACGCCATGACTATCTCGTGGGGGCAGATGGGGTCGCTTTGGGAGCGCCGTGGCGACGGCACGCCCCATCGGGGGCTCTCCACCGTCACCGTCTTTGTGCGACCCCAGCGCTACACCCACGAACTTATGGAGCATGGCGACCGCTTCTCCGTCTGTTTTCTAGGCGAGGGGCACCGCCGCGAACTTGGCTACCTTGGCGCTAAAAGCGGGCGCGACGGCGACAAGCTCGAGCATCTCAAACTCACGGCAATCGAGCTCGATGGGGCTTGCGCCATCGCCGAATCGGAGCTCGTGCTCACCTGTAAAAAGTTCTATGCGGCGCCTCTTGTAGAAGATGGCTTTGTCGATCGCCGCCTTGTCGACGATAACTACCCTCAGCGCGATTTTCATACGGTATATGTTGGCGAAGTTCTCGGCGTTTGGAAGCAGGCTTAATCGGGCGGCGGCAGAGCGGCGCTTGTTGTCCCGCTTTTGAGTTTGATCGGGGTGCCCCATACCCAACCACTCGCAGGGTGATAAGCTGGTGTGCGAACTTTACGAGGGGACTTTCTTATGTCTACGTTTTTGAATGCCAGCCCTATCTTTGGGCCCGTCCGCAGCCGTCGCCTTGGTCTCTCACTCGGCGTCAACATGATGCCTGCCAGCGGCAAGATTTGTACGTTCGACTGCATCTACTGCGAGAACGGCCTCAACGCCGAGCGTCCCTGCCACGAGTCGTATAACACCGCCGCCGTGGTGCTCGACGCGCTCGAAGCCAAGCTGCGCGAGATGGCCGCCGAGGGCGAACTCCCCGATGTCATCACGTTTGCCGGCAACGGCGAGCCCACCGCCGCACCGGAGTTTCCGCAGGCGATTGCCGGTGCCGTGGCGCTGCGCGACGAGCTGGCGCCGAACAGCAAGATTGCCGTGCTCTCCAACGGCACGCGCGCCGACCGCCCCGAGGTGCACGACGCCCTCATGATGGTCGACGACAATATCCTTAAGCTCGATACGGTCGACCCGGCGTTTATCCAGCTGCTCGACCAGCCTGTTGGCCCCTACGACGTCGAGCACCAGATCGAGACGTTCGCAAGCTTTGACGGTCACGTTATTATCCAGACGATCTTTTTGACCGGCGAGTATCAGGGCAAGCTTATCGACAACACCGGCGAGGAGTACGTTGCCCCCTGGCTCACGGCGCTTGAGCGCATTCGCCCGCAGGAGGCGACCATCTACACGGTGGCACGCGAGACGCCGGTCGCCGGCCTTGCCAAAGCGACGCCTGAGGTGCTCGACGCCATTGCCGCGCGTGTCCAAGCCCTCGACATTCCCTGCCAGGTGAGCTACTAGCAAAACCACGCAGCAGCTAGTGCCCGCCATCCCACCCCATCAGTTGCGGTGATATAGTTCCTATTTGTGCTGTTAAACCGCTTAAATCGGAACTATATCACCGCAACTTTTATGGCCGCGTGGGTGGGCTATACTAGCTGCGAATGAAAGGAAGTTAGCCATGTATGACAAAGGACCCGTGCCCGGCCGCAACGACGCTTGCTGGTGCGGCAGCGGCAAGAAATACAAGAAATGCCATAGCGCCTTTGATGAGCGCCTCGAGCGCTTGTGGGAAGAAGGCTGGGAGGTTCTGCCTCGCACGCTCTACAAGACTCCCGCTGATATCGAGGGCATCAAGCGCTCGGCAGCCATCAACGTGGGCGTGCTCGATTATGTGGGCGAGCATATCGCCGCAGGCATGACCACCAACCAGATCGACCAGATGATCTACGACTACACCGTCGAGCACGGTGGCACGCCGGCCGACCTCAACTACGAGGGCTACCCCAAGAGCGTGTGCACCTCGATCAATGATGTGGTCTGCCACGGCATTCCCTGCGATACGGACGTGCTGCACGAGGGCGACATCATCAACGTCGACTGCTCCACAATCTTGGACGGCTACTTTAGCGACTCGAGCCGCATGTTCTGCATCGGCGAGGTCTCGGCCGAGCGCCAGCGCCTGGTCGATGTCACCCGCGCCAGCGTAGAGGCGGGTCTGGCGGCCGTCAAGCCGTGGCTGCCGCTGTCCGTGATGGCCGAGGCCGTGCAAAAGACGGTCGAGGACGCCGGCTTTAGCGTGGTGCGCGAGTACGGCGGACACGGCATCGGTAAGGAGTTCCACGAGGACCCGTTTGTGGGCTTTACCACCGAGGCGCCCGATGTGGACACCATCATGGCTCCGGGCATGGTCTTTACCATCGAGCCTATGGTCAACGCCGGGGCGCCCGACATCAAGATCAGCAAGGGCGATGGCTGGTGCGTGCGCACCAAGGACGGCAGCGATTCGGCCCAGTGCGAGGTGCAGCTCGTGGTGACCGAGGATGGTTACGAGCTGCTGAGCTGGTAGCCGTAGATGCGCCGGATGCTGACGGGCACGCCCGTCTTGCATCCGGCGTTTTATTTGAACGTTTTGCCTGATAAAACCCGCCAAAATTAACCTGCCCCTTTTGGTAGGTCGAGCGGAGAGGACTGCTTGTGAACATCCTGGTTTTGCTGCCCGTCAACGACCGTCATCGCGCAATTCTTGAGTCGAGCGCTCCGGGCGAGGACTTTATCTACACGAGCGCCGACGCCGTCACGCGTGAGCAGGTCGCCGATGCCGACGTGATCCTGGGCAACATCGACCCTGACATGCTCACGGCATGCGAGCACCTGCAGCTTCTTCAGTTGCAGAGCGCGGGCTATGACGATTACCTTGCCGCCGGCACCGTACCGGCCGAAGCAAAGCTCTCCTGCTCGGTGGGCGCCTACGGCCAGGCCGTGAGCGAGCACATGTTCGCCATGGTTCTTTCTATGAAGAAGCGCCTGCCCAGCTACCAAGACTTGCAGCGTGAGCATCGCTGGGAGGACCTGGGTCCGGTCACTTCGCTCAAAAATGCCAACGTGCTCGTGCTGGGCGCAGGCGATATCGGCGGCCATTTTGCCACGCTCTGCCGCAGCATGGGCGCACATGTCCGCGGCATCAAGCGCCATCCGCTCGTCTACCCCATCGTGTTTGAGGACATGGACGGCATGGACGCCCTGCCCGAGCGCCTGGCCGAGGCCGATGTCGTCGCGTCCTTTATGCCCAGCACGCCCGAGACCCGTGGCCTGGCGAACGCCGAGTTCTTCGCCGCGATGAAGCCGGGCGCCTTCTTTGCCAACGGCGGCCGCGGCGATCTTGTGGTCGCCGACGACTTGGTTGCCGCTCTGGAGTCCGGGCACCTCGCCGGCGCCGCAATCGACGTCACCGACCCCGAGCCGCTGCCCGCCACAAGCCCGCTGTGGGATGCACCCAACATGCTCATCACGCCGCACGTCTCCGGCTGGTTCCACCTAGAGGCCACGCTCAACAACGTTGTGGATATCGCCGCAGAGAATCTGCGTCACCTGCAGGCCGGCGAGACCCTGCGCTGCTGGATCGAGCATTAGGGTTCCGCCGTTCTAACGAACGGCGGACCACTCGACGCTGCGAGCCCGTCTGGACGGCAATCTGCCTTTCAATCGTCGGGCATGGCCAGAAGGCCAATGCCCTCCTCTTTCAAGGCACCTTGCTCGCCCAGACGAGCTCTCGCTGACTTTTATTCGACCAGGGAGGTCTAGAGCTATTTGAGCGTTGCCAAGTACTTTCTTGCGTTTTCGACGTTCATTGCTGCGATGGGCGCATGCGAAGAGAGCTTGACATCGTTGGTGACCAGTAAATCTGCTTGGGCGCGTATAGCTGCCGCAATGATTAAATCGTCTTCGTAATCGCTATGGAGCTCACGCTGCCTGCTCGCCATCCATATATCGCTCAGGTCACAGGGCACTGGCGTGGCAAGCTGCGAAAGCACGCTAAGACAATCCCATGCAAGCGAAGTCGCTGCCGTAGCGGCATCCTGGGAAAGCGAGCCGTGCTCTCGCCGATACCATGCCTTGTGTTCGCTTGAAATCAAATAGAACAGGTCTTTGGACGATGTCGCCGCATACAGCAAATCTACCTGCGCCGTGCACGCATCGCGTAAAAACTCAATCGCCACCGAACGGCCACGTCGTGAGGGAATGAAGTAATCGAGCCATACGTTGGTGTCGACCAAGATGCGCTTTGGAGTCTCACTCATAGAGCCAGCTCATCTCCTCGCCATAGCGATCCGCATAGGCATTCCGTTTGAGCTCTTCGTCGTCCGATGGCTGAGCCTTGACCATATCGATTCCCGACTCACAGCAAGCGGCAGCGAACAGCTTCGACCCCTGATCCATGAGCTCGAGCTTACGTTTGGCGGCCTTTTCGCGCTCGCGCTGTTCCGCCCGGGCACGACTGGGCAGCAGGATATCCTCGAGCGCACCGGGGCGATCGGCCAGCGACGCTGCAAGCTGCCAGAGCGCTCGCACCGCTTGGCTCGGCGTCATACCGGCCTTGGAGAGAGCGGCGTCCCCACTCCTTTTAAGATCGGCATCGAGACGTACGTTGATCTGAGCGGCGGTTGTGGTCATAACCCCTCCTTAGTACTTCAGAACTATCATAAAATACTATGGTGGATACGTAAAGCATGTAAAGCACTTATAAGCATTAGCCGTACTCTGTACACAAAAAGCCGCCGAGGCATACTGCACCTCGGCGGCTACGCATCACCGATCTAGTTCGGTTTCACCCCTTGCATTCGCCCAGATAAAACCTGCCAAAAATGAACCTGTCCCTTTTTGGCAGGTTTTAGAGCTCCACGCTTTCGGCGCCGTTGATGGTTAGGTTGTGCTCGTAGAAGGCGGTGAGGGCGCGGATGGCGTACATCACGTCGCGCACGCCGCCGGTCTCGTAGCTCGAGTGCATAGCCAGCTGCGGCAGGCCCACGTCTACGGCATGCATGCTCGCCTGCATGTTCGACAGGTTGCCCAGGGTAGAACCGCCGGCCATGTCGCTCTTGTTGGCGAAGGCCTGCGTGGGCACGTCGGCGTCATCGCAGATGGCCTGGAACACCGCGCGGCTAAAGGCATCGGTGCAGTAGTGCTGGTTAGCGGCTTCCTTGATGACGATGCCGCCGTTGAGTACCACCTGATTGCGGGCATCGCACTTCTCGGCATGGTTGGGGTGCACGGCATGTGCATTGTCGCAGCTTACAAGCATCGAGGCGGCAAGTGCGCGGTGGTACGACTCGTCGTCAAAGCCCAGCGATCCGTTGATGCGGCGCAGTGCATCGGCCAAGAAGGTCGACATGGCACCCTGCTTGGTCTCGGAGCCAACCTCCTCGTTATCGAAGCAGCAGAAGACCGAAACGTCGTGCGCGTTCTCGGCACCCAAAAATGCTTGCAGCGAAGTGTAGGCGCAGGCCAGGTCGTCGAGCTTGGGCGTCGAGATAAACTCGTCGGCCCAGCCCCAAATACGCGCATCCTGTCGGTTGACCAAGAACAGGTCGCGGCCCAGAATCTGCTCAGGCTCAACATCCAGTTCGTCAGCGATCAGGGCATCGAAGTCACCCTGCTTGAGCTCGCCGGCGCTGATGAGCGGGCACAGGTCGACGGCGCGGTTGGGCGCAAAGCCCTCATTGACGCCGCGGTTCATGTGGATGGCGAGGCTCGGGATGATGGCGACCTCGCGCTCGGTGGCAAGCAAGCGGCTCTCGATACGGTCGCCCTCGCGCACCAACACGCGACCGGCCAGCGCCAACGGACGATCGAACCAGGTGTAGTCGATCATGCCGCCGTAGGCTTCGGTGTTCAGGCGCAGCGTCTCGCCCGCACCATCGAGCTCGGGCACAGCCTTGACCTTAAACGTCGGCGAATCGCTGTGCGACGCCGCGAGCTGAAAATGATAGTCGCCGGCAACGCCGTCCTCGCCCCATGTCGCGGCCAGGTCCTCGCCCACCTTAAAGGCGATGACACTCGATGTATTGCGCTGCGTGTAGTAGCGACCGCCCGGCTCGATATCCCACGCCGCGTTCTCGGGCAGGTAGGTAAAGCCCGCCTCGTCGAGCTCGGCCATAATGGTCGCCGCCGTATGGAACATGCTGGGGCATGCCTCGATAAAGTCGATAAGGTCGTTGGCGGCCTCGATATCGTCGGCTGTCACATGTGTGGTAGTCGTATCTTCCATAACCGTCCTCCCGGTCTTGTCGTACTCCTGTTTAGGGTAGCGCTTATGCGCGGCAAATGCGCCCGCACAATCGCAGGTATGTGAGTTACCCAAGGTTAATTTCTGTTATTTTTGTTAACCCCGTAGAACTTATCTGGCAAATGTTTGGCAAGTTATCCAAATCAAACTTAAGATACTTAAGCAACATTTATGCAGAAACGGGTGCCCTAACACGGGAAAGGAGATTGGCATCCGACGTAAAACCCCTGATGAAAGAGGCAATATGCAAAAAGAGAACGCTGTGCTGCGGCATCTTAACGCCTTTGGCAGCAACGCATGCCGTGCAGCCGTGATTACCGCCATGGTGACCTCCATGGCCCCGACCACCGCAATTGCGGCAACCATGACGAAGACCGGCACCGAAGCTACCAACAACGCGCCGGTCTCCATCCAAAACGAAGAGGCGAACCTCCTCACAACCGATTCTAGCAGCCAAAACGCGTCCTCGGGCACCTCGTACGACCTGTCCAAGATTGCTGACGGAACCTACACGGGCAAAGCCGTGGCCGATTCCAACGATCCGCATAACAAGGGCGACGAATGGGATGCCAAGTCCTACGACGTCAGTGTCTCCGTCACCGTCTCGGGCGGCAAGATTACCAAGGTCGATGTTGCAGACTACGAGTCCCTGGGCGACAACGACTACGAGAAGATGAACCTTGCTGTCAAGGGCAGCCGAAAGGCAAAGGGCGTTCCCGCGCAGATTGAGGCGGCCGGCAACACCGACAACATCGACGCTGTGACCACAGCTACGATCTCGTCCAACGCCATCAAGGCTGCCGTCGATAATGCCCTGCAGACTGCCTATGACGAGCAGAATCCGTCGACCCCTGCGACCGACGAGTACACCTATGGCTACGCTGGCCTGACGTGGGCCGAGTATTGGGCTGGTGAAAACGTGCAGGCGGCAGGGTCCTCCGCTTCGTCGAGCGAGCTCGATTCCCGCAACGAGGCCGACAAGGGCGCTTTTGACGTGGTGACCCGTGCAACCGCCAACCACGGCCTGCACCGCGGCAGCTACCAGTGCATGGCTACCATCTACACCAACGAGGGCGCGACATTTGACCTGGCCACCTGGGCCGCCGACGGCAAGTCGTTCACCACGACCGACGGCAAGACCGTAACGTGGAACCGCGGCGCCATGACCTGCGACGGTGCAAGCTACACGCTCAAAGACTACGAGGTCACGGGACTCAAGTACGTTCCCGTCAAAATCAAGACCAGCGACCTCGAGGCTTTTAAGGCGAGCCACAGCTTTGTCGCCAATGGCGAGACGCTCGCCGGCGGCTACACCGAAAATAACCTCCAGGCTTACTCCGGCCTGGTTGCAGACGTCGATGCCAACACCAACGGCATTAAGACCGTGACCAACAATAACGGAACCTTCAGCTTCTCGGCCGCCGCCACCACCGGCACCGACTCGGGTATCAAGGGTCAGGAGCTCAAGACCGCCACGGACATTAAACCCACGGTTAAGGACGCGAGCGGCTCCTACGGCGAGTTCCTGCGCGTAGACCTCAACGGCAACTATGGCGACCTGGGCGCCAATATGCAAAGCGTCACCTGGACCTATTACGGCGACGATGCGACCTACACCAACGCCCTTGCCACCTACGGCACCAAGTTCGCGGCCGACAACTGGATGCACAAGTCCAATGGCATTCAGCTGGGCCTCACTAAATCCGAGCGCTGCCAGCTGCCCGAGGGCACCAACGGCACCGGCTACTGGAAGCTCACCGTCCACGCCTTGGGCTACAACGATTACACCTACACCTTCCACGCGACCGATGACAACATCGTGGGTGCCAAGGAGCCGGTGACCGATGCCACCAAGGCCAAGCTGCAGGAGCTCTACGACAAGGCGGCGTCCCTCGATAAGTCCAAGTACACCGAGGACTCCTGGACCGCCTCGTCCATCGAGACCGAAACTGCCGAGACCAAGGACCTGCTCGCCAAGAAAAACCTGGGCGAAGCCGAGGCCGCCGAGCAGATCACTCACCTGCAGGGCGCGCTCGACGCGCTCGTGAGCCTGTATCCCCAGGCCGGCGACTACGTGCTCATGAACATCCCCTACGCCGATTTCTATGCCGCCGAGAGCAACAACGCCGGCACCGACATTGTGACCTCGGCTACGCGGCAGAAGACGCGCTCCAGCTTGGCGAGCGGCTCCTACCACGTCAATTCCGACGGTACGGATATCTCGGGCGCCACGTTTGCCGTCAAGGTGGGCGAAGGCGACATCGATTGGTCCAAGTTCACCCGCGTGACCGACAACAGCTCCGTTACGATCACCACCTCGATCAAGGGCAAGGAGTCCACGACGACCTACACGGGCAAGGACGCCCTGTTTGAGTCTGCGAACTACTCTTACTACGTGCTGCCCGCCGGCGAGGTTCCGACCAATTACAAGGAGCTCACCGCCGATTCCGAGGGCAACCTGAACTTTGGCGCTGTCGAGGGCAAGAAAGCCACCGAACTTGAAAACGTCACCGCCAACTTTAAGACCTCCAGCAAGTACGGCGACTACGAGATCGACTTTAAGAACCTGCGCGAGCAGATGGTCGACGCCGACGGCAACCAGGCGACCGTATACGGTGCCGTGGTCAATGCCGCCGATGCGGACGGCACCACCGAGGGCTATGGCATGCGCACCGTCGAGAACATCTGGAAGGGCAAGGAGATTGCCTGGAGCTGCGGCCTGGTCAACGAGTCTCACGGCAGCCCGTTGAGCTCGCGGCACTACAAGTCCATGATGGGCAAGACCATCAAGAGTGTGACGTTCTACACCTCTACGGGCACCTACACCGTTGCCATGAACCAGTACGTCCCCGTCAAGGATGCCGACGCCGCCATCAAGGCCAAGGACGCCTCGCTTGACGGTGCCAACGCCACCGTCAATGCCGATGTCACCTTGCCTGAAGGCTTTGACGCCGCCTACCAGATTGACGGTCAGGATGTCGAGCCGCTCGCCAGCAACGCGCGCAGCTCCGTGTCCGTCACGTTTGACGCCTCGGCTCTTAAGCCCGGCAGCCACACGCTGACCGCCATCGACAAGAGTGGCAAGTTCGCCGATATCAGCACGGGCTTTACAGCAACCAGCTCCAAGCTCGTCGCAAGCTTTGACGCGGCAAACCTTAAGCTCATCGCCGCCAACGATGCCACGGACGAGGATCTTGCCAACTACCTCGCGAACATCTCCAAGGTCACTGTCAACGGTACCGAGTACAGCGCGCAGGGCCGCGGTGCGGTAAAGATCTTCAACGCCGACGGCTCGCTTAACCTGGCGGCCGCCAATCAGGATAAATCGCTGGTGTTCAATGCCAACGGCGACTACCAGATTGAAGTCGAGGCCACCGGCTACACCACCAACCTGCGCTTCACCTACACCAAGTCGGCCGACAAGACGGCGCTCAACGCCGCAATTGAGGCCGCTGCCAAGTTGAGCAACGACCAGGGCACCTACACCGCCGCATCTTGGGCTGCGTTCCAGGACGCGCTGAGCGCTGCCCAGGGCGTTAACGAAAGCCCCGCGGCTTCCGACGACGAGGTTGCCAACGCCCTCTCGACGCTCCAGAACGCTCAGGCCGCGCTCGCCAAGGCCGCAACGACCGACCAGAAGACCGACCTTAAGGTCGAGATTGGCCGTGCCGATGCGCTGAACGAGTCCGACTACACCGCCGACTCCTGGAAGGCATACCAGTCCGCGCTGACTGCAGCCCAATCCGTGCTTTCGAAGGACGACGCCTCTGCTGCCGACGTCGAGGCGGCAACGACTGCGCTCAAGGCCGCCCGCGAGGCGCTCGCCAAGCCCAGCCAGAGCTCCACGGGCAACACCTCGAGCACCACGACGACCACCACGACGACCACCGATACCAAGAAGGCCAATGCATCCAAGAAGGACGCAAGCGGCCTCCCCGGCACCGGTGATACCCAGATCGCCACGGTCGGCATCTTCGCCGGTATCGGCGCCGCCATCGCGGCCGCCGGCGTCGCCATCCGCCGCCGCATGCAGCACTAGCGCCTAAAACGCGCGCCACGCGCTCGCAACGCAAGCGCCCGCAGCCCCAACCAGGGCTGCGGGCCTTTTCTCATACTCGACCACGGGAGACCACCCACAAATGGACAACTACCAACCCAAGCACTCAAAAGCCAAGGCGCTCGGCCACGGCCTCGCCACGGCAGGCTTCATCGTGCCCTCGATCGCCGTGGGCGCAACCGTAGCCCTCGTGGTGTCCCAGTACACCCCGCTCGTGGCCAAGACGGTCGCCGCCACGCCCGCGCAAGAGGCCGCAGGCGCCGACCTCAAGACCGTCGACACCTCCAACGTCCAGAAGGAGACGGCAACGCCGGCAACCGAATCGCTCGACCCCTCGGTCTATGGTATGGACGCCGCAAACCTCAAGGACGGCACCTATGAAGGCACAGGTACCGGCTTTAGGGGCAGTATCACCGTGCGCGTGACCATCGCGGGCGGCAAGATCGTGGCAATCGACATAGTGTCGTCTGCAGACGACCCAGCCTACTTTGGGCGAGCCCAGGCGATCACCCAATCGGTGATTAGCGCTCAGTCGACGTCGGTCGACACTATCTCGGGTGCCACGTATTCATCAAAAGGCCTGCTCATGGCCATCAAAAACGCACTGGTCAAGGCATCGGGCGGGCTTGCCGAGGCTGTTGCCCCCGCCCCTGCGGCCGGCGGCTCCTCCAATAAGCCCCACCACACCATCGACCCCTTCACGCCCGCCGGCGGCTACGCAGACGGCGTCTACACCGACTCCGCCTGGGGCTACAGCGAGGACACGCCCGTCAGCGTGCGCGTGACCATCGCGGACGGCAAGATCGCCAACATAGAACTCGTGAACACGGTCGACACGCCCGAGTATTGGAGCCGCGCCTGGAACGCGCTCCCCGGGCTCGTCATGCAAAAGCAAAGCGTCAACGTCGATACCGTAACGGGCGCCACGTATTCGAGCGAGGGCATCCTGGGCGCCATCCAGGGCTGCCTTAAGCAGGCCGCAGCCGGCACAAAGGACCCCGAGCCCGCGCCCGGCCCCGACC
>CABQHT010000033.1 GCA_902464035.1 uncultured Collinsella sp. | reverse complement strand
TTCATTACTCCAACGACGAATTCTAGGCGGTGTCCCCTCCCTTTCAAGAAAGGGAGGAGGCGGGGCATGCCCCGCCTCTTACACCACATCTCTGCGCGCTACCCTATATCCGGCTTATATGTGTTGATGTTAATGAACATATTTGCTATTATGTCTATTATCTTATGCCAACAATATGGCACTACGATAGCAACAGTACTCATATTTGGCATTTTTTGCCCACAGGGTGCTTCCCGGGGAACCGGCGACAGTCTTTGGACTCCGCGCGACGCCATTCCCTCCCGGCGAGCGTCAACGTTTGCCCAGATAAAACCTACCAAAATAAACCTGTCCCTTTTTGGCAGGTTTCGGGGTGACAAGGGACTTGCACTTTAGCGTGCGACAGCGGATAATGCCGAGCACTCGACAATACGCCTATTGCTCTTTCTATAGATTGAGGAGGCCCCTATGGCCATGGAATTCAAACGCAAGTTGCCGATCCCCATGGAGATCCGCGAGGAAATGCCGCTTTCTGCCGAGCTTACCGCTAAGAAGCAGGCATTTGACGCCGAGGTCGCCAAAGTCTTTACCGGCGAGGACGCACGCAAGGTGCTCATCATCGGCCCGTGCTCTGCCGACCGCGAGGACTCGGTGCTTGAGTACATGAACCGACTGGCCAAGGTCGCCGAAGAGGTCAAGGACAAGCTCATCATCATTCCGCGCGTCTACACCAACAAGCCGCGCACTAAGGGCACCGGTTACAAGGGTCTGCTGCACAACCCCGATCCCGAGGCGCCCGATGACCTGCTCGAAGGCGTCAAGGCCATCCGCCACATGCACCTGCGCGTCATCGAGGAGACGGGCTTCTTCACCGCCGACGAGATGCTCTACCCCTCCAACTATCAGTACCTCGTTGACCTGCTGAGCTATGTTGCCGTGGGCGCACGCTCGGTCGAAAACCAGGAGCATCGCCTGGTGTCGAGCGGCATCTCGGTGCCCGTCGGCATGAAAAACCCCACCGCCGGTTCCACCACCGTCATGCTTAACTCCATTTACGCCGCACAGGCGCACCAGAGCTTTATCTTCCGTAACTGGGAAGTCGATTGCGATGGCAATCCGCTCGCACACGCCGTCATGCGTGGCTACATCGGCCTCGATGGGCGCACCTACCCCAACTACCACTACGAGCACCTCGAGCGCCTGGCCGAGCGCTATACCGAGCACGCCGGCTACGCCAATCCGGCGGCGGTCATCGACTGCAACCATGACAACTCGGGCAAGCGACCGCTTGAGCAGTATCGCATTTGCAAGGAGGTGCTCGATAGCTGCCGCCGCAACGAGTCCATCTCCAAGCTGGTCAAGGGCTTTATGATCGAGTCTTACCTGGAGGATGGCAACCAGCCGGTCGACGGCGGCGTCTTTGGCAAGTCGATCACCGACCCGTGCCTGGGCTGGGAAAAGACCGACTACCTCATCCACGAGATCGCGGAGCGGGTTTAGAGTTACGGCGTTTTACCAAACGCCGTAACCGGCCGACGCTGCAAACCCGCCAGAGCGGCAATCTGCCTTTCAGCTTCGACGGCGTGACCAAAAGGTCAATGCCGCCTCGCTTCAAGGCACCTTGCTCGCTCTGGCGGGTTTTCGCTGTCGTTGCCAAGACATCGGCGTTGCCAAAGCCGGCACTTGGGGACGCTCCTTTTGAGGTAGTCGTGACAGTTAGGGATGCGGCAGTTAGGGACGTTCCTTTTCTGCCGGCAGTCTGGGATATTCCTTGGGGTAGTCATTGGGGACGTTCTTTAATGACTGGTCGTTTAAGAACATCCCCAACGACTACCCAGAATGAGGGTGGATAATCTCCCGTTTTTGGCCTGCTTTTCGGGCGAAAGTGGAAGATTATCCACTCTCGTCGAGCGGGCGTTCGATAATCCACTCTTATTCCCTCTTGGAGCCCTCCGCCCCCGTGGGATCGGGGGTCGTCTACCGAATGATTGATGCGGGCGCCTTGCGGCCATGTCACACTCAGAAGTGGCCTGACCCAACTTGGAAGGAGCCCCCATGAGCCTTGACAACGTAACTCTGCGTGCCGCCACGCTCGATGACCTGGCCGGCATCCCCGCCATCTACAACCAGCTGTGGTGCAACACGCTGCGCAACCGAGGCGACGTCGAAGCCGCCGATTTCTGCGCGCGTTTTAACATCGCCATGCAGCTGCAGCGCTCCCCCATCGCGCTCGTCGCCGAGGCCGAGGGCCGCATTATCGCCGCCTGCTGCATCGGCATCTTCGAGGACGGAAAGCCGCGCACCAATCCCACGTGGGAGCCCTGCTACAACGAGATGTTCGCCCAGGCAACCGAGATGGCAAAGACCGCCGATGCCAAACTCGAGGGCTCACTCTTTGGCGATAGCCGCGAGAAGGCAACAGCCGACCGCTTTGCCGCCACGGGCAACGAATATGCCCAGGGCCAGCTCAACCTGATCATCATCATGCCCGAATGGCAGGGCAAGGGGCTCGGCCGTGCGCTCATCGACCTTGCGCGCGCCGAACTCGCCAAAGCCGGGTGCACCAAATTCTTCCTGATGAGCGACTGCAACTCCGATTGGCAGTTCTACGAGCACCTCAACATGAAGCGCATCCTAGAGGACCACAGCCAAGACACCGGTGACGGCTTTATCGTCTACATGTACGGCGGCACGCTCTAAGTACCCCTTCAATCAAGGCGAGCCGGGCACCCGGCCCTTGGCCTCTGCCCAGGAATAACCCAGGGGGCCGGACCGCCCGTCCCTAAACCTGTCCGACAGCGCGATATCTCGTCGCCCGAGCGCGCCCCTCTTTAACGAGTGTGCCTTCCTCAAGCAAACCGTTGATAACCCGCAGCGTCACGTCGCGCCCAGTTCCCAGAGCGTCCGAAGCATCCTGGCGCGTAAAACCGCGGGGCCGCTCAAGGGCAAAGCGAATCAAGGTGCGAGCGTATCCACCACGTCGCTCGTCCGAGACATCCTGTAGCATCGCGGACGCCTTGCACGCAACATCAAAGCCAAGCTCCTCCACGAGCTTGGCACGCACCTCGTGGCCGCAGTCGCCATTCATCGACACGTGCCCCTCTCGCTGCGCTCGCACGGATGCAAACGCCTGCGAAACATCGGGCGGCAGCGCCCCTTCCCGCTCGAGCTGCTCATAATCGCTGTAATCCCCACGCAAGTTGGGACCGCTATTGCCACGAGGCGTCAGATAGGAATTGCGCACGGCGTTGACGTTGGGCAGCGACAACCTAAACATTGCAGGGTAGGCGCAGACCTCGGGTTCCAACCCTTCTGCCTCATAGAGCGCACGGATCCCCTTGAGGCCCGTTCCAAACGCCTCAACCATCCCCAGACGCAAAAAGAGCAGTTGCAGCTTTGGATTCCGAGCGTCCGAGCCGCCCGCAAGCGCCTCCTCGACGCTGATGTGCTGCGGCCCTCCCGCATTGGTAAATTCAAGCGCCGTACGGCTCATCTTGATAAGAGACGCCACCGAAGATTCGTAGTCGCGATGGATAAACAGGTTCAGAATTCCCTCTCGAACAGCCTCGCGGGGATAGTCGTCCTTATCTATGCGATCGAGCCTTCCCGGCACAAAGTACATACGCGTTGCGTTCGATATATTGAGGAACCGTTCGATATCCTCTATCTGCCTGAAGATCGAGCCCTCGCCATCCTGACGGTCGATAAACTCGGTATACGCATCGTCGTTGAAGAGGCCAGCGCGGACTGCAAAGGGGTTTTGGTCAGAGACCAGCAGTGCCAAATTGGTGTAAAAGCCCAACTCATCGATAAGGCCGAGATTCTTTTGAGAGGTTTGGTCAAACGTAATCTCCGCGCGCCTAAAGACCCGCTCGGCTTCAAAAAACGTCAAGCTCTGTTCATGAGAGCGCGCGGTCTCAAAATAATCGCCGTCGGTGCGCTTGATCATCGAGCGGATCTGGGCCATCTCGATGGGCACGTTTGCAGGACCTAGGCGCCGATATACCCCGGCGGGAACAAATCCCTTCGAGCACAGGCAGTACGGCTTGTGAGGACCCGCTTCCACCTCGATTTTCACCAACGCTGCGCCATCGATGTCCAATGCGGAGACCGTCGTGATTTCAGAAACGTCGGGATACACGCCATCGGTTATTGCATTAGAGCATTGAAGCATGGTGGCATCGATATCGTCCACTCCGACGATGCTGCCAAAATCGTCGATTCCGATATACAAGGTACCACCATTCGAATTGGCAAACGCCACCACAGCTTTGAGCAGCTTAGGGGTAAATGTGCACTTGAACTCCACGGCCTCACTTTCAACAAGCTGCATGCTACCCCCTATCATCGACTATCGACGATTCTAGACCAACTATCGACGATAAGCAAGGCCCCTGGTACCCTCGCTTAGACCCGAGTGCCCGCGTGCAACGCTGCCCGCCGCACGCAAAAGGGCCCGCCAGCGTGTGCGCCAGCGGGCCCCAGGTCATATCGACACTACCCCGTGTGCCTGCAACCGCATCTACTTGCAGCGCGCTTTGGGCTGCTGCTGGGTGATGCAGTGGATGTTGCCGCCGCCGTAGATAACCTCGCGAGTCATGATACCGATGACTTCACGGTCCGGATAAGCAGCCTGGATATCCTTGAGCGCCTGGGCGTCATTGGGATCGCCGAACTGCGGTACAAGCACTGCGCCGTTGATGGGCAGGAAGTTGAGGTAACTCGGCTCGAAAGCGTCCTCGGGGGTACGCGGCAGCACGCCCTCGACGGGGTCAATCGTGCTGGCCTCCTCTTCGGTCATATATACCGAGGTCGCAGGCATAATCACCTTGTGGATCTTGAGCTTGCGGCCACGGGCATCCGTCGTCTCGGAAAGCGTCTTATACGCCTCTTGGCACTCCTTGTAGAACTTATGGTTGGGATCATCGGTCCACATGCAGCAGACCTCGCCGGGCGCACTAAAGCATGCGACGTCGTCCACGTGCCCGTTGGTCTCAAACGGGTCGATGCCATCCTTGATCCAAATGACCTTCTCGATGCCCAGGTACTCGGCAAGCTTCTCCTCGATCTGCTCCTTGGTGTACTGGGGGTTGCGGTCCTCGTTGAGCAGGCACATCTCGGTGGTCACCACGGTGCCCTGGCCGTCGCAGTTAAACGAGCCGCCCTCGAGGATGTAATCCTCGGGACGATAGCGGTTAACCTGCTCAAGCTGCGCCACCTGCAGGCCAATGGAAGCGTCCTTGTCCCACGGGAAATACAGGCCGTCAATGAAACCGCCGTAAGCATTAAAGTGGAAGTGCGAAAGAGCAACCTCACCATTGTCATTAACAAGGAACGCCGGGCCGGGGTCGCGAATCCAGCTGTCGTTGTACTCCATGTGGATAACGCGCACGTTCTCAACGCCGTCGAAGATCTCACACACCGCGGGGAAGTCTTCAGTGTTGACGCCCACAGTGATGGGCTGAAAACGTGCAACGGTCTTAATAATCTCGGTGAAGACCTTTTGCGCCGGCTTGGCACCGCAGCGCCACACATCCGAACGATGCGGCCACAAAATCCAGGTACGCTCCTGCTCCTCATACTCGCCGGGCATATAGAACCCGTCCTTCTTAGGTGTGGACTCACTCTCGTAGATGGTCTTCATTTCAAGCTCCTAAATCTCGGTGCTTTTGCTTGACGAGACCATGATGCGGCCGCACCGAGATGTTCTCAATGGTCCCTCGAGCCCCTTTCAGCGACCGACGGTATACCATTCGCTGACCTAAAGTTCTATTCAGGCCGAGAACATGACATACTGGGTTCCACAATGGAAAGGATGCCCTATGCCCCCATGCAATAAACAGCAGACCATTGAGTTGGACAGTACGACCTGGACTGCTCTCAACGAGCTCGCGCTTGCAATCCACGCATCACACGGTGTCGATAAGCTGCAAAAGGAGACCCTCGAGGGAACGACAGGGCTCGTGCCCCATCTGATCGCCATGTTCGACCTGATCGAGGCGGCGGGCAGTGATGCCCCACGCTACGTCCACCCCGCAAGCAGCGGAATGGACGACCGCGCACTGAGCGACTACTACAACCGCTACGCCGCGATGGACTATACAACATGGAGCTTTGACTTACATAAGGTCGGCGTCTACCGCGACCTCGACCTCGTCGACGTCGAGCGACGCGATGCCACGCCCATCTATCGCAAATGGATGGAACCGCAGGGCGTCTACTTTGGCTGTACGGCCACGCTCGCGCACAACGACAGCCCGCTAGGAAGCATCACCCTGTTTCGTGAACGCACGGCCGGAGACTTCACCGACACCGAGCTCGCAATCCTGCTCGAAGTCGCTCGGCACGCGAGCCTCGCGCTCGCCAACCTCTATCCTCAGGGCATTAAACTCACCCAGACAGAAGACACAAACCAGCTAAATGCTTTCATTACAGAACACAATATCCAACCGCGCGAAGCCGAAGTCATGCGGCTCATGCTCGACGGCAAAACGAACAAACAGATGGCAAACGAGCTATTCATAAGCGAGTCAACCGTCAAGAAGCATGTCAACGCCATCTATCGCAAGCTCGGCGTCAACAACCGCCCGGGCCTCATGACTGCCACGCAAAACATCCCGCGATAAAAAAGGGCGCCCTCCATGCAGAGAACGCCCTTTGATTTCGCCATTTGAATTAGTGTCGGCTCTGGCTCAAAGAGTAGACAGGTTTATTTTGGCAGGTTTTATCTGGGCAAATGTCAGCCGCCGCGAGGGAGCTGCCTTCCCTCGCGGCGGTCTTCTAGCAGAAAAACCAAGTGAGTAGGCTTTTTGCAGGAGGTCAAGCACGCCCCAAAACGCCACAGCTCTGACCTGCGGTTTTATTGAGTATTTGTTGCGATGTGCTCGGCATATCCAAATAAGTCTACTCACTTGCATCTGCCCATCCCCTTTGTGGTGGTTTGGAGCTCTCCTCGGCGGAATGCTAGACTGGCGGCGTATACATTCGCGCCAAAACACGGGTCGCATGCAAGAAAGGAGATGCCATGGCGCCTATCGCACCGCTCAAGATGCTCGTCGCTCCTGCCGCCAAGACCATCGCCCGCCTGAGCGACTCACTCACCTACGAAGATATCCCCTGCGTCGTCGAATCACGCGAGGACAGCTGCCCCTACCTGGGCCACGTCCCCTACTTTGCACCCAAGCTCACATCTGATCCCGAGCAGCGTGAGCAGTAATCCAAGATGCATCTAGCACCGCACAACTCGCGGCGCTACTGTTTTGGTGCAAAGCGACCTGTCCCCCTTGCGCCAACGCCGGGATTGTCGATGCTGCGGCCGCGGCGCGATATGAGGCGCGAAACCTCGCCCAGCAACACGCCGATCACCACACCCATGAGGATCGGCAACTTTGACATCTCGGCGGGCGAGCTGTTAAGCGGCACGGTTGTCGCAACAATCGAAAGCACGAGTTCTACCACCGGCACCGCAAGCGCTACCGCAAGCACCTTGCCCTCGAAGGGCGCGCGGAATACACGGGGGCGGTCGTCGTATTTACGCAGGCGCCAAAACGCCGGGAACATCGGGATATAGCTCATGAGCAGAAAGACGACGTTCATCGAGAAGAAGACCCAAAAGACGTCGGAACCTTCGCCCAGCGGAATCTGAAGTAGCAGCACCAAGCTGGCAAAACAACCGTTAATGAGTGCTGAGCCGTTGGGCATGCCGGTCTTCTTGGACACCAGCGCAAAGGGACGCGGCATGTTGCCATGGCGCGCGGCATAGCTCGCCACGTTGTTGACGCCAAAGCTCCAACAGATCATGTTGGCAAACAGCGTTACCAGAAAGGCCACGCCCACGACCATCGTCAGCGGGTGAGCGCGCCCCACCATGGCGGCAACCGCGTCCACAATGCCCGAATCGAGTGAAAGCTGCTCGGTGGGAACCGCGGCTCCAATACCGATGCCACAGATAATGTAGATCGCCGCGATGGCAACGCCACCGGCGATAACCGCCTTGGGGATATCGCGCGATGGGTTCTTCATCGTGCTGGCAAAGGTCGCAACCACCTCAAAGCCCATAAAGTTGAATAGGATGATTGAAAGATACGTCAGTGAGTTAGTGTCTCCCAGATCGGGGACAAATGTCTTAAACGACATATCGTTGGCAAAGCCGTTGTTGCAGGCAAACCAGATGCCGATGATTCCCACCACGGCGGTAATGAGCACCTTGATGACGGCGCCGCCATCCATGACCCAATCGGCCTCGGCCACCGGCTGCATTGCCATGACCGTGACGCCCCACACAAAGGCAAGCTCGATGGCAATTCGGACCCCAAGCGAAAATTCGATGCCCCATACCGCATTGATGACACTGGGGAACATGCAGGCGATACTTGCCACCCACAGTGGAAAGTTGACCCAATAGCACCAGGAGCAGCGGGCGCCCCAACGGTCGCCCAAGCCCAGGCGAACCCAATCGTACAGGCCGCCCTCGGAATCGAACGCCGTACCGAGCTCGGCCACCACCAGGCCATAGGGAAGCAAAAACGTAATGATGAGGAAGATCCACCAGAAGAACTGCACGTTACCCATGGCAGATGCCGGAGCGGCCGCCTCGATGGTAAAGACAACGCAGATAACCGAGAGGATGACCTCGAACAGGGAGAACTTTTTACCTGCCACGACACGCTCCCCCTACAGCAAAAAGGATGGCATCTGTACCGAAGGCGCAGCCCAAGGTAGGGTTGCAGGCCGCGTCACCGGTGCAGGTGCCATCCCAAAGAGAAGAGAGGATGCAATTGTTGGACCAACGCTCGCGGAACAGGCGCGTGTAGATAACGATACGCTGGTACATAGATACTCCGATCAAAACGGTCGCGTTTGCGCCCGGAAACTTTCGGCAATTGGGTACGCGTCTGACCTGGGATATTCAAGCGAACAATTGGCCTAACCCGCAATAAATCCCAGATCAGACGCGTACTCAATCAAAGAGGCGGGCACTCCGAAGTGGAGGCAACGGAGTGCCCAAAGAAAAACCCAGCCGACCAAGACATCGAATAAACCGACCATCAATGCCCCGAGATGGTCCGATTCACCGACCGTCCGATTGATCGGCTGGGTTCCCGAAGCATCACGGCTCAGGAAGCCAGACGATTAAGCGTCTGCGTGATTGGCTGGGTTTCCGAGGTGCGGCAGATTGCCCTGAAAGAGGAGGGCATAGACCTTAAGGGTCATGCCCGACGATTGAAGGGCAAGGTGCCGTGCCTCGGGAAGACAGACAATTACGCGGACGGCTCCTGCTGAGTAATGCAGTGGATGTTGCCGCCACCGAAGACGACCTGCTCGGACTGAACGCCGACGCACTTGTAGACGCCCTCGCCCCAGACCTCGTCGTAGATCTTCTGGAGCGTGTCGACGGCCAGCTGGTCGTTCTCGTCGCCGTACTGCGGGACGATAACGCCGTGGTTGGTCACGAGGTAGTTCATGTAGGAGGCGATCAGCGGCTCGTCGGGGACGCGCGGCTCGGCGTTCTCGTCGGCGTCGATGGTGTCGCAGGAAGCCTGGTCCATGAACAGCGGGTTCACGGGCATGCAGAGCTTGTAGACCTTCATCTTGCGGCCCTTGGCGTCGACGGCGTTGGAGAGGGTCTCGTAGGCAGCGTGGCACTGCTCGTAGAACGGATACTCGGGATCGTCGGTCCAAATGCAGGCCATGACGCCCGGCGCGATGAACGTGGCGACGTCGTCGATGTGGCCGTTGGTCTCCTCGGGGTCGATGCCCTCCTTGACCCAGATGACCTTCTCGACACCCAGGTAATCCTTGAGGTGCTCGTCCATGTAGGCGCGAAGCTCCTCGCTCCAGGGCTCAAACTTCTTGTGGTACTTGGGCCAGATGGACTCGGGATCCTCTTCCTCCTCCAAAACCGCAGAGCAGGTGCGGCCCGGGGAAAGCAGGCACTGGTCGGTCACGACAAGGGTGCCCTCGCCGTCGACGGTGATGGAGCCGCCCTCGAGGATCATGTCATCGGGACGATAGCGGCGGCAGCCGGAGAGCTCAGCCATCTTGAGGGCGATCTGCTCGTCCTTGTCCCACGGGAAGTACAGGCCGTCGACGAGGCCGCCGTAGGCGTTGAAGTGCCAGTGGTTGGCGCGCTTCTCGCCCTTGCCGTTGATGACGTAGGTGGCGGCAGTGTCGCGGAACCAGGCGTCGTCGGTGGTCATCTCGATGACGGTGACGTTCTCGTCGTTCTCGAAGACGGCCTTGCAGTTGGCGTAGTCGACCTGGTTGGCGCACATATAGACCGGGGTGAACTCGGAGATGGCGCGGGCGATGGCGGCATACTGCTTCTGGGCCGGCTTGGCGCCGTGGGCCCAGGTGTCGGTGCGGTGGGGCCAGCCCATCCACACGCGATCCTGCGGGGCGAACTCGGCGGGCATGAAGAAGCCGTCGGCCTTGGGGGTGGACTCGGACTCGGTGATCGTACGCATAAGATTTCCTCCAAATCGAACGATCGCTTGCTGCGGGCGGGTTACCCGCAGCCTAAAACCAAGAGATGGTAGGCGCCCGTTCCCCGGCAAAGGTCGGGGCGCCCGGTGCCGGTTTTCACGGAGTCGCACCGGCAAGCGACGACGTAACCAAGTGCGCGGAGACAAAACGCACGAAGGATACGGAAGAGAGATTGGGGTGGGCGGTGGTTACCGGAGCTATCGCTCACACCCACCCCGGGGGAATGGTTAGAAGATGATGAGGGTTGGAGCCCCAGAACCGGGTGCTCTAGTTCTCCTCGGCCTCGGCGGCCTCCTCAGCGAGACGCTGGGCTGCGAGCTCAGGGGTCAGACCCTTGTACTCGGTCTCGCGGCCCTTAGCGCTGACGACGCGGACGACCTCGCCGATGAGCACGAGCACGATGAAGATAACGATCATCGGGAGCTTGTCGCCAATCTCGGCGGCGGAGAACGGCACCAGCGTTGCGACGATGGCCAGGACCAGCTCGATGCAGGGGATGGCCAGCATGACCTTCATCATGGCGCCCTTAAACGGGAACGTGAAGATGCGCTCGCGGTTGGGGTCGTTCTTACGAAGGTTGAGGAACGCCGGGAACATCGGGATGTAGGTCAGCAGCAGGAAGACGACGGAGGTGCCGAAGAGCATCCAGAAGACACCGTTGGAGATGGCGTCGATGGGAACGAGCTGCAGGCACAGCACCAGGGAGGCAACGACGGCGTTGACCAGGTTGGCGCCGTTGGGCATGTCGTCATCCGAGATCATCGAGGCGAAGACCTTGGGCATGTTGCCGTGCTCGGCAGCGTAGCGAGCAACGGAGTTAACGCCGAAGGACCAAGCGGCCATGTTGGCGAACAGGGTGATCAGGAAGGCGATGCAGATGACCTTAAAGATCATGGAGTCGCCCACCATGGTCTGGACTGCGACGATCATGCCGTAGTCGGGGTCGATGGAATCGGCCGGCACCGCAGCGCCGATGCCAAAGCCAGCGAACAGGTAGATCACGGCGATGGACAGGCCACCGACGATGATAGCCTTGGGGATATCGCGAGCGGGATCGGCCATGTCGTCGGTCATGGTGCAGATGACCTCGAAGCCCATGAAGTTAAAGATGATGATCGACAGGTAGCCGAGAGCGTTGGTGTTGGTGAGCTCGGGCAGGAAGGTGGCAGCGGACATGTCGTTCGCAAAACCGTTCTCCATGGCATACCAAATGCCCAAAGCGCCAACGATAACGGCGACGGCGACCTTGATGATGGCGCCACCGTTAAGGACCCACTCGGAGTCGGCCGCCTTGGAGCGGCCCATGAGGTAGACGATCCACACAAAGGCAAGATCGATACCCATCTTGGCGATCAAGTTGAACTCGACGCCAAAGACCATGCCCAAAATGTCAGGGAACATGGTAGCCAGCGAGGCGATCCACAGCGGGTAGTTGACCCAGTAGTAGTACGAGATGCGGGCGCCCCATTTGTCGCCCAGGCCATCGCGTACCCAGTCGTAAATGCCGCCCTCGCCGTCATAGGTGGTACCGAGCTCGGCGACAACCATGCCGTAGGGAAGCAGGAAGGTCAGGATCAGGAAGATCCACCAGAAGAACTGCTGGTTGCCAATGGCAGCAGCAGGAGCGGCGGCCTCGCAAACGAAGACGACGCAGATGATGGTCGAAATGACCGTCAAGAAGGAAAGCTTTTTCTTTCCGTCGCTCATGATGAGCTCCTTCGCTCAGTCTTGGACAGATCCGAGGCCCTAAGGTATTAAGGCAATTGCTTGGGCCTCGGTGAGCGGGCGACAGGAGACGAGCATCCGCCGCCCGCAAACGTGCTTTTAGAAGCCTTGAGGCTTAGAGCTGCTCGAGAGCCTCGAGAGCGGCGTGGAGCTCAGCCTTGGCGGAGTACTCGACACCCTCGTCGTTGAGCGGGGTGCGCTTGCCCAGGGCGGCAAGGAGAGCACGGATGGAGTGCTTGCGGTTCTCGGCCTCGACCCAGCACAGGGAGCGCTCGGGATCGTCCATGACTTCGTCGACGACCTCCTCGTTGCGGGTGGCCGGCAGGCAGTGCATGAACTTGGAGTTGGGGCCGGCGAAGTTCATCATGTCCATGGTGACCTGATACTTGGGATAGAACACGTCCATGTAGTTCTCGCCCGAGACCTCCTCGTCGTACAGGCCATACCACACGTCGGTGTAGATGAAGTCGGCGCCCTTGATGCACTCGATGTCGTCGGAGATGACGATGGAGCCACCGGAGACCTTGCAGTTCTCCTCGGCGATGGCCATCATCTGCTTGCCGAACTCGGCGCGCTCCTCGACGGTGCCAACGTGCAGGCCGCCGTCGGGGATCTGGTGGCCCTTAGGTCCAAACTGGACAAACTTCATGCCGACCTTGGAGGCGATGAACATGAGGGAGACGCAGACCTGGGTGGCGTCGCCGATGAAGGCCAGGGTGCAGTCCTCGATCTTCTTGCCCTCGGGGAGGTTCTCGAGCATGGTCATGAGGTCGCCCATCTCCTGCGTGGGATGGTTGAACTCGGACATGCCGTTGATGACGGGCACAGCGGAGCCCTCGGCGAGGCCGACGACGTCCTTGTGACGGTCAACGCGAGCCATCATGATGTCGAGCAGCGAGCCCATAACGCGAGCGGTGTCGCCCAGGGACTCGTGACCGCCGAGCTGGATGGTGCCAGGGCCATAGAACTGAGCATGGCCGCCGAGGTCGGTCATAGCGGTCTCGAAGGAAAGACGAGTGCGGGTGGAGACCTGCTGGAAGATCATGCCAAGGCTCTTGTTGCGGAGCAGGTGCGGATAATAACCGTCAACCTTGATGGCCTTCTTCATTGCCAGGCCAAGATCCTCAATAGCCAGGATCTGCTCTTTGGTGAAGTCGTTGGTGTCGATGAAATCCTTAGGCAGTGCCATGTCGATTTCCTTTCCGCCGGTCTTGCCGACTATTACTATGAGGCGCTCGAACATCACGCCTCGTGTTGACAAGACCATCATTCACCCGTATGCAATTTTTACCTAGTTTATTCGGGATTAAAGACCGTTCACGGAGTTACACCCCCTCTAAACCAATATAAACCCGCAGGTCAAGAGTTTACAGGGGGTTTACCATCTAGAACCGCGAACGGTATACGGCTATGCTGTATCTCGGCGCCTAATCCGCAATGAAACGAAGGGTTGAGACGTCTATATCCCACAAGGTATACAGAGCTCGGCCATAGAATAAATGAGATGGGACGGTGGCAGATGAACACCCTGATGTTCTTCTATACCCTAGCGATACTCGTGATCTGTATTGTGACGGCGGTGCTCTCGCTTGCCGCCTATGCCTCATCTCGTCGACGCTTCTTTATCTATGGCAGCGGCGTATTTATCTGCTATGCCATCGAGATGACCGAGATTTTCTTTTTTGAATACACGCTGCAAAACCAGAGTTTTCCAGCCAGCGACTATTACTCAATTACCATGCCTGTGTTGCGGACCTTTGTGGCGACCGCTTCGCAGGCTTTTATTTGGCTCATTGCCATGGATTTGCTCGACAAGCATTCAAAAAAGCAGTTTGTCATTCCCGTCGCAACGTTCTTGCTGAGCGAGCTGCTGATTATCGTCGCTGTCCCCTACGGCCCCATTCATCAATGGCTCTACTACACGATGCGTCAGGTATTCCTTGTTTTCGTGGGGCTATATATCTTTTGGACGGCACGCAAGAGCACGCAAGTCGAGCTGAAGGCACGCGTTAACAACCAACGAAAGCACCTGATTATCGGCGCTATTCTGGTCGGTTGCATCGTTGCCGAGGATTTCTACAACATTCTGATTGTCCCCATGAGTCTGGCGCCCTCTTGGCTGCAACTATATCTGTCCGAGCGCAACTTTAGCGAAAACGTCTTTGCCTGCTACTTTGCGATTCTGCTGATCATCTACTCCTACCACGTGCTTTCAATCCGCATGCAGGAGGCGCCCGAGGAAAAGAACGTCAGCGATCTTGATCGACACATCGAAGAGCAGATGCCCTTCTATCGCAACGCCTACAAGCTCTCCAACCGTGAGACCGAAGTTATGCGTCTGGTCGTACTGGGCAAATCGAACCAAGAGATCGCTGACGAGCTATTCCTTGCCGTGGGCACCGTCAAGACCCACATCCACAACATCCTGGTCAAAACCGAACAGCAAAACCGCACGACGCTCATCCTCCACTTTTGGAAGCGATAACCTGCCAAAAAGGGACAGGTTTATTTTGGCAGCTTTTATCTGGGCAAACGCCAAAAACCGCCGCGAGGGAGCTACTTTCCCTCGCGGCGGTTTTCTAGCAGTAAAACCAAGTGAGTAGGCTTTTTGCAGGAGGCGAAGCACGACCAAATGCGCCACAGTTCTGACCTGCGGTTTTGTTGGGCGCTACCCGCAATGTGCTCGACAGATCCAAACAAGTCTACTCACTTGGCCTTGAGACTCATCAGTCAGACAAAAAACGCCGCGAGGGGGGGGCTGGACTCCCTTCGCGGCGGTTATTCGCTCTGATTTTGCGACGGTTTTGCCCGCTTGTTACTCGCTGTAGCGGGTGGCGATGGCAGCTTGTACCATGCCGGCGCTCATGAGGTACGTTACCAAGAAGTAGCCACCATAGGCCGCCAGGAAAATCGCGCAGGTGAGGCCCACGGTGCCGGCGATGCTCATATCGCCGAATACGCTCACCAGCTCGATGATCACCTTGAGCGCCACAAAAGAGTGCGCCAAGCCCACTGCCAGCGGGAACAGGAAGAACACCGCTTGCTGCGCCATCACCGAATGCCGGATCTGGCGGTCGTCACAGCCGATCTGTGCCAGCACACGATAGCTGCGGCTGCCGTCGGCCACATTGGAGAGCTGCTGGATCGACAGTATCGCCGCGCACGCAACGACCAGTACAAAGCCAATGTAGATGGCCAGATAGCTAATCATTCCGTTCATCTGCGCTGCTTGCGTGTACATCTCGGAACGCGTGATGAAGACTCCCCACGACCCCGGCTCCTTGCCGTCAACGAGTAGATTGTCGAGCAAGGTGTATTTAATGCTCTCGTCTGCCTCGGTCGTATCCATACCCTGTTTGTAATTAACGAGCAGATTACTGGAATACGGTTGCAGATTAAGCTGGGACAGCAGCTCATCGGCTACGACCACGGTACCGGGATTGCTGCCCATCGCCGAGTTGGCGATGGCCGCCGTGTCCTCGTCCGACTTATCGGTTGCGGGCTTGAGCGTATGCCCGCCCAAGGTAAGGGCATGGCCGCCAGCCATATACTTGGTGTACAGGTCGCCCAGCTCACCGCCCATATCACACGTGAGCAGATACTGGTCGCGGCCAATGCTCACCGGCTCCTCGCCCATCATCTGGCGCAGTTTGTTGTACTGGCTCGCCGGCGTCACATACAGACCCATCGCATCGGCGTTGCTTCCCTCGAGCGCCTTGGGAAGCTTTTCGCCCATGGCCTTGCACATCTCACCCGCCACCACCGAGGGGCCCGAGCCGCCAAGCGGGTAACTCAGATACGAATCGATCTGCACATGCTCACCGGCAACATCGGCGATATTGACCTTCTTGCCGGTCTCGTCGTTGTTGTCCGCCGACTTGCCCTTAATACCGTCTGCAACGTTATCGGGATCTTTACGATCGCCATGCCATGCAGCGTACAAATCGACCGTTGCATCGGCCAGCACCATGCGATCGGCCTCAGACGGATTGACATACTCCTTGTAGTAGTCGAGCGTTTCGGGCGTGTAATAGACATACGTCTGAGACACGTCAACAGGGTTATAGCGCTCCAGATTCTCGTTCATCACGTTGGCAATCGACATACCGCAGGTCACCGAGGTAATGGCCAAAAACAGAATCATCGCGATGACGCCCATCGAAAAGCACACCGTATTGACCTTGGCCGAAAGCTGACGCACGGTAAACATATTGAGGCCGCGCCAATACACGCTGCGCAGGCTCTGCAACAGCTTGATAAGCATGCCCGAGAGTCCCCAGAACAGGGCAAAGGTGCCCACTGTAACCATAGCGGTCGTAATGCCAAACTGGTTCATAGCCTCTTGCAGCTTGCTGTCCGTCGCGGTTAGCGGGAACCCATCACGTAGCAGGCGGTAATAGGCCACGCCCACAAGCACCACGCCCACGGCAAAGATGGCAATCGCGATCCAGGGGTTGCGTGTCTTGATGCTCTCGTTGCGACGCTCGGCACCCATAAGCTCGATGAGTTTGGTACGACGCACGGCTCGAAGGTTCAGCAGTAGCGTAAGCACAAACATCACGAGCATGCAGGCAAGGGTCAGGTTGAACGCATGCGCCGAGAAGAAAAAGTGGAAATTGGCAATCTGCGTCTTAAAGAGCGAGGCCGTAAAGAACGTCATGAGCTGGGAGAGCCCCACGCCCAGCACAATGCCGGCAACAAAGGCCACGACCGATACTATCACGGTCTCGAGCGCCATGATCGTGGCGACGCGCCCGCGCCCCATGCCGAGCACCTGGTACAGGCCAAACTCCTTCTTGCGGCGTTTCATGATGAAGTTATTGGCATACACCATCAAAAAGGCCATGACACCGGCCAAAAAGTACGTCAGGTAGCCGAGCATGCTGCCCATAACCTGTGCCAAGCCCTCTTCATCGATTCCGGCGATGTCGACCTGCATCGAGATGGTGTTAAAGGCATAGAAGACCGTGACGCCCAGGGTGAGCGTCAAAAGGTAGACGAGGTAGTCGCGGCCGGCGCGGCGGACGTTGCCCCAAGCGAGTTTACAGAGCATCGGAGCCCTCACCGCCCATCATGGCAACGACCTCCATAATGCGGTCGAAGAACTCTCGGCGGTCGGTGTCGCCGCGGCGCAGCTCGGTGAAGATCTTGCCGTCACGAATAAACAGCACACGGCTCGTATAGCTGGCGGCAAAGCTGTCGTGCGTGACCATGAGCACCGTGGCGCGCAGGCGGCGATTCAGGGCCTCCAGGCTCTCGAGCAGCAGACGGGCGCTTTTGGAATCGAGGGCGCCGGTGGGCTCGTCGGCCATGATCATGGTGGGGTCGGTAACGAGTGCGCGAGCCGCGGCAACACGCTGCTGCTGGCCGCCGGACATCTGGTAGGGATACTTGTCGAGCACCTGGCTAATAGACAGACGCGCGGCCACATCCTGCACGCGGGTCGAGATCTCTGCCGAGTTTGTGCGGGCGATGGTGAGCGGCAGGGCGATGTTCTCGCGTGCCGTGAGCGTATCGAGCAGGTTGGAGTCCTGGAAGATAAAGCCGAGCTCCTCGCGGCGGAACTGCGAAAGCTTGGCCTGCTTCATGCGCGTCACGTCCTGGCCGTTGATGCGGATCGTGCCACTTGTGGCGCTATCGATGGTCGACACGCAGTTGAGCAACGTCGACTTGCCCGAGCCCGAAGCGCCCATGATGCCAACGAATTCGCCGCGATTGACGGTAAAGCTGACGTCGTTGAGCGCACGGGTCACGTTGCCCAGCGCTCCATATACCTTTTCGAGATGCGCGACCTCCAGTACCGGGGTCGCCATGTGCGTGGTTTGCATACCGAGTCCTTTCTTGCGATTAGTCTACGGCATCTATAGTCGCAAGAAGCCGAGTCGGCTACCATCGATATGGCTTACGCTTGCCTTACCGTTGTGTAAGGTACGGGTAGCTAGCCTGTCACTTGTTGATGTTGAGAGAGGACTCCTGTTGAAGACTGTTCATGTTGCCGCTGGGATCATTCGCAAGGAAGGATCTGACGAGCTGCTTGCCGTGCAGCGCGGCTATGGCGACATGCAGGGACTTTGGGAGTTCCCAGGCGGCAAGCTCATGCGCGGCGAGACGCCCGAGGACGCCGTGCGCCGCGAGCTCATGGAGGAGCTGCAGGTGAAGGTCACCAACCTGCGTGACTTCTACACCGTTGAGTACGACTACCCCGATTTCCATCTCTCCATGGAGTGCTACTACTGCTCGCTCGCCGATGAATCCGATGAGCCCCAGAAGCACGACCGCCAGCTCGATATCCGCTGGATTCCGCGCACCTCGCTTGCCACGGTGGAATGGATGCCCGCAGACAAGGGGCTCATTGATGCCCTGATTGAGCTGAAGGAAGACCGGCTCGAGGCCAACGGCACTGTCAACGACGCCGAGGCCGCCACGACCGAACACCCCGCTACCAAACCCAAGCGCGCACCTAAGCGCCATAGCAAAAAACGCCCCAAACCAGGTCTGCTCGACGGCATCGATACCTCGGACCTCTCCGCTGACGAGCGCGAACTGGTCCGCCGTCGCGCCGCCATCAAAAAGTCCATGAAGGGCAACAAGCGCGCCAACACCAAGCCCGAGCTGCTCGTTCGCCAGCGCCTGCGGGCAGCGGGCCTTACGGGCTATCGCTTGGAATGGAAGGTTCCCGGCAAGCCCGACATCGCCTTTCCCGGGCGCAAGATCGCCATCTTCGTCAACGGCTGCTTTTGGCACCGCTGCCCCAAGTGCAACCCCAGCCAGCCCAAGCGCAACGTTGAGTTTTGGGAGGCAAAGTTCCGTCGCAACGTCGAACGCGACCGGGCTGCCGTGGCAGCGCTCACCGAAATGGGCTGGACGCCCATAACCATCTGGGAATGCGAACTCAAAAAGGACCGCATCGACGCCACCATGGAAAAGGTCATCGAGCAGGTTCGCGCCGCAGAGCCGCAGCGCTAACAGCGTGCATTCACACGCTCCGTACGTCCGCGCCACATCCACGTCACAAACCTTAGAAAGCCCTTAAGCCCAAAACCTTTCAGGAGTGTTACTCAATACCTCTGACCTGCAGTTTCATCATAACACCAAACCAGGTTAAGCCTTTCTTTAGCGCTTCTTTGCGGCAGCCGCGGCATAATACTGCCAACGCACGGGACCTAGCAGCACACCCCGTGCGCAACCTTTTGGTGGACATCGAGGAGGCCGCATAAGCATGCATTCTTCCAATGACGCAGCACAGCAGCCATCCCTAAATCGTGCAAACCTTTTCTCCTTCCCCCCGACACAGAGAGACGGCCTCCTCGACTCCCCCACCACAAAAGCCAAACGCTCAACCAATCAGAGCCTCAACTTGCGAGCATCCTTCGAAAAGCTCCAAGCATCCCTAGACAAAACCTTCCCTAACCAAGCCCGGGCATACTAGCCCCCATCAACAAAGTAGCCCAAACGCCCCACCCTTCCAGCCATAACGCCACAAGGGCGACGACCTCGAGTAGGTCAACCTGGGAGGGACGAGGGCTTAGTTCCCCAATCTTTCCGCAGGGGGCAAAAAGCCTCGCCGCACGAAGTGCGCAGCGAGGCTTTTTGCATGCCCGAGGACGATTGGGGAACTAAGCCCTCGTCCCTCCCCGGGATATGTAGCGAGTCGGAGTACCCTTGCTGTTACTCTGCTTTGCCCACAGAGTTGAGGTTGGTCATGCGAATCTTAACCAGCTCGGTGATCTCACGCATACCCTCCTTAGCCGGCTTCTTGGGGTCGAAGCAGGCGGGGTTCTCGGCCATGTAGGCCATGAAGCCCTTGGTGTAGGCCTGACGCAGCTCGGTGGCGTAGTTAACCTTGCAGATGCCGTTCTTCACAGCCTCGGCAACCTGCTCATCGGGCACACCGGAGGTGCCGTGCAGAACCAGCGGCACGTCGACGGCGTCGCGGATAGCCTTGACCACGGACTGCTCGATGTGCGGATCGCTCGTGTACACACCGTGGCTGGTGCCAACGCCAATTGCGAGGGAGGTGCAGCCGGTACGCTCGACAAACTCCTTGGCCTCGGCCGGATCGGTGTAGGGGCTCTCGCCCTCAACCGCGGGACCGTCGTCCTCCTTGCCGCCAACCTTACCGAGCTCGGCCTCGACGGGCACGCCCATGGCGCGGCCAGCATCGGCGACGGACTTGGTCAGAGCGATGTTGTCCTCGAAAGACTCGTGCGAACCGTCGATCATGACGGAGGTGTAGCCCGTGCGGAAAGCCTGCATGCAGCGGTCATAGCCATCGCCGTGATCGAGGTGCAGGGCAACGGGCACGGAAGCGCGCTCGGCGGCAGCCTTGACCATGCCGTAGAAGTAGTCCAGACCAGCGGTCTTGATGGTGCCCGGGGTGGTCTGCATGATGACGGGGGACTTGGTCTCCTCGGCAGCGGCCAGAACGGCCATAACGAACTCGAGGTTCTCGACGTTGAACGCGCCGACGGCGTAGTGGCCGGCCTGAGCGTCCTTGAGCATCTTTTCGGTGGTAACAAGTGCCATGAGCGTTTGCTCCTCTCCCTCGCCCGTATCTGGACATCGGGCGTAGTTGTTCACAAGGTGTTTTACCTTGCGTTTTGCTGCGCTCATTGTATGAAATTCAGCGGGTATGCATGTGCGAGATATTGTCATCGCGCGAGGTCCAACCTTCATTTTTGAAAAGCAAACGGAAGGGGTCGAACCCGAGCGTGCGTGTTCGAAATTGAGTTTTGAGCTTTGATCATCTTTCTTTTATAGAAAAAGTAAGTAATCGAAAGGCGTTTTCTTACTTAAAAAGAAAATGAACGAAAATAGACTCAACACAATTCCTGCAAATTTCAGACGATGATGGAGCGGATATGGCCCATGCAACAACCCGAGCTTTCGCCGATGAGCGTCGCGCCGCCATTATGGAAATGCTCGAACATAACGCCTCAGTGCAAGTGGCAGAAATCGCCCAGACTTTTGGCGTGTCCTCCGTTACCGCCCGCGCCGACCTAGACGCGCTCGCCGAGTCCGGCAAGCTGCGCCGCACGCATGGTGGCGCTGTGTCGCTCCAGAAGCGACTGACCGTATCCACCCAGGATCGCCGTATCAACGTCAATGTCGCCGCCAAGCAGGCCATCGCGCAAAGCGCCATCGAGCTCGTCAGCGACGGTGACACCCTGCTCGTCGACTCGGGCACCACGGCACTCGAATTTGTCCGCCTACTCGACCAACGCGACGGCATCACCGTCATCACGGCCGACATTACCATCGCCGATTACATCGACGAGAGCATGCCCTCGGTCGACGTCGTCATGCTGGGCGGCGCGCTGCGCAAGGGCCACCGCTATCTGTACGGTCCGCTCACCATGCAGGCGCTGCAGATGATTCACGCCGACCTCGCCATCATGTGCCCCGGCGCTTTTGTTCCCGGCTGCGGCTTTACGACCGACTTTCCGCAGATGGCCGAAACCAAAACGGCCATGATCGACGCGGCCCGTCAAAGTGTCGCCCTCATGGACGCGAGCAAGGTCAACGGACGCGGCATGTACCGCTTCGCCGAACTGACCGATGTCGACACCATCGTGATGGACCGTGATCCCAATAACGCCGTCGCCACCTCAATCGCCGAGACCACCGACATCGACGCCCCAACCCTCATCATCGCCACCGCCTAAAAACAAAAACCACCACAAAGGGGACAGTGAACTGCCTCCCATTTCTTGGACATCGGGAAATGGGAGGCAGTTCACAGGCACCTTTGTGGTGGTTCTGGCCGGCGCCGCTGCACTTTCGCCGGTTTGTCTTGATCTGTAACATTTAGCAGGCAATTTGAGCGCTTAGTGTTACAGATTTAGATAGTTCGGTTCAACCCCAACGCTTTGTCTAAATCTGTAACAGATAGAGACAACCTGGCCCTCCAGATGTTACAGATCGAGACAATCGGGTCCCGAAATCAAAACCACCCCTAAAAGGGGTGGTTTGCTCTTAGGGTATAACCCTTGGGTTTCCGGCACGCGTCTAAAGGCGCCGGCCCTCACGGGGTTCGGGCCGCACTGCAG
>CABQHT010000032.1 GCA_902464035.1 uncultured Collinsella sp. | reverse complement strand
TAACGATATGGCACCGTGGGGACACATGTATGTCAATCCTGGTCTAACAGAGCCTAACAAAAAGGCCCCCGCAAAGCGGAGGCCTTAGGCAAGGCTATGTCGAGGTGCAGGATTCGCGCTACTCGCAGAGCGAAAGGGCAGCCTCGTCGGCAACGACAACGCAGTTGGTATGCAGCTGCAGGATCGAAGCCGGGCACGCGGGCGTAACCGGGCCATAGCACATGTCATGCACGGCCTGAGCCTTGGCCTCGCCGTTGGCGACGACCAGGATCATGCGGGCATACATGATGGTCTGGGTACCCATGGTGTAGGCCTGACGGGGAACGTCGTCGATGCTGTCGAACAGGCGGCTGTTGGCCTGAATGGTGCTCTCGGTGAGGTCGACGCAGTGCGTGCCCTTGGAGAAGTGGTCATCGGGCTCGTTGAAACCGATGTGGCCGTTGTTGCCAATGCCGAGCAGCTGCAGATCCGGGTAACCGGCGGCGGCGACGATCTTGTCGTACTCGGAGCAGGCAGCGGCGGCATCGGGGTTGGAACCGTCGGGCACATGCGTGTTGTTCAGGTCGATGTTGATGTGATCGAAGAAGTTCTCACGCATAAAGTAGTGATAGCTCTGGGGATCGTCGTGCGAAAGGCCGCGATACTCGTCCAGGTTGTAGGTGCTGACCTCGGCAAAGTCGACGTCGCCCTTCTCGTACCAAGCAGCGAGCTGCTTGTAGGCACCGATCGGGGTGGAGCCGGTGGCAAGGCCCAGCACACAGTCGGGCTTGAGGATAACCTGCGCCGAGATGATATTGGCGGCCTTGCGGCTCATATCCTCGTAGTCTTTAGCTTTAATGATCTTCATTACGCGTCCTTTCTCGTACAAGAGAGGCAAGGCTCCCCTTACAAGCACTTGCCCGCGGCCCGCGTCGGCCGCAACCAACGTGTGCGGCCACCAGGGCGAGGTCGCGTAATGTATGTGTCTCGTGTCTAGCCGCGTCGAGGCCCCTGCCCGTCCACGGTGACCCGAAGCCTTTTAGCTTCGGACAAATCCCATCTTGCCACGGAGGGCGTCCTCTTTCAAGGGCGCCCTCCGTAAACGTGTTTGAATTGTAGGCTAATGGCCACGTGCACTTGCTAGCGCTCGCGAGCAACGATGAGCTGGTCCATCTCTTCGACATGCACGCCAACGGAGCCCTTGATGCTCGAGAACTCAACAGAGTTGCACACCAAGATGGGAACCGTCACATCGTAGCCCTCGGCAGCAATTGCCTCGCGATCGAACTCAATGAGCACATCGCCCTTATGGACGATGTCACCCACTTGCGCATGTACGGTAAAGTGCTTGCCCTCAAGCTGAACAGTGTCCAAACCAACGTGGATGAGCACGTCCAAGCCATCGACCGTGTTAAGCGCAACAGCGTGTCCCGTAGGAAAAATGGCCTCGACCTTGGCATCAGCCGGTGCAATCACACGCGTTCCGGTAGGCTGAATCGCCACGCCCTGGCCCAAAAGGCCGGTGGCAAATGTCTGGTCGTTTACCTCGGAAAGCGGAATGACGTCGCCCGAGATGGGAGCATCCAGCGTAAGGACTCGACCACGCATACCAAAAGACCTTAGGACTTTAGTGAACATGCTCCCCCTCGGACATACCAATCGACCAAAATAGCCTTAACAGTTTACCACTTGGCACTCGTTTTTGACCATTAGGGAAGTTCGCGCTTGACAACCTCGACGATGTCGTCGACAACGCGCTGGGTCAGCTCGTGCGTCTCGGCCTCGGCCATAACGCGGACCAGCGGCTCGGTACCGCTCGGGCGCACCAAGATGCGGCCGCGACCATTGAGCTCCTTCTCGGCGGCAGCGACGGCATCCCAGATGGGCTGGCAATCGTCCAGACCAGCCTTGTTGTCGGAATGCACGTTGACGAGTACCTGCGGGTACTTCTTCATGATGCCGGCAAGATCGGTGAGGGTACGACCGGTGCGCTTGAGCACGGCCAGCAGCTGCAGAGCCGTCACCAGACCGTCACCGGTGGTGTTGTGCTCCAGGAAGATGATGTGGCCGGACTGCTCGCCGCCGATGACGGCGCCATCCGCGAGCATACGCTCCAGAACGTAGCGATCGCCCACGGCGGTCTGAACCATTTCGAAGCCCTGCTCCTTCATAGCGATGGAGAAGCCAAGGTTGCACATGACGGTCGAGACAATCTCGGAGTTGGCGAGCTTGCCGCGGGCGGCGAGGTCAGAACCGCAGATAGCCAGGATGTAGTCACCGTCGATCTCATTGCCCTCGCTGTCCACAAAGAGCACGCGATCGGCGTCGCCATCGTGAGCCAGGCCGATATCGGCATGGGTGCGCAGCACGAGCTCGCGCAGGGGCTCAAGGTGAGTGGAGCCGCACTCGACATTGATGTCGGTGCCGCAGTAATCGGTGTTGATGGCATGGACCGTGGCACCCAGGCGCTGCAGCGCGGCGGGCGTAGTCTGGCAAGAGGCGCCATGGCCGCAGTCGACGGCAACGACCAGGCCGTCGAGCCTCAGGCCATCAAGCGTATCGATGGCATGATCGACATATGCCTTGCGAGCGTCCTTCATCTTGATGATGTGGCCCACGCCGGCACCGGTCGGCAGCGTGTCGGCAGCCATGGCTTCCTCGGACATGACCCAGGCGCTGATCTCTTCCTCGACCGCATCGGGAAGCTTCATACCCTTGCGGCTAAAGAATTTGATGCCGTTGAACTCCGGCGGATTATGCGAAGCAGAGATGACGATGCCGCCGTCGAGCTCGTTCTGGACGGTGAGCAGCGCCACGGCAGGCGTGGGGATGACGCCGCAGCAGTGCGGACGGCCGCCCTCGGCCATGATGCCGGCGGTCAGAGCGCTCTCGAGCATGGTGCCCGAAAGACGCGTGTCGCGGCCGACACAGATATCCGGACCAAGGAACTTGGTCGCCGCGCGGCCCAAGCGAAACGCGAGGTCGCACGAGAGGTCGGCATTGGCGACGCCACGGACGCCGTCGGTACCGAAGATGTTCTGGGGCATAGGATCGCTCCTTCCCTAGCAGGCGATATGCAACCGCCCACCCTAGTCGAAAAAGAAAAGCGGGACCCGCCGAGGAATCGGCAGGCCCCGCTTGTACATTGTATCTCGAAAGGAGATAAAACCTTAGCGCTTGGAGAACTGGGGAGCGCGGCGGGCCTTCTTGAGGCCGTACTTCTTGCGCTCGACCACGCGAGCATCGCGCGTAAGGAAACCGGCCTTCTTGAGGTCAGCACGGTAGTCGCCAGCGTTCAGAAGAGCGCGAGCGATGCCCAGGCGCAGAGCGCCGGACTGACCGGAGATGCCGCCGCCATCGCACAGAGCGATAACGTCGAACTGACCGGCGGTGTCGGTCACCTTGAAGGGAGCAAGGGCGTTCTCAACGAGCTGATGACGGCCGAAATACTGCTCGGCGTCACGCTTGTTGACAGTCACCTTGCCGGTGCCGGGGACGAGACGGACGCGGGCGACGGCGTTCTTACGACGGCCGGTACCCTGGTAGACAACGGTGTTCTCAGCCATCTTTAAGCCTCCAGCTCAATCTTCGTGGGGTTCTGGGCAGCATGCGGATGCTCGGCACCAGCGTAGACCTTAAGCTTGGTCATCTGGGCACGGCCGAGGGTGGTCTTGGGCAGCATACCGCGAACGGCGCGCTCGATGACCTTCTCCGGGTGCTTCTCCATAGCCTGGCGGAAGCTCTCAGCCTTGAGGCCGCCGTTGTAGCCGCTGTGGCGATAATAGGTCTTCGTGTCGGCCTTGTTACCGGTAAGCTGGACCTTATCGGCGTTGATGACGACAACGAAGTCGCCGCAGTCGCTGTTGGGCGTGAACTGGGGCTTGTTCTTACCGCGCAGGATCATTGCGATCTGGGTGGCAAGACGGCCCAGGACAGCACCATCGGCGTCGACGAGAACCCAGTTGCGCTGGACCTCGCCCTGCTTGGCGTAGTGAGTCGATTTCGAAATCACTTAGACTCCTCCATGTACAGTACGTGTTGTTACAGAGATTCACGGGGCTCTGCAAGTAACCCGTCCATATTACCCCGCTCGCCGTACGAGTCAACAGGTATTTTGGCTCCGACCAGAGTTTCTGCACATGTCATCCACGAGCCGTGACGTTGCAGCGCTAGCGCTCAACGAACTCTTGGATTTCCGCGAGCAGGCGCTTTGCCTCCTGGCGGCCCTGAATATACAGATCGAGAAGCTTTGCCGGATCGTGCTCGACATGGCCGACCTCGACCGGCTTTTGCGGAGCGATAACCAGCGCGCGGCCCTCGCGCTCATACTTCCACAGATGCATGCGCTGGATGTTATAGCGGTCGTGGCGCGTCTCGATAGCCTCGAGCAGGTAGGGGTAGTCGGCATAGCGGGCGCGCGCGGCAGGCATAAACTCGTAGGGCTTTTTCTCGTACGAGCGGTCCTGGGTGACGATGACGACCGCACGGTCGAAGCCCGCCTCCTCGAGCACATGCTCGATAGGAACCGAATCGGCCACGCCGCCGTCGACGTATTTGTGCCCGTCGATCTCGACCGGCGGCGTCACCAGCGGCAGCGAGGTGGAGGCGCGCACAGCATCGAGGTCGAGCACGGCGCTTTTGACCGGCAGGTAGGCAGCGGTTCCAAACAGCATGTCCGTCGCGACGGCGTACATCTCGATGGGGCTCGCGTCGAACGCCTCGTTGTCAAAGGGATCCAGGCGGTCCTGGATATCGTTGAAGATAAAGTCGTAACCCACGATGGAGCCCGTGGATGCGAAGGATGCGGCACCCATGTAGCGGTTGTCATTGCAGAAGGTCAGGTTGATGCGATTGACGCGACCGATCTGGTGTGACTTGTAGTTGACGCCGTTGAGCGCACCGGCCGATACGCCATATACCGCCGGAATTTCGACACCGGCCTCCATGAGAACGTCGAGCACGCCGGCGGTAAACTGCCCACGAAAACTGCCACCCTCCAAGACGAGCGCGACCTTGCCGGCGTTCTTTGCCTTATCTTCTGCAGTCATATCGACCTCCTGCGATTGAGTTTTGGCTTTCTTCTACCCAGTTTTGGGATGGAGGGCGCGCAGGTTTTTCGAGGCGGCAGGTGAAGCGGAAAGTGCGTCCCAGTTTGAGGCGGGATTCCGGGATGGACTTTCCGCTTGGACCGCCGTTAGGAAAGCGTGTCCCGTTCTGAGCGCGGATTCCGGGATGAACTTTCCGCTAGCCATTCATTTGGAAATTGCATCCCATTCCGAATGAGGATTCCGGGATGCGCTTTCCGCTTGAAACGTCATCCGGAAACCGCATCCCAGTCTGAGTCGGAATTCTGGGATGGATTTTCCGCCTTGGGCGACGTTGATGCGGGGCATGGCAGGCTGCAGTCCGATCGGCATCGCATCTGCATAGGGTTGAAGCTTTGCGCGGAGAATCCGCGTATTTGCTTCGCAAATACGCACCGGCTTCGGCCGCCTGCCGGCGTCCTCGCCCGCGGGCTAAAAACGCTTACGCGTTTTCTTTACGCCCGCGCCCTGCATAGAGTTCGATTCTCCGCGGTATCTGTAAGTAATAAAAAGGCAGGTAGAAACACTTCTCTACCTGCCTGTAACTATTGGTGGAGGCGCGGAGAATCGAACTCCGGTCCACGAAAGCCCCCTGATTGGCATCTCCAAGCTCAGTCGCTGGTTTCGTCTCGGACGCTTTGCGCGCAGCGACACGCTCGCGGCATCCCAACCGGTTCGGTCTTAGCCCGCGCCATACCGATTACGTGCGCGGGAGCATTCCCCTAACATGACGTCGCGCCGGTGTCGGGGAAATCACCGGGTTGACGCGCCGCTATAAACTAAGCAGCGAGAGCCATAGGCTCAAAAGAAGAGTTGTTGTCAATTCAATTTGACGGTACCCCTGTTTAACGAGGCGAGGAGACCTCGGCTTGCTTCCTCTCTCAGAGCTATCGTGTCGAAACCAGTCGCCCCCGAATGTCGGGAAAGTCTGGATGGTATCGGATCTGCAAACACCCGATAACCGTCGACTTTTCAAGGAACACGCGGGGTGAACCCCGCTCGTGGATAGCTATCTTACCACGTTCTAATGGCAGACAGCTGCTCTATGCACGAGCTGTGAAGACCCCAATGTGCGCTGTACTTCGCACTTTTGCTACCGATCGCGTCACGTATATTTTCGCCAAGCAACATTGACCCGTCGAAAGGACCGTTATGGATACCAAGCAGCAACTCGTCAATGCCCTCGCAGGCCTGGGCTCAACCATTACCGAAGCTATGGATGTCATTGAAGGCTTTGTCCCCTGCGGACATCCCGCCCTCACGGTATCGAACGCACTCGTCGCGCTGGACGCTGACGATGATGTGGCTCTCGCCCAGCAGCTTGAGACCGTCGAGGGCTTTATCGACCACGTGAGCGAGAACCGCGGCGTGGCCGCCTACCACGGCATCGAGGTCGAGCTCGCGGGTCCCAAAGCCGATCTGCTCGCAGCAATCCGCGAGGTAGGCGCCCTTATGCAGACCGCAGGCGTCAAGAACACCCAGGTCAACGAGTGGGTCTACCGCAGCCTGGCAGCACTGAACGATTCCGACGAAAAGGCCGCCGAGAAGCTCGCCGAAGCTCCCACCATCAAGGCAGCGCTTTTGTAATTTAAGAATGCGTAGCCTTCGGAGCGCCAACGTTCCGAAGGCCACGCAGACAGCCAGGCGCTATCGGGATACCCGCCCGCCACGTTCGGCCAAAGCCAGAATCGGCATCATTTGGCGTGGCGTTTTTGCCGCAATATCGGCATGTTCAAGCAGCTTGCGATCGTTAGTTACCAAGTAATCGACCTGTGCGCGCTTGCACGCGGCGAGCACCAAGTTGTCCTCGTAATCGCGATGGAGCGCTAAATATTTGTCGGCCAGCCAAAGGTCCGACGCATCTGCACCCACGGCCGTGGCGTTTTCGGTCATGTTCCGAACAAACGCCAACGCCGCATCGCCAATTGCACGGGCAGACGCCTCGCCGAGCGATCCCCCGCTGGCAAGAACGCTGCGCTTTAATTCGTGCTGGACAACGTACAGCACGTCCTTGGCGATGTGCACGGGGAAGAACAGCAATGCCCCCGCCTCCGTCGCCTGCCCAATAAACGCGCGTGCGGCAAGCGACTCGGCATGGTCGGCGCAAAACGAATCAACCCATACGTTGGCATCCACCATTATTTTGAGGGGAGCCCCGCTCACAGGATCATTCCCTTTTGGCGATAGTGCTCGTCCATGGCTTCGGAATAGATTGTTTCCCAACCGCGATCGTCGGATACGGGCGACGTAGCGATGCCCAGGTCCGCGTAAAGCTGATCTGCCGCCGCCCATGATGCGGCGAACGGAGTATCGGGCGCGACGGTCTGCCGCCGGTCGTCGACGGCCGCAAGCACTTCCTCGCACTGCCCGCCACCCTGCGCGACCTTGGCCACCACCTTTTTGATGAGCTCGGGCAGTGACCCGCCCGAAAGCCGCAGCACCTCCTCGGCACGATTCTTGACCTGGCGATCTACGCGAACATTCACCTGCGCCATGCCGCTAACAGCACCCACGTCGATCCCGCTCCCTTCAATTGCTAGCTCTGCTAGCCACACTATATAGAGAAGCTAGCACATGGTCAAACGCAAAAGGCCTGCGTCCGGACGACACCGATGCCGTCTGGGCGCAGGCCAGATAACGTGGGTGAACACGTCTGTTAACGCAGGTACGCCTTTGCGTTGCCCAGGCTGTAGGCAATCGTCGAGCCGTTGTGCAGCAGTGACGACGCCTGCGGGGTAATCGCGCCGGTAATGCCCAGTGCCAAGAGCGCTGAGTTGGTGAGCATCACCTTAGAATAGGAGCTCGTCAGTCGGTCAATGAGGCCCTGGCTCATGCGGCGCAAACGCACGATCGCGGCAAGATCCGTATCGGTCAGGATGATATCGGCGACCTCCTTGGCAATGTCGCTTCCGCCACCCATCGCCAAGCCCACGTCGGCCAAACCGAGCGCCGGCGAATCGTTGACGCCGTCGCCCACCATGGCAACGTGGCGCCCCTCGCTCTTAATGCGCTCCACATAGGCGTACTTGTCCTCGGGCAGCAGCTCGGCCTTAAACTCATCGACACCCGCCTCGCACGCAATGCGCTCGGCCGTGCGCTCCGAATCGCCCGTGAGCATAACGACATGCTTGACGCCCAGCGCATGTAGGTCGGCGATGGCCTCACGGACGCCGGGCTTGAGCGGATCCTCGATGCCGAGCACGCCGACGACCTTGCCGTCGACCGCCAGATACAGCGGCGACAGCCCCTGCATCTGGGACTCAATGCGCTCCTTAATATCGGAATCGAGCTGCGCGCTCTCGTCCTCAAACACAAAGTGTGCCGAGCCGATAATCGCGCGTCGCCCCTCAATGGACGAAGCGATGCCGTGCGCCACGATGTACTCGACGGCGGCATGGCGCTCGCGGTGCTCGAGCCCGCGTTCGCGGGCGGCGTTGACCACGGCGCGTGCCACCGGATGCGGGAAATGCTCCTCCAGGCAAGCGGAAAGGCGCAGGACCTCGTCCTCGCTCCAGCCATCGGTGGTGAGCACGCAGGCAAGACGCGGCTGCGCCTCGGTAAGCGTGCCGGTCTTATCAAACACAATGGTGTCGGCCTTGGCAAACGACTCAAAGTACTTGGCGCCCTTGACCATGACGCCCATCTTGGCAGCATCGCTCATGGCGGTCATGACGGCGACCGAACCCGTGAGCTTGAGTGCGCACGAGTAGTCGACCATCAGCGCCGCCGAGGTCTTGATGAGGCTGCGGGTAGTAAGCGCAACCAGGCCCGCGAGCAGGAAGTTCCACGGGACGATCTTGTTGGCAAGGTCCTCCATATGCGACTGGCCCTCGGACTTGAGCGAGTCGGCCGTCTGCACGAGCGAGACGATTGAGCGCAGTTTGGTTTGCGCCGTATTGGCGCGCACGCGCACCAAGATGCCGCCGTCTTCCACGACGGTACCGGCGAACACGTCGTCGCCCACGCTGCGCTCGACGGCCAGCGGCTCGCCGGTCAGGGTCGCCTGGTTGACCATAGCGCTCCCCTGCTCGACAACACCGTCGATGCAGATGGACATGCCGGTGCGCACGGCGACCAGATCGCCGGGCTCGAGCTCGGTGGCAGCAACGCTTACCTCGGTGTCGCCGACGACCTTTTGCGCCTTGTCGGGCACATCGAGCAGCGAGTTGATGAGCTCGTTTTCGCTCATGGCGCGGGTGTAGTCCTCGAGCAGCTCGCCCACGTTGAGCAGGAACATCGTCTGGCCCGCGGTGTCGACATCACGCTTGACGAACGAAATGCCGATGGCCGAAGCGTCGAGCACGGGAATGGTCAGGCGCGGCTGCGCGAGCTCATGAAGGGCAGCGCGCAAAAATGCCATGTAACCGGCCACGACAAACACCGCACGCAGAGGCGTCGGCAAGAACCAGCGACGTGCGTAATGGGCACCGATAAGTGTGGCAAGATCCATGACGAGCTTGTGCTTGCGTGGCTCAAGCTGCATCACGTAGCCTGTCTTTGCGTCGGCAATGGCCTGAGCGTCGAGCGCACCGACGGCGGCCAGCACGGCATCGCGGCGCGACTCGTCGTATTCGAGTGCCATCTGGCCGATGCGGCCGTAGACGCGCACCTTGTGCACGCCGTCGATGTCGCCGCCAAGCTTAAGAAGTGCATCGAGATCGCTCTCTGGCACAGGACCCGCCAATTGAAGACGGGTCCTGCCGGGGATCTCGCTAATAATCGAGAATCTCATAGTTTGTGCCTGGGAGCGTTACTCGGCTGCCTCGTCAGCAGCGGCCTCGCTCTGGGTGATGTAAACAGCCTCGGCAACCATGTCGTCGACATTAGCCTTGGCCTGCTCGACCATGTCCTGGTAGCCGTTCTTGATGCGCATGCCGCACGCAATGCCCTGCACGCAGGCATTCTTTACCGGAGCGCTGGTGAGCAGCTTGATGCCGGCCGTGCCAAGCAGAAAACCGCCACCAACAAGCAGGGTGTTGAACGTGGACTTCTTCATGATGTCTCTCCCTTTTGCCGCATTGGACGCGGCACGGTGCCTCAGCACCCGAGTTACCAAACTTGCTCGAGCACACTATCGAAAAATAGTTTATCCAACAATTATGGTCAGCCATAACTAACTTTTTGGAAATTTATAGTCGGGAAATCTCCGGCTTACGACAAACCACTCGTCGCGACACACATCCGTGGCATCAGAGAATTCCCCTCCTCCGCCCCACTGATCGAGGTCTATTACTTTCCTGAGAAGTAAACGAGTAAAATCAGGCCCCCGAAGCATCCGCATTTTTCGCCAGCAAAACCGCAGGAAAAACTCGACAAAACCGCAGGAAAGCGAGACCAAAAAGTGTCGATGCTTCGGGGGTCCAAATAAGGTCGTTCACTTCCCGGAAAACCATTCACCTTCGATTTCCACTGCCCTGCAATGCGGTAAAGAGACGGTCCCTTTATCACATTGCGAGCGCTTTCTTGATAAGAGGAACGGATCGGTCGGCCAAATACAGTGGAATATTGAACACCCCATCGTCAAGCCTCAGATTCTTAAGGGAGTAACGGACTCTCAACGGGGTCGTCTCCGCATGTTTGTCGGCATAGTATTTCAAACTCTTGGAATGAACGACCTCTCCCGATTTGACCTCAACGGGAACGATATCGTTTCCAACTTGGATCAAAAAATCGACCTCGTGCCTTGGTTTCTCGTTAGTCCAATAGCGCGGAGCGGCATCCAGCTGCGGAAGCAACGCCTGAAGCACATAGTTCTCGGCAAACGAGCCTTTGAACTCAGAAAAAATCGCGTCCGAGATGGCGAATGCCGAAGCATCGAGCTTTGCCATACGGCGCAGCAAGCCAACATCAAGACAGTAGACCTTAAAGGCCTTGAGATCATCGTAGGCCGAGAGCGGTATTCCGCCGCCGGTATTAAGTCGCGCCGACGTGATCAGACCGGCATCGGCGAGCCATTCCAGAGCGTCCTCATATTCGCGGGCACGAGCCCCCTCGCGAACCGCACCCCAAACAAACTTTTTATTCTCGCGCGCCAGCTGCGTTGGAATTGAGTTCCAAATTTGCGAAAGCTTAGCGAACTGTGCACGACCACCGTGCTTGGCAAAATCACGCTCATAGGAATCCAAGAGGTCGGATAACACTTTATCAACCTGAGCAATGTCACCCGTTTCGACCCACCGACCAAGAGCTTCCGGCATGCCACCGCATGCAAAATAGCGGCGAAGGTGCTCGACGAGTCTGACATGAAAGAAATCCGGTACCGCCTCGATCTGATCCAGACCGCCAAGATACGCATCATAGTTTGAGGCGCCTTCGGCCTTTAAAAACTCAGAAAAGCTCATGGGGTGCATCTCCATGAACTCGACCTTTCCCACCGGAAAGGCACTCGTCTCGCGGGACAAGCGAACACCCAGCAAAGACCCTGCGCACGCAACGTGATATTCGGGGGCCTCATCGCAAAAATACTTGAGAGCACCAACTGCAGAGGGGCAGTCCTGGATCTCGTCAACAATAAGCAACGTCTCGCCAGGATCGATGGGCTGGCCAAACGCCAAGGATAGATTTGAAATAATGCGCCGCGGATCACGCGTGCCCTCGAAAAACTGCGCATATTCGCTTTGAACCCCGGGAGATGGCTCCTCCAGCGTCAGGTATACGCAGTTGCGATACGAGGCGCGGCCGAACTCCTTGAGCGCCCACGTCTTTCCAACCTGACGCGCTCCTTTAAGGATGAGCGGCTTACGATACTCCGACGCCTTCCAAGCATTAAGCTTGGCGATGATATCCCGCTGCATGACCGACCTCCCGCAAAAAACTTCCGTAAATGTGAGATTTCTCACATTTTACCCTGGGTAAAACGTGATATTTATCACATTTACGGAAGTTTTAAGGCAGTTTTGTTACATTTTCATCATATACAATGAAGTGTGACAGAGGGACAGTCCCTTTGCCACAGTCCTACAGCTGCCAGGCTGCTGCTTCCTTTTGCAGCGCGACCATACGGGCGAATTCTCCACCTGCCGCCTTGAGTTGCGCCGGAGCGCCCTGCTCGGCTACTACGCCATCCTTGAGCACAACGATCTTGTCGGCGTTTTCCACCGTGCGCATACGGTGGGCGATCACGATAACCGTCTTGCCCGCGAGCAGGCGGGAGAGCGCCTGCTGCACCACGGTCTCGTTCTCCACATCCAAGCTCGCCGTCGCCTCGTCCAGCAACACGATCGGCGCATCTTTGAGCAGCGCGCGGGCGATGGAGATGCGCTGGCGCTCTCCGCCGGACAGCTTGGAGCCGTTCTCGCCGATCATGGTGTCATAGCCCTGCGGCATGCGGCTCACAAACTCGTCGCAGTTGGCGGCACGCGCAGCCGCAAGCACCTCCTCATCGGTGGCATCACGACGCCCGAGGCGAATGTTTCCCATCACCGTGTCGTCAAAGAGCAGCACGTCTTGGAACACAATGGCGTAGTCGCGCAGCAGCACCTCGGGATCAACGCTCGCGACATCCACGCCACCCACGGTGACCGCGCCTTCGGTGGCGTCCCAAAAGCGCGCGGCCAGGCGGCTCACCGTAGACTTACCGGAACCCGAAGGACCAACCAGCGCCGTAACTTCGCCTTCCTTGGCGGTAAAGCTCACATCGGTAAGAACTTTCTCGCCGGCGCGGCCGTCCTCGCCCGCACCATAGCCAAACGCCACGTGATCGAACACCACATCGTGGCCCACGGGCTCAAATTTCTCGCTGCCCCGCGCTACAGGCTCTTCCATGATGGAACGCATGCGCTTGGCAGACGACTCGGCGGCAAACAGCTCGGACATCAGCATCAGCGCCTGATCAAAGGGCGCATAGATGCGGCTCACCATAAGCAGGAAGGCAAACATCACCAAAAAGTCGACCTGGCCGGAGGCGACCATCTCGGCGCCCGTGACCAACGTGGTGGCAATCCCCAAGCGCAGGATGGCAAAAGCGGAGTTGACCAAAAGTCCGTTAGCGAGCTCGCCTCTGGTGGTCTCGCGCTCCTCGGCATCGATCACGGCGTTGAGCCCCTCAAGATAATGGGCCTCCTGGTTGGTGGCGCGGATTTCGCGCACGCAGTCGAGCGTCTCCTGGATCGCCTCGGTGACCTTGACCTTCTCGGCGCGCACGCGGTCGAACACCGGGGTCATGGGACCGCGCGTTAGATACAGCACGGCAAAGGCCACGGGCACGCTCCAAAACGCCGCGATCGCCAGCTGCCAGCAAAAGAACAGCGACGACACAAATACGATCGCGCTTGCAATGATGGCACCCCAGAGCTCTCCCAGCACATGGCTGTAGGCATGCTCCATGGCCTGGACGTCGCCCATGATGGTCTCGGTTAAATCGGCCAGATCGCGGCGGCCAAAAAACGACAACGGCAGTTTGCGCAGGCGCTCGGCGATTTCCATGCGCTGCTTGCCGCACTCCTCGTAAAAGATGCAGTACGTGTAGTAGTACTGCTGCCAGTTAGAGGCAAAGAGCAGCACAAAGAAGATAACGAGACCACCCACGATGGGCAGTGCATCCGGCAGGTCGGCCCCATGTGCGAGATGTTCGACAAAGCCGGCCATGACCAGGAACAAAAAGCCCATGCCGGTCATGGAAATAAGATTGGTAAGCGTGGTCCAGAAAATGCCGCGTTTTACGCCGGCGACGCCTTTATCGGATAGGAAATACTTCTTTTGGAATGAGGCGAACATTTAGGCCTCGCCTCCCTTCGTGACGGCGGCATCCGCGGTCGCTGCAGTGATTTTCCAGCTCGCGGCCTGTTCGTATTCGGCCCACATCTTGGCATACAGACCCTCTTGGGACAGCAACTCGGCATGGGTACCCGACTCCTGTACGCTGCCCTGGTTGAGCACCACGATTTGGTCTGCGCCCACTACAGTCGAGAGTCGGTGCGCAATCATAATGACCGTGCGACCCGCCGCCAGCTTGCTAAAGGCGCGCTGGATGAGCGCCTCGTTCTCGGGATCGGCAAACGCCGTGGCCTCGTCGAGCACCACGATGGGCGCATCCTTAAGAATTGCGCGGGCGAGCGCCACGCGCTGGACCTCGCCGCCCGAAAGATACGCCCCGCCGGCGCCGAGCATGGTCTTGATGCCCTGTGGGAGCTTGGCCACAATGTCGTCGCACTGGGCCGCGGAGAGGGCCGCACGCACCTCGTCATCAGTTGCTGCAGGTTTTGAGGCACGCACGTTATCGGCAAGTGTCTGCCGGAACAGCTGGTTGGTCTGGAACACGAAGGCGACCTGGTCCATGAGCTCGTGCGGATCCATGTCGCGAACGTCTACGCCGCCCACGAGCACACGACCCGAACAAACATCCCAAAAACGCGGGATCAGGCTTGCGCAGGTCGACTTACCGCCGCCCGAGGGACCAACCAACGCAAGGGTGCTGCCTGCGGGAACGCTAAAGCTCACATGATCGACGGCAGGTGCTTCGGCACCCTCGTACGTAAAGCTCACGTCCTCAAATCGCACGTCGCCGCCGGCAGGGTGCTTGGGTTGGGCGGGCACGGAGAGCTGCTTGGAATCCATGACGCTTCGAATACGAGCCAGCGAATCGGCACTCATCTGAGAGGCCTCGCCCACAAACATGAGCTTGGTCATGGCCGTCGGCACCACGGCCGAAAAGATCGCGTAAAACGTGAAGTTTGCCATAAAATGCGCGAAGTCCGTCTCGCCCGGTGCCAACAGCAACGCCACGGGCAGCAGGAATGCCACAAGGCCGTTGAGCGCGGTAAGGTTGAGCACCTGCGGACCTCGGCAAAACGTACCCGCATAGTTTTGCGCCATGTCGGCGTATTCGGCGATCGCATCGTGGAAAGCCTTAAAGGAGTAGACCGTCTGCTGGAATACCTTGACCACGGGGATGCCGCGTACGTATTCGGTGCCGGTCTTGTTCATCTTGACCAGCGCGCCCATGTAGGCCTTCATAAACTCGGCGCCCTTGCCACTCATCATGGTGGCCATGGCGCAAAACGAAACGACGACCGAGATTAAGCATGCCGCGCCCAAACGCCAATCGAGGGCGAAAAGCAGCACGAGCAGGCCCACGACCATGGCGGTGGCGCCGGCGATATCGGGCAGCATGTGCGCGAGCAGGGTCTCGGTGGAGGCGGCGCATCCGTCTACGATACGGCGCAGCTCACCGGTGGCGTGCGTGTCAAAGTAGCCGAGCGGCAGCTTAAGCAGATGCTCGCTCGTGGTCTTGCGGATATTGGATGCGCAGCGAAACGCGGACAGGTGCGTGCACATGAGTCCCACGAAATAAACCACGATGCTTGCCAGGGCAAAACCGACAGCCCACCAACCATACATCGCGATGTCGGCGGCCTCGCTCCAGTTAGGCGCCACAGCGATCAGGTCTCGCGCAACAAGCCAGACGCACACGTACGGGCCAAAGCTCAACAGCTGCGAGAACGCCGAGAGGGCCATGCCCAAATACGTTAGGAATTTACGGTCACCGGCATATGCAAGTAGCTCGCCGATGCCGCCGCCTTCCTTTTTTGGTCCCTTTGCCATGAGATTCCTTTCTAACGGCTTGAGAGTTAACCGTAATGAACTTATCATTGATATGTTAGCCATGGCTCACAATCGAGCCAGGCGTGGACGTTTCTGCAAAGGAAAGGGACGCTTTTGCAAATACGGCGGGCAGCGACAGACATAACCGAGCTCTACGCACCGCAGTTTGAGCAGTTTGGCCTGGAGCTTACCGGCAAGGGCGCCGTCTTTACCGGCGAGGTGGCAAACGATCGGGCGCACGGACGCGCATGGATCATGCCCCTCTCCCCTGCCTGCATCGTCATGGAGCATTACATTACCCCGACGCACGATATGTACCTGGCCGAATACACACCCGAGCCGTACGCCTGCGTGAGCGAGGTCAGCGCGCCCACGCTCATGTGCATGCCCGAAGCCGGCATAACGCCTGCGAACCTTAAACCCCTGCATGGACCGTGGCCAAACAATGCCGTGTGCAGCTTTATCCAAGATAACTGTGGCGAGGAGTTAAGCCCACTGTTTGCAGGGCAACTCTATCACTCGCGCTCGGTGCTCTTTTTGCCTGGGTATTTTGACGAGCTGGAGCATCTCTATCCCGCCGAGTTCGCGGGGGTCTTTGAGGCGTTTGCCGAGTCATGGCACGAGGAGGCGACGTCTGCCATCTGCCACACGCTGCGCCGGATTAACGAGGACCGTGCCCGCACCGTAGGCGGGCACGTCTATATGCGAGGCATTGTTGAAACCATGGTCGCCGAGCTCGCCTGCTCGCGCGCAGCCCACAAACAGGCACAACGAGCAACGGATACGCGCGTTAGTGTAAGCCTTGCCAACGAAGCAGCGGCGATGGTCGAGAGCGCACTCGACAAGGGCAAGCGCGTGAGTGTGAACGAGGTGGCTGAGCGGCTCTACACAAGCCGTTCCAAACTGTGCGCCACCTTTAAAACCCAAACCGGCGAGTCCCTGGGCGCTTACATTCGAAGGCGCCGCATGGAGCGAGCAAAGGACCTTTTGACCGACAGCTCACTCACCATAGCGCAGGTAGCAGAGCGCCTAGGCTACCCCCAACAATCCGCCTTCACCCAAGCCTTCAAGCAACACACCGGCACCACCCCCACCGCCTGGCGTTCCCAACATTTATAAAGAATGAGGGCGCCAACGGCGCCCTCATTCACCAAATTCAATCCAGCCTACCTGACCCGAACGGCCGAGTCGTCTAGCCGGGGAAGCCCCGAGTCGCCGGGGTGTTTGCTCCAAATGAGTTCCGCATGCAAAGAAGGCCACTAAATGTGGCCTTCGTCTTGCATAGGACTGTTTGAAATTTGGAGGAAATACCCCGGCGACTCGGGGCTTCCACGGCCTCGCAGCTACGAGAGCGACGTTCTCAGCAACTCGTTGAAGAGCTTCGGGTTGCCCTTGCCGCGGCTTGCCTTCATGCACTGGCCTACCAAAAAGCCGATGACCTTCTGGTTGCCGTCACGATACTGCTGCGCCTGATCGGCGCAGTTTGCCAGCACCTCGTCCACAATCGGCTGCAACGCACCGGCATCGCTCACCTGACGCATACCACGCTCGTCGACGATCTTGTTGGGATCGTCGCCGGTCTGGGCCATGGCCTCAAAGACCTCGTGCGCCTGGTTGGAGCTGATGGCATCGGTCGCCAGCAGCTTAGCCAGCGCTGCCACCTGAGCCGGCGCGATGCCGGACTCGGCGAGCGACACGCCCGCGCTCTTAAGGTAGGCGATCATCTCGTTGACCAGCAGGTTTGCGACCGTCTGAGCCTCCTTGCCGGCCATACCGGCAGCGGCGGCCTCAAAGAAGTCGGCAAACTCAGGGTTGCCGGCAATCTGCTCGGCGTCAGCCGTCTTAATGCCAAAGTCGGCCTCAAAACGGACGCGCTTGGCATCGGGCAGCTCGGGAATCTCGCCACGGCAGCGGTCGATGAACTCGTCGTCCAGATCGAACGGCGCCAGGTCGGGATCGGGGAACAGACGATAGTCGTCTGCCGTTTCCTTCACACGCATGACCACGGTGCGCTTGCGGCTGGGCTCCCAGTGGCGGGTCTCCTGATAGATGATGCCACCCTCCTCGAGCACCTCGGCCTGGCGGCAGATCTCGTAGGCAAGGCCGTCGTGCAGGCTCTTAAACGAGTTGAGGTTCTTGAGCTCGGTCTTGGTGCCCAGCTTGGTCTCGCCGCGGCGGCGCAGCGACACGTTGCCGTCGCAGCGCATGGAACCCTTCTCCATGGAGCAGTCGGAAATGCCCAGCGTCACAAAGATGCGACGGAGCTTCTCCATAAACAGGCGAGCCTCCTCGGGCGTCCGCAGATCGGGCTCAGTCACGAGCTCGATCAGCGGCGTGCCGCAGCGGTTGTAGTCGACGAGCGACTCGGCCGCGGCGGTAATGCGGCCCTCGGCACCGCCCACGTGCACCATCTTGGCGGCGTCCTCCTCCATGTGGATGCGCAGGATGCGGATGGGCACCGTGTAGGAGCCGTCCTCGCGACGCTCGGGCATCTGCAGGTTGGATGCATCGTAGCTGGCCAGGTGGCCGGCGCGCTGGTTGCCCTCGCGCATGGTCGACGTCATGGACGTGGACAGTCCCTCGGCGTTGGCCGAAGCGCTCGCCAGGCTCTGGGCCTCGGCCTCACCAAATGCGCAGTCGGGGCGCTCGGCGGCACCGCGACCGGTCACGTCCAGGTCCAGGTGGCCGTACATGGCAAAGGCGACCGGGCCCTGCGTGGTCTGGAAGTTCTTGGCCATATCGGGATAGAAATAGTGCTTGCGGTAGAACATCGAGTGGCGCTGGATCTCGCAGTTGGTGGCGAGGCCGGCCTTGACGATGCTCTCGATGGCGCGCTTGTTGGGCACCGGCAGCGCGCCGGGCAGGCCCAGGCACACCGGGCACACGTTGGCGTTGGGCTCGTCATCGTGGCTGAGCTTGCAGTTGCAGAACATCTTGGTATCGAGTGCGGTGAGCTCGGTATGGATCTCCAGACCGATCACGGCCTCCCAATCCTGCAGGACCTCGGAAAGCTCCTTCATTACAGCTCGCCTCCCTTCCCGGCAAAATCGGGCGCGACGGAAAGCGCAGGCGCACCCGTGGCGGCATCGGCAAAGCCGCGCTCCAAGGCGCGGGCAAACGTGAGCAGCTGACGGTCCTTAAACGCAGGTCCCACCAGCTGGGCAGAAACGGGCAGCTTGCTGTCCTCGCCCAGGCCCAGCGGCACCGAGATGCCGCCGTTGCCGCAAATGTTGAGCGAAATGGTGTACAGGTCGGACAGGTACATCTGCGTGGGGTCACTGATCTCGCCAAACTTAAAGGCCGTGCGCGGCGAGGCGGGCATCAGGATCGTGTCCACCTTGGCATACGCGGCGTCGTAGTCCTGCGTGATGAGCGTGCGGGCCTTCTGCGCGGCGTAGTAGTACTTGTCGTACACGCCCGAGCTCAGCAGGTAGGCGCCGAGCATCTGACGGCGCTTGGCCTCGGCACCAAAGCCGTGGGCGCGCGAGAGCGAGCTCTGGTCGGACAGGTTGGCGCAGCCTTTCTCCTGGTAGCCGTAGCGAATGCCGTCAAAGCGGGCAAGGTTGGAGAACGCCTCGGCCGGGCCGATGACGTAGTAGGCAGCGATGGCGGCGTCCAGATGCGGCAGGTCGACCTCCACGAGCTCGGCGCCCTGGTTCTGCAGCTCCTGGGCAGCGCGCTGAACAGCGGCCTTGACCTCGGGCGTCAGGCCCTCGGCCTCCATAAACGCAGGGATGATGCCCACGCGCTTGCCCTCGATGCTGTCGTTGAGGTGCTCGGTAAAGTCGACGGCACAGTCCTGGCTGGTGCAGTCGTACGGGTCGTGGCCCGCGCCGGTAAGCGCGTTCATGGCCAGCGCGACGTCCTCGACCGTGCGGCCGAAGGGTCCAACCTGGTCGAGCGACGAGCCAAAGGCCACCACGCCGTAGCGGCTCACGGCGCCATACGTGGGCTTAAGGCCCACCACGCCGCAGAGCGCCGCCGGCTGGCGGATGGAGCCGCCGGTGTCCGAGCCCAGCGAGAGCGCGACCTCGCCCGCGGCGACGGCGGCAGCGGAGCCGCCCGAGGAGCCGCCGGGCACGCGCTCGGTATCCCAAGGGTTGTTGGTGCGGTGGAAGGCCGAGCTCTCGGTAGAGCTACCGAAGGCGAACTCGTCCATGTTGGCCTTGCCCATGGGCAGGCAGCCGGCGTCGAGCATGCGCTGGACGCAGGTGGCGGTGTAGACGCTCTGGTAGTTCTCGAGCATGCGGGAAGCGCAGGTGGTGCGCGTGCCCACGAGGTTCATGTTGTCCTTGATGGCCAGCGGCACGCCCGCGAGCGGGGGCAGCGGCTTTCCGGCGGCACGGTCAGCGTCCACGCGCGCGGCGGCCTCGAGCGCGAGCTCGGGCGACACCTGCAGGAATGCCTGGACTCCGTCCTCGCGTGCCTCGATGGCGGCAAGGGAGGCCTGGGCCACCTCGGTAGCGGTAAAGTCGCCGGCGGCAACGCCCGCGGCGATCTGGGCGGCGGTAAGGGAATCGAAGCTCTGCGCCATTACTCGCTCTCCCCCTCTCCCAAAATGGACGGCACGCGGAAGTAGCGGTCGCGCGCGCTGCCGGCGTTTTCGAGCGCAACGTCGAGCGGCAGGTCGCGCTCGGGCTCGCGCAGGTCGTCGCCCATCACGTTGGACAGGCTTCCGATGGGATGGAACGTGGGCTCCACGTCGGGCAAGTCATATTGCAAGACGGGCTCGAGCATCTGGACGGCGTCGTTCATGTAGGACGTCATCTGGGTGAGCTCGTCATCGGTCAGTGCGATCTTTGCGTACTCGGCGATGCCGCGCACGTCTTTCTCGCTGAGTGCCATAGGCGCTCCCTTCCGCATAACAGTTAAACCGCTCTAGTATACAAGGCAACGCCGGCTTGGAGCAGGCGCTTTACCTAAATGCAGCGAAAACGTAACGAGGGCGGCGGGTTGGTAGGGCGCGACCCGGCGGACCTGCGGCGAAAACCGTCCCACCCACAACCAAAACCGTCCCAACATTCGACGTTTTTCGGCAAAATCGCGATTTTCATCGAATGTTGGGACGGTTTGGAAGCCCCGACCACCACAAAGGTGCCTGTCCCCATTGTGGTGGTTCTGAAGAATGTCTTATGCCGAGGCCTTGGCCTTGCGGCGTCTACGGATCGCGTGGACCACGATGTCCAGCAGCAACAGCAGGATGGCCACAACCACGATGAGCACGGCGAACTCGCGCTTGCCCCAGTGGCGGCCGGCCAGCGACTTTTGCTTGTCGACGTCCTTCTTGTTGTACTTGGTGCGCACGCAATGCACCAGCAGGCGATGGTCGTTCACGCCATAGGGCGTGCAGGTGACGAGCGTCACCTTGTCGGCGCCGGGCTCGATGGTCAGCGACTCCATCTCCTCGGGCAGCACGACCTCGGAGTCGACCATCTTGTAGGCAAGCGTCTTGTTCATGGTGTGCAGCAGCACCAGGTCGCCGGGCTCCAGCGAGTGAATGTCGTCGAACATGCTCAGGTTGCGCATGCCCGAGTGCGCGGTGAGCACGCAATGCGTCGAGCTGCCGCCCACCGGCAGGCTCGTGCCCTCCAGGTGGCCGACGCCCGCCATAAGGACTTCCTCGCTCGTGCCGTGGTAGATGGGCATGCTCACGTCGATGGAGGGGATCTCGACCCAGCTCATCATGGGGTCGCGGTCAAAGATGAGCTGCTGAGCGTAGGGCTCGATCTGGTCGGCGGGAAGCTCGGTAGCCTCGCCCGCCAGCTGCTCGTTAAAGGAGCGCGCCTGGAGCAGGATGCGCTCGCGCTCCTCGGCAGACAGCGCGTCCACGGTGCTGGACACGGTGCTGATCTGGTTGAACACGCCCGAGGCCTCGAGCCGGTCCAAGATCCACGGCCAGGTCATAAGGCCCACGCCAATAAGGATGATGACGATGGTGATGAGCCGGTCGGCCCAACGCGGCAGCCGCTTGCGACGACGCTTACCACCCTTGGGCTTGGGTTGTGGGCTTGAGCCGCCGCTGGCCGCAGCGTTATCGCTCTTCATGTGTTTGGCGCCCTGCACCATCGCCGATCACTCCTCTACAGCTCAAGTTGTCTAAACAAATAATAGCCGATTAGCGAGTCCCGAGCGCCACCACTCGGACAATGGGGTCAGGCTGCATTGTCCGGTCAGGCATGGGCCCGTATTTGAGTTTTCAAAATATCTCGAATCAACTGAGCGATTCGGGATACAATAGCTACAGGAAACGACGCATCCCGCGTAAATGATCGAAAGCGCGGGCGACCAGTTTCCGGTGTTGTTAAATGCCCGGGCCTCTAACCCCGGGCATTCTTATTTGCGCTTGTTGCGGCGCAAATGCCTTCTACCGTCCGCACCGCGCGAGCGCCTACGGACCTTAAACCGAACCTCATACGAGTCAAAAAACGCGATGACGAACGAGCCCACCGCCGCGAGGGCAGCGAGCACGTTAAGGAATTTCAGCATTTGGGGACCTCCGATCGAGTCGTCGGCCGCCCGCGCACGGGATGCGTCACAAGGCCATTTTACTGCGAGCGCACGCACCCACGTCTGGCAAACGCAATTTTTGCAAACATTTGTTCGATAGTTACACACAATCCATCGTCCAGCGGAACCTGGCCGATGGATTGTCCGGCGTATTTGATTTTTTAGAATATCCCAGATCGGCGGGGCGATTCGGGATAGAATCGATACAGGAAACGACGCACCCCGCGTAAGTACTAAGGAGCGCGGGCGACCAGTTTCCGACGTTGTTAAATGCCCGGGATCCGACCCCCGGGCATTCTTATTTGCGCTTGTTGCGGCGCAAATGCCTTCTACCGTCCGCACCGCGCG
>CABQHT010000031.1 GCA_902464035.1 uncultured Collinsella sp. | reverse complement strand
TGGCGCACCATGGGCAACGACGAGCTCGGCTCCCTCAACCGCTCGCTGGGGTAGGCGAAGCTTTCAAGGAGGAAAGGCTGCTAGGCAATTAGAAAATTTCCTCTTGCCCATCCTTGGCTGTTTGGTTACTATAGAACGGCTGTTACGGAGAGCTGACCGAGAGGCCGAAGGTGCTCGCCTGCTAAGCGAGTATGCCCCAAAAGGGCATCTGGGGTTCGAATCCCCAGCTCTCCGCCAGTATGACTTGAAAGAAGGGTCCCATTTGGGGCCCTTTTTTGTGCGGAGAAAGGAGGCTGGGGATTCGAACCCAAGAGGGCACGGGCGTTAAGCAAACGCGAAAGCGTTTGTAGCCCGTGGGCGAAAAGCCGCCAGGCTTTGAAGCCGGAGGGCATGCGCAGCATGCCCGGACATCCCCAGCTCTCCGCCAGTTTAACTTTAAAGAAGGGTCCCATCGGGGGCCCTTTTTTATTATCGAGAAAGGGCGCTGGGGATTCGAACCCTCAAAAAAAGGAGGCATCCTTTCGGACACCTCCTTTCAGCGAGTGTATTGTTCTTCGATCTTACATCTCGGGCGCCTTGGCGACGGTCTCGCTTTCTGCCGTGAGTGGGCGGTTGTCGATGCGGCGGCCCAGGCGGTCGAGCTTCACAAGGAGCCACTCAATGGGATTCGGCCCTGCGCCTTCCTCGTCAGCAACCAGGTCCATGACGGCGATCTTGGTGCCGTCCTGCTTGAGCGTAACGCTGCCCACCTTGTCGCCCACATGCACCGTGCCCGAAAGATCGTCGTAGCTAACCTTTTCGGTCACCTCGCCGGCAAGGGAAAACACGGTCGCTTGCGCCGTAGGATCGGCGAGCGTGGCGTCGATCGTCTTATCCGTCCAGTCGGTTTGACTAATGCGCGCCATAAGCGGGTTGCCGTTGGCAGTCTTTTCCTGTGTGTTGGCGATTGCGACCGTCACCTTGTGGCCGTAGTACCAGTTGGCAAGGGTGGCGGTATCGGTAAAGCGCTGGTCGGTGGTGGTGGAGTTCAAAACGACGGTGTAGATCTCGTCGCCGTCGCGGTTGTAGGCGCTCGTGAAGCAGTAGCCCGCGTCGTCGGTGGTGCCGGTCTTGCCGCCAATGTTGCCATCTTGGCCCAGCAAATAGTTATGCGTGTCCATGGAATGCGAATGGTCGGTGCCGTCGGCGCCCGTGACCTCGATCCAGGAATCCTCGCTCGCTACGACCTCGCGGATCGTATCGTTTTTCATGGCCTCCTGCATCATCAGCGCTACGTCGTGTGCGGTTGAGTGCATATCGCCAGCCCACTCATCAAAGTCCAGACCATGCGGGTTTTCAAAAAGCGTACCGGTGCAGCCGAGCTTCTTAGCGCGCTCGTTCATGGCCTTCACAAAGGTTGCCTCGGCGTCTTTGGTCTTAGGCTCGATCTTCTTGCCCACATATTCGGCGAGCACGACGGCGGCGTCGTTGCCCGAGGGAATCATCAGGCCGCGCAGTGCCTGCTCCACGGTAAGCTCGTCGCCTTCGAGCAAGCCGGCGGTCGAATTGCCCACGGTGGCTGCGGCGTTGCTCACCGTGACCTTCTCGTCCATCTTGCAATTCTCGACGGTTAGGATTGCGGTCATGACCTTGGTGATCGAGGCGATTTTGACCTGCTCATCGGCGCCGCGCCCGTAGTAGACGGTGCCGTCTTTGCCCATGACGAGGGCATTGGTCGCATCGATATCGGGCAGGTTTTCTGCCGTGATGCCGCGCGCATCGGCGGTTTTGCCGCAGACATTGTCGGTCGTGAGCACTTGGGCGCCGGCGACGGTGGGCACGCCAGCGGCAAGGGCGATGGCGCAGACAAAGCCGGCGGCAAGCTGGGCTGAGCGCTTTGCAAAAGAGGTGAGGGACTTCACAGATTTCGCTTTCGACGGGACGGTCTCTTCTGGAACTAGAGTATATCGTTTACCGGTGTCGGCGATCATCGCGCGCGTGCACGGCCCGCATCCGTGCTCGAACGGGCGCATGGGTGCTTAAGGTCGGCTTAATCGCCCACGCTTGTTGTGTGTGCTGGGCGTCCCCTCGGGCATAATGGAGCGCGAGAGGAGCATGCATGAACGAGCGCATTTTGGTGGTTGACGATGAGAAGGCTATCGCCGACCTGGTTGGCATCTACCTTACAAAAGAGGGCTTTGATGTTCAGATCGCCTACAGCGGAGCCGATGCAGCCAAGGCGATCTTGGAGCAAGAGTTCGATCTGGCGCTGTTAGATGTCATGCTGCCCGATATCGATGGCTTTGAGCTGTTGCGCACGATTCGCACCAGCCATACCTATCCCGTGATTATGCTGACGGCACGCGATGCCCAACAAGACAAGATTGAGGGACTTTCGCTCGGCGCGGACGATTACGTTGTCAAACCGTTTCGCCCGCTTGAGCTCATCGCGCGCGTGCGTGCCCAGCTGCGCCGTTACACCAGCTACGGCAGCCGCGCGCAAGCGACCGAGTCCCCGCTCATTCAGCTCGACGGCCTCGAGATCAACCGTGACGCCCGTGCCGTGGCGGTGGACGGTGCGCCGGTGCGCCTGACGCCCATCGAGTATTCCATCCTGCTGTATCTGGTCGAGCATCGCGGCAGCGTAGTGCCCGTGGAGGACCTGTTCCGCGCGGTATGGAACGAGGACTTTATGCCCGGTTCCAACAACACAGTGATGGTGCACATCCGCCATCTGCGCGAAAAGATCGGCGATGATGCCCAAAAGCCGCGCTTTATCAAGAACGTCTGGGGCGTCGGCTACATCATCGAATAAAGCCTTTGTTTGTGAGGAAAACGGATATGACAAATAGCAACGGGCAGGCGTTTGAGGTACCCGATCGACTTTTTGAGCATGTAAGGTCAGTTGTCGACAATCGCGCGCTCGCGACGGTGCTGCTCTTTTTACTGAGCCTGCTGCTGATTGGCATCGATAACATCGCTGGAATCTTGGCGGTGCTGCTTGTCGGCTTTTTGCTGATCGATCGATTTGAAATCGTACGTCGTTGCGTGGTGATTGGCGGTGCCGCATGGGCCATGACGCTGGCGATCGGTGCCATGGCGCTCGGCGGCATCGAGGGGCCGGTGCTGTTCGATGCCGGCTTTGTATTCAACATGCTCGGCTTTGTGCTGGCACTTGCCGTGTGCGTCCTGTTCTTTTGCGGCCGCGCTCTGTACTACCAGGGCTATGAACAGGGTGAACAGCATGCCGACCGTGTGCTTGCCGCCCGTATCCAGGATCGCCTGATCGATCACCCCGACGCGTGGGACAACATCGACGGAGATTTTCTTGAGGTCGAGGGCGCACTCAACAGCGTGCGCGATAGCGAGCGCAAGGTCCAACAGGCTCTGCGCGACGAGTCTCATCGCAAGGACGATCTGGTCACGTACTTGGCACATGACCTACGCACCCCGCTTGCCAGCGTGGTGGGCTATCTTTCACTGCTGCAGGAGGCGCCCGAGCTTCCGGTTGAGCAACGTACTCGATTTACGGGCGTGGCGCTCGACAAAGCGCATCGGCTCGATGCGCTCATCGAGGAGTTCTTCGACATTACGCGCTTCGACTTCCACGACATCGTGCTCACGCGCGGTTACGTCGACTTGGGGTTGTTGCTGGCACAGGTGGCCGACGAGTTCTACCCCATCCTCAACGAGCAGCGCAAGGAGGCCCAGGTTGATATTCGCGAGGACCTGACGGTGCTCGTGGATGGCGACAAGATGGCCCGCGTTTTCAACAACATTATGAAAAACGCCGTCGCCTATAGTTACGAAGGTTCGACGATCACGATTGAGGCGAGGCGCACGGATGATGGCGGCGTGCGCGTGCGCTTTATCAACCAGGGCGATCCTATTCCTGCGGCAAAGCTCAAAGTGATCTTTGAGAAGTTCTATCGCTTGGATGCGGCGCGTGCGACCAACCGCGGCGGCGCTGGACTGGGGCTTGCCATCGCCAAGGAGATTGTTACAGCGCACGGCGGCAGTATCGCATGCGAATCGACGCCCGAGCATACGATGTTCACCATCGAGCTGCCCGCTGCATAGCTAAGGTGCCCTTACAAACACTTGACAATGCGCTCACGTGCGTATGAGCCGCGATTCCTACTATCGATACTGCTGAATTGATATCGATATGGAGGTATGCGGTATGACGGCTGCTGCGGCTATGGAGCCCACGGAGCTTGAGGAACTCATGGAGGCGCAGGCCGAGGCCGCGCACGAGCGCGAAGTTGGGGATGCGACTCGCCCCACGGCAGAGGACCTTGCGGCCTCGCCGACGCGCATCGATGTGGAGGGCCTCGACCTGTTCTATGGCGACCACCATGCGCTCAAGGACGTGAACATCAAAATCCGCGACAAGCAGATCACCTCGTTCATCGGGCCTTCGGGCTGCGGAAAGTCCACGTTGCTGCGCTGCTTTAACCGCATGAACGATGGCATCAAGGATTGCCGTATCGAGGGCAAGATCGCGCTCGACGGTCAGGATATCCTGGGCGATTACGATATCTGCCGCCTGCGTCAGCGCGTGGGCATGGTGTTCCAGCGCCCCAATCCGTTTCCCATGAGCATTTACGATAATGTCGCCTACGGCCCTCGCGGCATGGGCGTGCGCGACCGCGTTGTGCTTGACGAGCTGGTCGAGGACTCCCTGCGTCGCGCTGCGCTATGGGATGAGGTCAAGGACAAGCTCAAGGAGTCGGGCCTGGGTCTTTCGGGCGGACAGCAGCAGCGCCTGTGCATCGCCCGCGCGCTTGCCGTGCAGCCCGACATTCTGCTGATGGACGAGCCGACCTCGGCACTCGACCCTGTGTCGACGTTGGTGGTTGAGCAGCTGGCCTGCGAGCTCAAGGAAACGTGCACGCTGGTGGTCGTTACGCACAACATGCAGCAGGCCGCGCGCATTTCCGACTCGGTCGCGTTCTTTTTGCTGGGCGAGCTGGTGGAGCATGCGCCTACCGCGCAGCTCTTTAAGAATCCGACCGATCCGCGTACGGCGGATTATTTGACGGGCCGTTTTGGCTGATACTATCTAGTACAGGCGCCTTTAGGGTTAAGATGCGGTCATACCGGCCGCAAAGGGGTTCAACATGATCTATTACGTCGAGGACGATGACAACATCAGGGATCTGACGGTCTATGCACTGCGCAAGCAGAGGATCGAGGCCGAGGGCTTTTCGTGCGATGGCGAATTTAAGGCTGCCGTGGCGCGACGGGTGCCCGATGCCGTGCTGCTCGACATCATGCTGCCCGACACCGATGGCCTGGCGATTATGCGTCGCCTGCGCGCCGACCGCCTGACGGCGACGGTGCCCATCATGATGCTCACCGCCAAGGACACCGAGCTCGACAAGGTCATGGCACTCGACGGCGGTGCCGACGACTATCTGACCAAGCCGTTTTCGCTCATGGAGCTCGCGAGCCGCTGTCGTGCGCTGCTGCGTCGTGGCGGCATGGTCAAGCAGGCGAGCGATGTACTGAGCGTGGGCGATATCGTGCTCTCGCCCAGCCATCGCGAGGTGACCGTTGCCGGCGAGCCACTCAAGCTCACCCTGCGCGAGTTCGACCTGCTCGAGTATCTCATGCGCAAGCCCGGCGTGGTCTTTACCCGCGAGTCGTTGCTGCAGAGCGTGTGGGGTTGGGACTTTGACGGCGGTTCGCGCACCGTTGACGTGCACGTGCAGACGCTTCGCCAAAAACTGGGCGAGCATGCCAGCGCCATCGAGACCGTGCGCGGCGTGGGCTACCGCTTGGCCGAGCCTTCTGCCGGTGATGGTGCCGAAGGCGACGACACCGCGGCCACCGTATCGGAGGAGTAACCCGTGGTCTTCGCCCCCCAGGGAAAACATACGCTGTCGCACCGCGTTTTTGTGACGATCTTTGTCTGCGCCATGGCAGTTATCGTGGCGTTTACGGTGCTGGGTGCGTTCTTTGTGCAAAACACTTTGGCGGATGCCACGAGTGCCAATCTGGCGCAGGAAACCGAGCTCATTGCTGCCGCTCTCGACGAGCAGCAGGAGCCCATTCCGTTCTTGCGAAGCCTCGATCGCGAGGATCTTCGTATCACGCTGATCAATAAGGACGGATCTGTTGCCTACGACAACGAGGCGTCGCCTTCCACACTGCCCAACCATGGCGATCGCCCCGAGGTCATCGAGGCCTTTGAGAGTGGTTCGGGTTCCGCGGAGCGCGCAAGCTCTACACTCGACGAGATTATGCTGTATCGCGCCGTCACCCTTGATAACGGCCAGGTCGTCCGCTTGGCGCAGGCCCAGCCTGGTGTTGCGGCGATTTTGCTGTCGATGCTGGCGCCGATGCTGCTTATCGCAGCAGCGGGTGCGGTACTCTCGTTTTTTATGGCGCGCCGTGAGTCCCGTGCCATCATCGCGCCGTTGCAAGAGGTGGATTTGGATCACCCACGCCGTAGCTATGAGCACGCCTATGCCGAGATGGTCCCCATGCTTGAGCGTATCGAGTCGCAGCGCCAGGAACTCAAGCGCCAAATGGCGGTGCTAGCGGACAACGACCGTATGCGCCGTGAGTTCACGGCGAATATCACTCATGAGCTCAAGACGCCGCTTACGGCGATTTCGGGCTATGCCGAGCTCATCGCAAACGGCATGGTTGAGGGCGAGGACGACCTGCGCAACTTTGGCGGTCGCATCTATCGTGAGGCGGGACGCTTGGCAGCGCTTGTCAACGACATCCTTACGCTGTCTAACTTGGACGAGGCCGAACGTGCAACTGAAGGCGAGGCAGTGCCCATTGGGTCCACGGAGCCTATTGAGCTCTCGCGTGCGATTTACGCGGTTGAGCAGCGTCTTGAACAGGTCGCCCGTCAAGCGAATGTGACGATAAGTCATGAGACCAAGCCTGTGGTCATCGAAGGCGTGTCGCGCTTGATCGACGAGCTCATCTATAATCTGGCAAGCAACGCCATCCGCTACAATCGACCCGGCGGTACGGTTACGTTGCAGTGCGGCACCAACGACGAAGGCCATCCGTTCCTCGCTGTCGCCGACACGGGAATCGGTATCGCGCCTGAAGAACAGGGCAAGGTATTTGAGCGGTTCTATCGCGTGGACAAGAGTAGGTCCAAGGCACGCGGCGGAACCGGCCTCGGGCTTGCCATTGTCAAGCATGCGGCCCTGTATCATCACGCCACGCTCGATCTGTCGAGCGAGTTGGGCGTGGGAACCACCATTACGGCGACGTTTCCCATACAGCAGGACGAGCCATTCGCATAGCGATACAACATAGATATTGATGTAGACGCCGCATTTGACTTTCGGGTGCGGCGTTGTTGTGCAATTTTACGATTGCTTCCGACATTTTTACAGGAGAGCCTGTTTCTTATGTATAGAGTTTGGTCTCGGTAAAAAGATGCGATAACATACGGACAGTTTTGTCAATCCGAACTGGGGAAATGAAAGGCAAGCTGCATGACCCTTCTCGAACTGTTCCAGCTGCTGAAGAAGCACCTCAAGCTGGTCATCACCCTTCCGGTGGTCTGCGCGATCGCCATGGGCATCGTGTCCTTCGTTGCGATGGACAACACCTATACCGCGACGACGAGCATGTACATTCTCGCCAAGACCGACGATAGCGGTCAGATGAGCTACAACGATCTCTCGGCGAGCCAGATGCTTTCCAACGATATCGCCACGCTGCTGGATAGCGATAGCGTTAAGAGCGGCGCCGCCAAAGAACTGGGCCTCACCGATCTGGATGACTACAAGGTGTCTGTTTCCTCCGAGACCACCACGCGTGTCATTACGCTTTCGGTTACCGGCACCGATGCCAAGGAGACGGCTGAGGTCGCAAAGGCCATTGCCAGCTCGGTGAGTACGGTCGCTCAGAACGTCGGCGCTGCCCAGAGCATCAACGTTATCGACGAGGCTAAGACCCCCGAAGCCCCCAGCGGCCCCAAGCGCACGCTGTATATTGCCGTCGCGTTCCTCGCCGGTATCTTTATCGCAGTTGCCTATGTCGTTTTGGCAGACATGCTCAATACCCGCATCCGCGGTGCCGAAGAGGCAGAAGAGCTCCTGGGTATTCCCGTTGTTGGCCGAATTCCGGCTATGAAAGGTGGTAAATAGGCATGGCTAAGGCAAAGAACACCGATAAGCTCGTTGTACAGAATGCCGCCAAGACCCTTCTGGCCAACATCCGCTTTGCGAGCGTGGACGACCCCATTCGCACCATCACCGTTACCTCCTCGATTCCCAACGAGGGCAAGTCTACGGTTTCCATTAACCTTGCTCAGGCAATCGCCACGAGCGGCAAGTCCGTGCTCCTGGTCGAGGCCGATATGCGCCGCAGGTCCCTTTCCGATATGCTTGGCGTTCGTTCGCGCGGCGGACTCTATGCGGTCCTTTCCGAGCAGATTTCCATTGACCAGGCAATTGTCGAGACGGGTCAGAAGAACTTCTACTTCCTCGATGCCGAGCCGCACATTCCCAATCCTGCCGACATCATCGTCTCCCATCGCTTTGCCAAGCTGGTCAAGGCACTGTCTGCTAAGTTCCAGTACGTCATCTTCGATGCTCCTCCGGTCGGCACCTTCATCGATGCTGCCGAGATTGCCAGCCTGACCGACGGCGCGCTGTTCGTGGTGCGCGAGGACTTTACCAAGCGCGAAGAGGCGCTCAACGCTATCGCCCAGCTTAAGAAGTCCGAGAAGGTCAAGCTCATCGGTACCGTCATGAATTACTGTGAGACCGAGACCAGCGAGTACTATTATTCTTACTACACCAAGGACGGTAAGAAGGTTAAGAAGGGCTCCGACGATCAGGGCACTTCCAAAAAGGGCATCTTCACCAACCGAGCAAACGTTTAGTTGATTAAGGCTGACCTATGCGTGACATTCATTGCCATATCTTGCCGGGTGTAGACGACGGCGCCGCCGATCTCGAAGAGAGCTTGGCGATGCTCGAGGCTGCCAAGCGGGCCGGTGTAACCAGAATCGTTTGCACTCCTCACTGCCGTGATCCCTATTTTGATTACGACAAGATGTGGGATGCCTTTGAGCTGCTGCGCGATAACGCTGACGGTTTTCCGCTCCAGATGGGCTTCGAGGTCAACCATCGAAAGCTCGTTGAGCTTGGTATCGATGCCGCGGATCACTTGCATTTCGATGGGACCAACGAGTTTCTGCTCGAGCTTTCGACGCATGCCGATGCGTATGCGTTTAGAGAGTACGAGAACACGATTTACGATTTGCAGTGCCGTGGCTATCAGGTGATCATCGCTCATCCTGAGCGCTATCGTGCGGTTCAAAAGGATGTAAGCGTGGCGGAGCGCCTGGTCGATATGGGCTGCAAGCTGCAGGCTTCGGCGGACTTTATTGCCGGCGGTCGCTTTGGTCGCGAGAAAAAGCCGGCACAGCGCCTGTTCGATCAGAACCTGTACAGCTTCATCGCGAGCGATGCCCATAACGTGGGTCATTACGACTGTCTGGCGAAGGCTCACGCGAAGTTTAGCGTGCGCGGAGCTCATTTTCGCTAAAATCTGTCCCTAACGTTCGCGTTGAATGAAAGGGCAGCTATGGATATCCAACTTAAGACGGGATGCTTTGACGACGCGGCGTTGGTGCGCCGCGTCGTTTTTATGGACGAGCAGGGCTACGAGAATGAGTTCGACGCTATCGACGAGGATCCGAACTGCATTCATGTGACACTCTATGTAGACGGCGAGCTTGCCGGCTGCTCGCGCGTGTTTCCCGAGGAACTGGAGTACGCGGCAGATGCCGAAGCCCCAGTTTTGCCGGCGTGCGACTTGGACGAAGGCGTCGCGGCGGGGGAGACCTACATTATGGGGCGCGTGGCCGTGCTGCCGAGCATGCGCCGTCGCGGTTTGGCGAGCAAGATTGTCGAGGCCAGTGATACGTGCGCGCGTGATGCCGGCTCCAAGCTCATTAAGCTGCACGCGCAGGAATACGTGCTACCACTCTATGCCAAGGCGGGTTACACGCAGATTGCCCCGGTGGACTACGAAGACGAGGGCCAGCCCCATGTTTGGATGGCCAAGCGCGTAGTTGGCAGATAGGGACGTTCCTTTCCTGCCGGCAGTCGGGGACACTCCTTGGCAATTGGTGCATCAGAGCGTTTGGACATACAGTTTTTCGATTCCGTATGTATATATGCGCGCTAATGGGTTATAAAATCTAAGTCTGAACATAGCAGGTCTGCAATGCGGCTCGGGCAACCGGGCCGTTTTTGCGGACGGGGGTAGCGCGAAAGGACTGCACATGCGTCAATTTAAGACCGAGAGCAAAAAACTGCTCGACCTCATGATCAACTCCATCTACACCAATAAGGAAATCTTCCTGCGCGAGCTTATCTCCAACGCGAGCGATGCCGTCGACAAGCTCAACTTTAAGAGCCTGCAGGATCCGAGTGTCAAGCTCGACCAGGGCGACCTGGCCATCCGTGTTTCCTTTGATAAAGATGCCCGTACCATCACCATTTCGGATAACGGTATCGGCATGACCGCCGAGGAGCTCGAGCGCAATCTGGGCACCATCGCCCATTCCGGCTCCGAGGAGTTTAAGACTGAGAACGCCGAGCAGCAGGGTTCCGATGTCGACATCATCGGTCAGTTTGGCGTGGGCTTCTACTCTGCCTTTATGGTTGCCAGCCACGTAAAGGTTGTCAGCCGCGCCTATGGCGAGGACACCGCTCACGTGTGGGAGTCTGATGGTCTTGAGGGTTACACCATCGAAGACGGCGAGCGCGCCGAGCACGGCACCGATGTCATCCTGACGCTGCGCGAGAACGAGAAGCTCGACGCCGACGGCGAGGCCGAGACCTACGATCGCTTCCTGACCGAGTGGGGCCTCAAGAGCCTGATTCAGCAGTACAGCAACTATGTGCGCTACCCGATTCAGATGATGGTGAGCAAGAGCCGCCAGAAACCCAAGCCCGAGGACGCCGGCGACGACTACAAGCCCGAGTACGAGGACTACCAGGAGCTCGAGACCATCAACTCCATGACGCCGATTTGGAAAAAGCGCAGCTCCGACGTTGAGCAGAAGGATTACAACGAGTTCTACAAGTCCACGTTCCACGACTTTGACGATCCCGCGCGCACTATCAGCTTCCATGCCGAGGGTACGCTTGAGTACGATGCGCTGCTGTTTGTGCCGGGTCGCGCCCCGTTCGATCTGTACAGCAAGGACTACGAGAAGGGCCTGGCGCTCTACAGCTCCAACGTGCTGATTATGGAGAAGTGCGACGACCTGCTGCCCGACTACTACAACTTTGTGCGCGGTGTCGTGGACTCTGCCGACGTGACGCTCAATATTTCGCGTGAGACGCTGCAACAGAACCGTCAGCTCAAGGCCATTGCCAAGCGTGTCGAGAAGAAGATCACTGCCGATCTTGAGGACATGCGCGATAACGACCGCGAGGCATACGAGAAGTTCTTTGAGAACTTTGGTCGCGGTCTGAAGTACGGCATCTACTCGAGCTACGGCATGAAGGCCGACGAGCTCGCCGACCTGTTGCTGTTCTGGTCTGCCAAGGAGCAGAAGATGATCACCCTTGCCGAGTATGCTAAGGGCATGCCCGAGGGCCAGAAGGCAATCTACTATGCCGCCGGCGATTCGCGCGAGCGTCTGGCCAAGATGCCCGTCGTGAAGGGCGTGCTCGACCGCGGCTACGATGTATTGCTGCTGACGCAGGACGTGGATGAGTTCACCTTCCAGGCCATGCGTGAGTACGTGGCTGCCGATATGCCCAAGGTCTACGAGGATGACGCTGCTCGCGAGGCTGCCGAGAAGGCAGTTGCCGATGGTGCCGAGCCCGAGGTCGAGGATCGTCACCTGGAGCTTAAGAACGTCGCGACCGGCGATCTTGACTTGGCGACCGATGACGAGAAGAAGGAGGCCGAGGATGCCACCAAGGAGAACGAGGACCTCTTTGGTGCCATGAAGGAGGCGCTCGGCGACAAGGTCGAGAAGGTTGCCGTTTCCGCTCGCCTGACCGATGCCCCGGCTTGCATCACCACTGAGGGCCCGCTGTCGCTCGAGATGGAGAAGGTGCTCCAGAAGGGTCCCGAGGGCGCGCCCGACGGCATGCCCAAGAGCCAGCGCGTGCTCGAGCTCAACGCCAAGCACCCGGTCTTTGCCAAGCTCGTCGCTGCCCAGAAGGCCGGCGATGCCGACAAGATCAAGCAGTACTCCGGCCTGCTCTACGACCAGGCCCTGCTGGTCGAGGGCATTCTCCCCGAGGACCCCGTAGCCTTCGCCGCAGCTGTTTGTAACTTGATGTAGTTCGGGGATACGGCACCGTAACTAGATTAGAACGAGAGTGGATAATCTCCCGCTTTTGGCTCGAATGTGGGCTTGAAGTGGGAGATTTTCCACTCTCGATTTATAAGTGTCCGAAAATCCACTCTCATTGCTAGAACGTCGGCGAGGCCGTTGGGTAGCAAAAGAGTTGCTAATTTGTGCGGGTTGTGGTTTTGTGACCTGCTGAAATTTGAGATACTGTACAACTGTACGTTAACTAATCTTCGTAGTATATTGCTACCCGCAAAACTCAATACCATTGTGCTTCGAGACGCTAAAGCGCCTACGTACAATGGTTTTTGATAGTACGATTTGATTCAACGACAGGATGGATGGTCCAAGCGTGAGTCTCGGCAGCAAACTATCCAACGCAAAGGTCTCCTTTGCGATATTTAAGCGCGACATTAAGCGACTGCTTATGAACCCCGTCGCCCTGGTGGTTACCTTGGGCGTGTGCGTCATTCCCTCGCTGTATGCCTGGTACAACATCGTTGCCAACTGGGATCCGTACGGAAATACCCAGGGCATTAAAATCGCTATCGCCAACAACGATCAGGGCACCCAGAATGACTTGGTGGGCGAGCTCAATGCAGGCGATAAGGTGGTCGACCAGCTCAAGGAAAACGATCAGCTGGGCTGGACCTTCGTCGACTCGGCTGCCGATGCCAAAGAGGGCGTCGAGAGCGGGGAATACTACGCGGCGATCGTAATCCCCAAGAACTTCTCCGACAATCTTGTCTCGATGCTCGATGGCAATTACCATCAGCCGAAGCTCACCTATTACGTCAATGAGAAGAAGAGCGCCATTGCGCCCAAGGTCACCGATACCGGTGCCAACACCATCGAGGAGCAGATCAACTCGGAGTTTGTCTCCACGGTGGGCGAGACTGTTGCCAGTATCGCCAAGGATGCCGGTGTCGATTTAAAGGACAAGGCAACCCAGACTCAGGACTCGCTGACAAGTTCGGTGTCCGAGGCATCCGACACCTTGGGTGAGGTGCGCGATTCGATTGGCGATATGAATGCCGCCATCGATAAGACGAGTGGCGCTATCGCCTCGGCTGATGCGGCGCTTGCCGGCTTGCAAGGTCAGGCACCGTCGCTGACGCAGGCAATCTCCCAGGGCAACGACCTGCTGGGCGAGGCTCGCGCCACGGCGGGCAACTCTATCACCTCGCTCTCCAAGGCACTCTCGGAAGGTAGCCTTGCACTCACCAAGACGTCAGCCTCCGCGAACGCTGCGATTGGCAAGCTAACGGGTACGGTCACATCTACGACCACCCGCATCGACAACTCGCTCGAGTCTCTCCAAGCGACGATCGATCACAATAAGGCCGTTATCGGGCACTTGGAGATTCTCGTTAATGACACGTCGACAGGTTCCGAGGAAATTGACGCGCGCATTGTGTCGACCATCGATTCGCTTCGCGAGCAAAACCAGAAGCTGCAGAGCATCAAGGATGGCCTTTCTGCACAGTCGAGCGCCATGGCAAACGACGCTACGGCAATCTCGAACGCGAGCAACGCACTCAACGCGGCAATTCAGACCGGTACGGCTAACCTCGGTCAGGCTCAGACCGATCTGGGTCAGAACGCACTTCCGAAGGCTTCGAGCGCGCTTGACTCCTTTGCCGCCGTTTCGGGCGATTTGACCGGCATTGTGTCGGGTATGACCCCCACGATAGCGAGCGCGCGCGGCACGCTGGCGCAGCTCGATGCCACGCTCAAGCAGGCAAAGACCACGCTGTCCCAAACCGACGCCTCCCTTGCCAAGGTTCAGGACAAGCTCGCGACCGCCGCCAATGACATTGCGGCGCTGCAGACCTCTGAGTCTATGGGCGAGTTAGCCGACCTCATGGACGTCGACGTCAATGACGTGGCAGATTTCATGGCATCTCCGGTTGAACTGACGTCCAAGTCAATCTATCCGGTCAAGAGCTTTGGCTCGGGCATCGCGCCCTTCTACACCAATCTGGCGCTGTGGGTAGGCGGCTATGTGCTCATCGCTATCTATAAACTCGAGGTCGACCGCGAGGGCATCGGTAGCTTTACGGCGCGTCAGGGCTACTTTGGCCGCTGGCTGCTGCTGGTGATCCTGGGCGCGTTCCAGGCCATTATCGTTACGGTGGGCGACCTGGTCATTGGCGTTCAGTGCGTCAATCCGCTGCTCTTTGTACTGGGCGGCATCGCTATTTCGTTCACCTACGTCAACATCATCTATGCGCTGTCCACCACGTTTAAGCATATCGGTAAAGCCATTGGCGTCATCCTCGTCATTGTGCAGATCCCCGGCTCGTCGGGCATGTATCCCATCGAGATGATGCCCGGCTTCTTCCAATGGCTGCATCCGCTGCTGCCCTTCACCTATGGCATCAACCTGCTGCGCGAGACCGTCGGTGGCATGTATTCGTTCAACTACCTGTTCAACCTGTGCATCCTGGGCGTGTTCCTTGCCATCGCACTCTTTATTGGCTTGCAGCTGCGTCCGCTGCTGCTCAACCTCAACCTGCTCTTTGACAAGCAGCTTTCCACGACGGGCCTCATGATCTGCGAGTCCAACGACCTGCCGCGCCAGCGCTATTCGCTGCGCACGGCCATGCGCGTCATGCTCGATTCGGATTCGTACCGTCGCGAGCTGCTCGATCATGCCGTGGCGTTTGAGCATCGCTACCCGTACTACATCAAGGGCGGTTTTGCCGCCGTGGTAGGCGTGCAGGTTCTGCTCTTTGTGCTTTCGACGGTGCTCGATATCGACAATAACGGCAAGATCATCCTGCTCGTTATCTGGATCATTTCGGTTATCGCCATCTGCGGCTGGCTCATCAACATCGAATACATCCGTGCGAGCCTCAATACCCAGATGCGTATCTCGGCGCTTTCGGACGAGGACCTTCGCCGCGAGATGCGCGAGCACACGGCTGCCATCCCTGCCGCCCGTCGCATGTTTGGTCTCAACGCCAGCGAGCGTGGCGCCAAGGGAGGCGAACAGCCTACGAGCCGTCTGTCGCATATCGGTGCGCATCGTAAGGCTCAAGATGCCGACGGCGCTGACAACGTAAACGGAAACGACGGGGACACCACCTCGCTTGGCAAGCACTCTAAAGGAGGTGAGGCATAAATGAAAAACATCCTGCACCTGTTTAAGCGCGATGTCCAAAACGTGTCTCGCTCCGTGATCGGCATGGTCGTCGTGATGGGCCTGATCATCGTGCCATGTCTCTATGCATGGTTTAACATCGCCGGAAGCTGGGATCCCTACGGCAATACCGGCAACCTTAAGATTGCAGTGGTCAACACCGATGAGGGTTACGAGAGCGATCTGATTCCCGTCGAGGTCAACGTGGGCGAAAACGTAACCGCCACCCTGCGCGGCAACGAGAACTTCGACTGGGTCGTCCTCAACGACCGCGATAAGGCGATTGAGGGCGTTAAGTCGGGCGCGTACTACGCTGCCGTCGTTATCCCTAAAACGTTTAGCGCTGACATGATGACGCTTTTCTCGACCGAGGTGAAGCACGCCGATATCGAGTTCTATGAGAACCAGAAGGCCAACGCCATCGCACAGATCGTGACTGAAAAGGGTTCGAGCGCCGTCCAGAGTCAGGTCAACGAGACCTTTACCAAGACCATCACGACCATCGGCCTTAAGACCGTGTCCAGCCTGCTCGACTATATGAGTACCGACCAGGTGAGCAACTTTATCGCCAATCTGTCCTCGACGCTGGGCGATTCGGTCGAGGACCTGCAGGACGTTCAGGCGAGTGCGACGTCGCTCGCGGGCATTTTGAGCTCCACGTCCGATTCACTGACATCGGCGGGCGGCATGCTCAAGCAGACGGGCACCGTTGATGAGTCGACGAAGCAGCTGATGGAGCACGCCAAGAGCGGCATCAATGATTCCAAGGAAGCGCTCAAGGCCGCCAACGATGCCGTTGACGCAGCGATTGACGGAAGCGCGGGCTCGTTCGACAACGTGTCCGCCGAGCTTGCGAAGGCATTCGATGCCGCGAATCAGCATGTTGACCTTACGGTGTCTCAGCTCAACGAAGCCGCAGCGGCGCTCAATACGCGTGCTGACGATATCGATGCGATGGCCGATCAGCTCCGCAACCTTGCCGACCAGGTGAGTGATGACAAGCTTAAAGACGGTCTCGAGTCCGCTGCGACGTCGCTGGGCAGAATTGCCGTGGAGTACCGCAACAATGCGAAGGACCTGACGGCGACCGCAAAGTCCCTTTCGGACGGCATGGCGGAGGTCAACAACTCGCGTGCCGAGGTCGACCAGGCCATCGCCGATGCCAAGGCGGGTATCTCGGGAGCCAAGTCCGACTACGATTCCACGTTCTCGGTTAAGGCCAAGGAGCTCAAGAAGACCATTTCGGGCGTTCTGGATTCCCTGAACGGTATCTCGGGTGACTTGGATAGCGCCGTGAGCGGTCTGACCGACGCCTCTGGTTCGCTCGCGAAGGGTCTCTCCAAGGCTGCAGGGCTCGTCAACAAGGCTTCTGACCAGCTGGGTGAGGCATCGGACAAGATCAGCGCGTTCAAGGACGAGCTCGACGGCGCCCTGATGTCGGGTGACCTGGCGACGATCAAGACGATGATCGGCAACGACCCCGAGGGTTTGGCCGTGTCGCTTTCCGGTCCCGTCGCGCTCGATCGTAAGCCGGTCTATCCAATCCGCAATTACGGTTCGGCCATGGCGCCGTTCTATACGATCCTGTCGCTGTGGGTGGGCTCGATCGTGCTGGCAGCCATGATGAAGGTCTCGGTTGACGACGAACTCATCAACGAGCTGATTCCCGTGCGCCTGCACGAGATCTACCTGGGCCGCTACCTGTTCTTTGGAGGTCTGGCCCTGCTGCAGGCGACACTCGTGTGCGCGGGCGACATCCTGTTCTTTGGCATCCAATGCGACAACCCGCTGCAGTTTGTACTTGCCGGCTGGGTCGCGAGTCTCGTGTTCTCCAATATCGTCTACACGCTCACCGTGTCGTTTGGTGATATCGGTAAGGCGCTCGCCGTCGTGCTGTTGGTTATGCAGGTCGGCGGTTCGGGCGGTACGTTCCCCATCGAGATGACCGGCCCTGTGTTCCAGGCGATCTATCCGTTCCTGCCGTTCACCCACGGCATCAACGCCATGCATGCCGCCATGGCTGGCGCCTACCATATGGAGTACTGGGTTGAACTTGGCATTCTGGCGAGCTATCTGATTCCGTCGCTGGCACTGGGCGTCGTCTTCCGCCGCCCGGTCATCAAAGCCAACGACTGGATTATCGAAAAGCTGGAGTCAACAAAGCTTATTTAGTTACGCGGTTTTACCAAACCGCGTAACGGCTCGACGCTGCAAACGTCCCTAAGCGGCAATCTGACGTTCAATTTCAAGGGCGCGACCAGAAGGTCAGCGCCCTTTCATTTCACGTCACCTTGCTCGCTTAGGGGCGTTTTCGCTGACGTTGCCGGAACATCGAGGTTTTCTGTACCGACGCTTTAGCGTAGTGAATTGCGTGGGTTGCTTGGTTGTTGCTACAGTAGCGGGGCGTGCCGGGGGTCCGGCGCGTCCCGTTTTTATTTGACCATGAGGCGGCACGCAGCCATACGCGTGCGGACACCACGCCCAGATTGAGTGCGAGGATGTTCCATGGCCCAATACGCTGCCAACGAAATCGAAAACATGCCCGATAGCCCTGTAGCCCGTGAGGATTTGGGCGCGGGTGGTATTCCCCGGGGTGCCGGCGCACGCTCGCCGTTGTTCTGGAAAGTTCTACTGCTTTCGGTGGCGATTATCTGGGGCTACTCCTTTACCACTATGAAGGACGCACTCGACACCATTCCGGTGTTCGAGCTGGTCTATGTTCGCTTTCTCCCGGCATCACTGGTTATGTTTGCAATTTTCCATAAGCGCATCATCGCTCATTTCAATGCCCGCAACCTGATCGTCGGGCTTGGCATGGGTGCGCTCATGTGGGGTGCCTACGGTTTGCAGACGATCGGCCTGGCACAGACCACGGCGGGCAAGAGCGCTTTTTTGACCGGCACGTATTGCATCCTTGTGCCGTTTGCAAGCTATGTCCTGAGCGGTGAAAAGCTTACCCGGTATAACCTGGGTGCAGCGTTGTTGTGCCTGGCGGGTATTGGCCTGGTAGCGCTCGATAGCGTCGAGTTCAATGCCGGCGATGTTATTACCTTGGGCGGCGCGATCTTCTTCGCCATCCAGATGGCGGTGACTGCCCAGTACGGTCGCAAGATGGACATCAACGTCATCACGTTTTGGATGTTTGTGGGCAATGGCGTTTTGAGTTTAATCACGTCGCTGCTATTCGAGACTCAGGCGCCCCTCTCTGCATGGACGCCGGAGTTTATCGGTGTGGCTGTTTTCCTCTCGGTGGGCTGCACATGCGTGGCGCTGCTCGTCCAAAACGTCGGTTTGGCGCATGTCCCCGCCTCGACGGGCTCACTGCTTCTTTCGATGGAGTCGCCTTCGGGCGTGTTGTTTTCGGTGCTGCTGATGGGGGAGGCGCTCACCTCGCGCCTGCTCGCCGGCTTCGTGCTTATCTTCCTGTCGATTATCTTGAGCGAGACTCACTTTGATTTTTTGCGCAAAAAGCCGCGCCCGCAATTGTAAACAACTTGTTGCGCCGCCCTCTCGGGGCGGCATTTTTTATGCGTCGCCCTTAAAGTTGTACCTTGCACTTTACGCTATCAAAGTGCTTGCTGCAAAAACGTTACTGGAGGGCATTTATGGCACCAGCTCTGTCCGATCTTCAACCGCAATCAGCGCCCAAGGCCACCGCAGCGGCGCAGGCCGCTGTCGGTGACGGTCTCGTTGCAGAAGCTCAGGCTTTTGCAGACGAGCTCGCTGTGTGGCGCCACGATCTGCATCAGACGCCCGAGTTGGGTAATCGCCTTCCGCAAACCTCTGCGTATATCCAGGCACGTCTGACCGAGATGGGCATCCCGTTCGCCACGCTTGTCGACGGCTCCTGTGTTGTTGGCCTGATCGGTGCCGGTGCGGCCGCGGCTGCTCAGGGCAATGGTGCGTGTGCGGACGAGCAGGCCGGTACGGTTATCATGCTTCGCGGCGACATGGATGCCCTGCCCGTTGTCGAGGAATCGGGTGAGCCTTTCGCTTCCACCAACGGCTGCATGCACGCTTGTGGCCACGATATGCATGCGACGGCGCTGCTCGGCGCGGCCCGTTTGCTCAAGGCCCGCGAGGCCGAGCTTGTCGACGCCAATGCCACCGTCAAACTGCTGTTCCAGCCGGGTGAGGAGACCTTTGAGGGGGCACGCGCTGCCATCGCCGACGGCTTGCTCGAGAACCCGCGTCCTCAGGCGGCTTTTGCCATGCACGTCAACAGCCAGTCGCCGCTCGGCCTAGTGCTCTATGGGAGTCCGGCGCTCTCGGGCGTGTACGGTTTCCGCATCACGCTGCAGGGCAAGGGCGGCCATGGCTCGAGCCCCGAGATCTGCATTGACCCCATCACGGCTGGCGTCCATGTGCACCTGGCGCTCCAGGAGCTTATCTCCCGCGAGGTGCCAGCGGCCAAGGAAGTCGCACTTACCGTTGGTAAGTTCGCTGGCGGCTTGGCGGCCAACGTCATCCCCGACACCTGTGTGCTCGAGGGAACGCTGCGCGGCTTCGATGTCGAGCTCATGACTCATCTCAAGGAGCGTATCGCGGAGGTCGTAAACGGCGTTGCCGCAACATATCGTACGCCGGCAACCATCGAGACGCTTTCGGACGTTCCGCCGCTCGTGCTCGACAGCGATATGACCCAGGCCTCGCTTGGCTACGTGGGCGCGGTGCTGCCCAAGGCTGCCTTCCTGCCGCTATTCCACGCCATGGCGAGCGAGGATTTCGCACTTATCTCGAGCGAGATCCCAAGTGCGTACTTTACGATGGGCGCGGCCGTGACCGATACGGACGAGCATTTTGCCCAGCATCATCCCAAGGCGCGCTTTAACGATGCCGAGCTTCCCCTCGGCGCCGCGGCTTATGCCGCCGTCGCTCTCGGATACATTGCGGACCACAAGGAGTAATCCATGTCCCAGCAACGTAAATTTTTCCCCGGCTGGCTCGTGGTGGCCTCCGGCTTTGTGATCATGGCCACGTGCTACACGATTTTCGTTAACTGCATGAGCCTGTTTCAGCCGCTCATCGTCAGCGACTTGGGTATTTCTCTTGCGCAGTACAACATCTCCAATGCGATCTCCACGGTGGTGAGCGTTATCGGATCGCTTGTCATTGGCCATGTTGCCGACAAGGTTAGTGGTCGCGTTTTGGGCTCCCTAACCGTTATCGCTACCTCGGCGGTGCTCGCGGGCATGAGCTTTGTGGGTGAGCTTTGGCAGGTCTACGTGCTCTTTGCCGTTTCGGGCTGCTTCGCTGTGGCCTCGACCCGTCTGCTCATTAGCCTGGTGACCGCCAACTGGTTTACCGCCAAGCGCGGCCTTGCCATTTCCATCGCACTTTCGGGTTCGGGCTTTGGCGGAGCTATTCTCTCGCCGATCGTGAGCTCGCTTATCGTGGGTGTTGGCTGGCGCTCTGCGTTCCTGGTACTCGCTGCCGTCTGCATTGTGGCGGCACTGCCCATCACGGCCTACTCCTTCCGCACCAAGCCTTCCGAGATCGGCCTGAAGCCGCTCGGCGAGAACCCGGGCGATCCGTCCGTCTCGACGGCTGGCGACAAGGACGAGCACACGGCGCCCGAGGTTAGCGTCGGCTGGTCTCGTATCAAGAAGAGCCCGGCGTTTTGGCTGCTTGTCGTCGCCTTCCTCTTTATGGGCCTGGTCAATGGCGCCATCCTGCCCAACCAAGTCACCAACATGACGAGTGTTACCGTCAACGGCGCCAAGATCGTCACGGGCGGCCACGATCCCATGTGGGCAGGTACCGTGCTTTCGGCCTACATGGTCACCGTCGTTATCGCCAAAATTTCGCTCGGTGCCATCTATGACCGCTTTGGCCTGCGCTTTGGCAATATCCTTGGATCCGTTGCGTGTATTGTCGCCTGTGTGGCGCTGTGCTTCCCGACGACGGACCTTGGTCCTATTGTCGCTGCTGTGAGCTTTGGTATCGGAACGTGCATGGGCACCATCACGCCTACCATTGCCGCGTCCAAGCAGTTTGGTATGGCCGACCTCGGCAAGGTCACGGGCACCATTACCTCGCTCGAGATGGTCGGCGGCACCGTGGGCGCCATCGTCTCGGGCGTGCTGTTCGATGCCACGAGCTCCTTTGCGAGCACCTGGATTGTATGCCTGGCGTGCTCCGTGGTCATGCTCGTGTTCCTGCTGGCATCCGAGCCCATTGCCGCCAAGCTGCGCGCGAGCGTGGCGGGGGAGTAGCGGGTCGCCGCCTATTCCTGTTTGTCTGTTCTGCCCGTGGCTGCCGTGGAAGCCGAATGGATGCTCGTACCGTCATTCGGTTTCCAGGGCAGCCACGGGCCTACGAAATGATCCCTTTTCCTCCGTCCCCAAGGGATCACGTAATCCGAAGGGGACGGAGGAAAAGGGATCACAAACCGCGGCGGCGCGTCTGGCCGAACGAGTCCCCATACCCTCGTTCGGTCAGACACGCCGCCGCGTTGCTGCTTTGTGCCGTATAATGTCCACTACCTATGACGCGATACAAAAGAAAGGTGTTTGCCCATGCAGGCACAGAAGGCGGAGGGAACCCGCGACCTTATCGGCGCCGAGATGCGCGCCTGGCAAAAGATGCAGCAGATTGCGGCCGGCGTGTTCGAGCCGTTTGGCTTTAAGCCCATCGAGACGCCCGCGATCGAGCAGGTGGACGTCTTTGTCCACGGCATCGGCCAGTCGACCGACGTCGTTCGCAAGGAGATGTTCCGCGTCTTTAGCGGCGCCAACCTGGAGCGCGTCTTTACCGAGGGCACCGACACCAAGCTCAAGCCCAAGCAGCGCCTGGCGCTTCGCCCCGAGGGCACGGCTGGTGTGGTGCGCGCCGTCGTGGAGAACAATCTGGTGCCCCAGGGCTCCACGCCGTTTAAGGCGTACTACGCCGAGGCCATGTTCCGCGGCGAGCGTCCCCAGAAGGGTCGCCTGCGCCAGTTCCACCAGGTAGGCATCGAGTGGCTCGGCGCTCCCGATCCGGCGGCAGACGCCGAGTGCATCATTATGCTCATGGAGTTCTACAAGCGCCTGGGCTTCGATCTTTCCAAGCTCCGTCTGCTCATTAACTCGATGG
>CABQHT010000030.1 GCA_902464035.1 uncultured Collinsella sp. | reverse complement strand
GGCAGAGCCAACGGGTTTACAGCCCGTCCCCATTAACCACTCGGGCAAACTCCCAATCGTTCAAGTATCCGCAGGTCCTTTGGTCTTTTGGACCGCCGCCCCCGCGAACGAAAAAGATAATACGATGCAACCTTGGGGGCTGTCAACGAAAACCTCTAGATACACGGTTCCGGGCGTATCTATATAGCCGTGACCTGCGGTTTTGTTGAGTTTGGATGTGAAGGACGGTGGTTTTGGATACTGAGGTGACGTTTCCCGAGGTAACACTTTGGTGTAGTGGAGTACACCTTCAGGATCGAACTTCGATACCGGCTTATTTGCACCTATGTATAGCTCGAGATCGGGCTTCCGTTGCAGATTCGAGCGTGGATTTTCTCCCGTTTGAAATCGAGCGTGGATGATCTCCCACTATTGGCGTGCCCCCAAGGCCAAAGTGGCAGATTATCCACGATCATTCACTAAGCGGGAGATTTTCCACGCTCGTACGTCCGATAATCCACGCTCAGGGGGGCAGCCGAGCTCGACACGGCTTTTGTCTCGATCTGTAACATATAGAGAACATTTTCTCCCCTATCTGTTACAGGTCGAGATATTACGCAGAGACCTCCGCTTACGTCTCATTCTGTAACAGTAAGAACGGTTTTCAGCTTCTTCGTGTTACAGATCGAGATGTTATCGACCATCCCTTGGCAATGTCTCGATCTGTAACTATAAGGAGGGTTTTCAGCCCGCCCGTGTTATAGATCGAGACAAACCTGAAGCTTGGTGGGAGTCAAACCCGCTGACATGTCAACATAAATAGAAACGGGCCCTGTCCCACAAGGGAACAGAGCCCGAAACTCTCATGGAGCCAGTGACAGGAATCGAACCTGCAACCCACTGATTACAAATCAGTTGCGCTACCGTTGCGCCACACTGGCACACTTGGCGCTTTCGCGCGAAGCCAGTTAAGAATAAAGGAATTGCGGACGAGGCGCAACAGGCCCTTCACCCGACCACATCTCAAAACTATTCGCCAGAACGAATAGTTTTATCCGTTCGCCAAAACCAAAAACTATTCGTTTTGGCGACGGCAACCCACAGTCCATTGATTACAAATCAACGGGCCGGCCAATTGGGAAACGGGTCTCTATGGATAATCCCCTACCGTCCGCGCAACGCCTTGAGCTTGGCCAGGGCATCGGGGCTCAGGCGACCGCCCAGAGTCATCTTGATCTGCGGAGCTTCCTCTGCCTCGTGAACGTCGTTATCGATCTGCTTGATCTCGTCCACCAGCATGCGGCTCGAGATGCGCGTAACGCCCTTACCCATGACGACGGCCTGGATCGTGCCGTCGCTCGACACCACGGAGCACGCGCGGCCTTCCTCGCGCGCCTCGATGCAGAGCTTCTGCACCACGGTATCGGCGGAGACGCCCGTCGGCGAAAACTCGATGCGCACGCCGCGCGCCGGCAGGTTGGGACGCTCGCTGGAGATATTGCCCGCACCGTCGAACACGATCACGGCCTCGTAACGGCCCTGGGCAAACGCCGCGACATCGTTGATAAGCGCAGTACGAGCCATATCGTGGACGTCGCTGGAATACGGATCGTCGGAATGGTCGTAGATGAGCTTTTCGTAGCGCGGCGTGCAGTGAATCACGTTGTAGCCGTCGACCACCAGCAGCTCAGGCTTATTGGAGTGCACCGTCGAGACCGGGTCGGCGATGGCCTGCGCAAACGCATTGCCGCCCACGCCATAGGTCGCGGCCGAAACAATCGGCTTGGCCGAGCCTTCGCCAAAGCGCTTGGCCTTGGATTTGGCGCGGTTCTTCTTGGACATGCGCTACTCCTCCCCCATGAGCTCGCCGGCGTTGCGGCGCAGCCACTCAAAGCACAGCGCCGTGGTCGCCTGGGCAACGTTGAGGCTCTCGGTCATGCCGCGCTGGGGAAGCTTGGTCAAAAAGTCACATTTCTCGAGCACCAGACGCGAGATGCCATCGCCTTCGGAACCCATGACGAGCGCCACGCGGCCCTCGAAGGGAGCATCCCAGCAGCTGCCCTCGGCATGCTCGGAAGCGCCGCCCACCCAAAAGCCAGCGGCTTTGAGGTCGTCAAGCGCTCGGGCAATGTTGGGCACCTGCGCAATAGGCAGATGCATGACGGCACCGGCAGAGGTCTTGTAGCTGCCCACGGTCACGCCGGCGGCGCGTTTGTTGGCGATGATGACGCCCGCCGCGCCCACGACCTCGGCGGAGCGCACGATCGCACCAAAGTTGCCATCGTCGGTCACATGGTCGAGCACGACGACGAGCGCCGGTCCGTCACCTGCGCGGTCGAGGATATCGGCAACATCAGCATAGGGGAAATTTCCCACCTCGAGCGCAATGCCCTGGTGAGCACCATGGCTCGACAGCGCATCGAGCTGCGCGCGCGGCACATACTTAATGCGGACACCCACGGCGTTGAGGTCGTCGACCAGGCGTGACAGGGCGGCATCGCGCTCCCCACCCTCGGCGATGAGCGCGCACTTGACAGGAAAGCCGGTGCGCAGGGCCTCGGCGGCAGCACGGCGGCCCTCGATAAACTCACCCTTGGGAGCCTGGACGCCCTCGCGATTGCGATCGCGCTGCGGACGCGCGGCCTGGGCTTGGGAGCGCTCGCGCTGGCCCTTGGGAGCGGCAGCGCGGTCGTTGCGGCGAATCGGACGCGAGCCAGAAGCAGCCTGTTTGCCACCACGAGGCGCACGCTTGCGATTGTCGGCCATAAAGCGACCTCCTAAATACAACTATCAAACGAAACAAATAGACCGACCGCCCGAGGTGCGGCAGATTGCCTTGAAAGAGGAGGGCATAGACCTTGAGGTCATGCCCGACGATTGAAAGGCAAGGTGCCGTGGCTCGGGCGGTCGGTACGGGTTTTCCAAGTGCCCGAGATGGCCGTGAAAGAGGAGCGACGCGTACCTGAGTACGCGAGCGACGGTTTGAACGGCAAGGTCGAGTGCTTGGAAAACCCGCGGGGATTAGAGAGTCTTAATACGGGTGCCCGCGGCAGTATCCTCGATCGTCAGCCCGAGGTCCTTGAGCTGGTCGCGGATGGCGTCGGCCAGATCCCAGTTCTTGGCGGCGCGGGCCTCGGCGCGGGCCTCGAGAATCTTGGCAGCGGCCTCGTCCACGTCGTCGCCCGTGTAGGCGACCAGGCCGGCGGCAACGCCCAGCAGGCCCAGCGGCAGCTCGACCTTGGGCTCGGGGAGCTCAACGCCAAACGTATCGAGCAGCTCGACCAGCGTATCGGCGGCAGCAAGCGCAGCGGCCTTGTCGGCAGCATCGCCCGCCTGCTCCAGGTACTGGTTGCACTCGGTGACAAAGCCAAAGACAGCACCCATGGCACCGGCAGTGTTAAAGTCGTCGTCCATGCACTCCTTAAAGGCGGCACGGGCCTCGGCGGCCTTGGCGGCAAACGCCTCGGATGCTGCCTCATCGGCATCGGCCGTCGCATGGTTCGCGGCCCAGCGCAGGTTCTCGACCGTACCGGCGATACGCACGAGCGAGTTCTCGGCACCCTCCAGGCGCTCCCAAGAAAAGTCAAGCGGCGAGCGATAGCTCGTCTGCAGCATCAGCAGGCGCAGGGCCGCGGCAGAGTGCTGTTCGAGCACCTCAGCCAGCGTAAAGAAGTTTCCGAGCGACTTGGACATCTTCTCGCCGTCGACCAGCAGCATGCCCGTGTGCATCCAGGTGTTGGAGAAACCCTGGTGCCAGGCGCAGGTGGCCTGGGCGCACTCGTTCTCGTGATGCGGGAAGGCAAGGTCGGAGCCGCCGCCGTGGATGTCGATCGGGGTGCCCAGGTAGCGATGCACCATGGCGGCGCACTCGGTGTGCCAACCGGGACGACCTTCGCCCCAGGGGCTCGGCCAGCTGGGCTCGCCGGGCTTGGCGGCCTTCCACAGGGCAAAGTCGAGCGGGTCGTTCTTGTCCTCGTTCTCCTCGATGCGCGCGCCAACCATCAGATCGTCGATGTTGCGGCCCGAGACCTGACCATAGTTGGGATCGCTGCGCACGGCAAAGTACACGTCGCCGTTATCGGCGGCGTAGGCATGGCCCTGCTCGATAAGCGTCTTGATCATAGCGATCATGGGGCCGATCTCCTTGGTGGCGCGGGGGCGCACATCGGGATCGAGCACGTTGGCGGCGCGCATGACGCCGATGAACTTGTCGGAGAACTCCGTCGCGACCTCGGCGGCCGTACGGCCCTGCTCGTTGGCGCGCTTGATGATCTTGTCGTCGACATCGGTGAGGTTCTGGGCGAACGTGACCTCGTAACCGCTCGCGATGAGCCAGCGGCGAATCACGTCAAAGCTGATGAACGTGCGGGCGTTGCCGATATGGATGTTGTCGTAGACCGTGGGGCCGCACACGTACATGCGAACCTTGCCGGACTCGATGGGCTGGAACTCTTCCTTTTTATGGGTAGCGCTGTTGTAGATACGCATTCGTTACTCCTTAACGGTTTTCTGTAGCAGGCAGACGGCCCAGGCGCCAATTCCCTCGCCTTGGCCTTCCCAACCGAGCTTTTCGGTCGTGGTGGCGGCGACGCCCACGTTTTCCACGTCGACGCCCAGGGCATGGGCAAGGTTGGCGCGCATGGCATCGCGGTGCGGAGTGATCTTGGGTTGCTGACAGGCAATGGTGCAATCGGCATCGACAAACTCAAAGCCCAGCTCGCGCGCATAGTCCATCACGCGAGCGAGCAGCACCATCGAATCGGCACCCTCGTAGGCGGGATCGGTGTCAGGGAATAGCTTGCCGATATCTCCCCCGCGGCAGGCGCCCAGAATGGCGTCGGCCAAGGCGTGCGCGAGCACATCGGCATCCGAGTGGCCCAGCAGGCCGCGCTCGTAGGGGATGTCGACCCCGCCGATGATACATCGACGCCCCTCCACCAAACGGTGGACGTCGTAGCCATGGCCAATGCGCAGGTTACTGAACATGGGGAAGGTCCTCTCCCTCGGCCATGCGGCCAAGCAGAATCGCGGTTACGGGACGCAGGTCCTCGGGCACCGTCACCTTAAGGTTATCGCGCGGGCTCTGGACGCAGCGGACGCGCCCACCCATGCGCTCGACCAGTGACGAATCGTCCGTGCCGATAAAGCCCTCGGCAATCGCCGCGGCATGGGCGCGCTTCATGGCGTCGACACTAAAAATCTGCGGCGTCTGCGCGGCCCAGTACAGCTCGCGCGGCGGCGTCTCGACGATGTTGTCGCCATCGACGATTTTGAGTGTGTCGATGGCAGGCTGGCCGCACACGACACCGTCGAGGGCACGGTCGCTCACGAGCACGTCGATAGCGTGGTCGATAGCCTCGGTCGTAATGAGCGGACGGGCGCCATCGTGGATGGCAACATATTCGAAACCCGCCGGCACCGCGTGCACGCCGGCGCGGGTGGAATCCTGGCGGGTCTCGCCGGCATCGGCAAAGCTGATGGGCGTGCTATACGAATACGGGCTGATGGCCAGGCGGCGCATCTCGGCACGACGCTCGGCAGGGCAAACCACGACGATGTGGCCGACCTTATTGCTACGGTCAAATGCGCGGATGGACCAGCTCATGAGCGGACGGCCCGCCACGTTAACGAGCTGCTTGCCACCGGGATTTCCAAAGCGCTGGCCGCTGCCACCGGCAACGACCACGGCGCATACGGGCGCCATTATGCGTTCCCCTGTTTGGTGCCCTTCATGCGGTACAGGGAGTCCGCAAGAATGGCAGGGTTGTTGACGCCAAAGTCGCCCAGGCGCTCCGGATCCTCGCTGATATCATCCATGAGTTCCTGCAGCGAGCCGTACTCGTCGACGATCTTCTCGGCCACGCCGTCACGCACGACGGACACGCGCGAAAGCGTGCGCAGGCCCAGCGGTGTCATGACGGAGTCCTCGTCCAGGTCGTCGTAACCCAGAACCGCCGCCACATGCTGCGGGTCGGACAAGTCCTTGGGCGTCATACGGCTCAGGTTGGCGCGGATCTTTTCGGCATTGGCCTCGGAGGAATCGCTCGCATAGTCGCGAATCATCAGGTCGTACTCGGTATCCATGCTGGAGCCGGCGAGCTGCTCGAGCTGCATCTGCACGAGCTTGCCCTGGTTGCCCAGCTTGACGATGCAATCCTTAAGCTCGGTCTTTGCCTGCTGCATGATCTCGAAGCTCGAGAAAATACCGGTAATGTCGGCGAGCGTAACGTAGTCGTCGAGCTCGAGGGCCGTCAGGCGCAGCAGGGAGCGATCGAGCGACTGACGGGTAGTCTGGAGCGTGGCGACGAGCTGGTTGACCGAGCTCATGATGGTGGTGACAGGCTGGATCTCGTAGCTCTTGCCGTGAACGTACACGTTGACGACGGCACGACGGGCCGAGACCGAGATCACGATGGCATCGGTGAGCACCGACATGCGAGCGGCAGTGCGGTGACGCATGCCCGTCTCGCTCGTGGCAAGCGAGGGATCGGGATTGAGGTGGAAGTTGGCGCGCAGGATCTGGGTGAGGTCGCCGTCGATAACGATGGCACCGTCCATCTTGGAGAGTTCGAACAGACGGTTCGAGGTGAACGAAATGTTGAGCGGGAAGCCGTCGTTACCGGCAGCGAGCACGTTTTCGGTGTCGCCAACGCAGATTAGGGCGCCCAGGTGACCGGCGATGATCATGTCGAGGGCAGTGCGGATCGGCTGACCAGGTGCCGTCAGGCGGATGGCCTGTTCCATACGCTTTTGCAGCTCGTTCTTATCCAAGGCATCGCTCCCATCGTATACGCTCCATAAACGTCAATAAGTTTCTCACGGTTTGACTCCACGGCGCTCGCGAAATCCGATGCTTACAGAATGAGCGAACACAGCTGGGAGCTTCGTCCCAAATGAGCTGCTTATGTGGTAGCATCGGGATTCACATAAATGAGGGAGTAGTCGCGTGACCGGTTTCGCCTCCGGTAGCGTGGCAAGTCAACATACTGGCCGAAACGGTCTGGCTTGCCTTAATGAACGAGACTCGTGGTTGTGCGCGCAACGCGTACGCCACGGGTCTTTTTTGTTGCTCCCCCACTAGAGGTACACGCGGGTTCGCCCGCAAGGAGGGAGCCAAACCATGGGACTCGCCGAGCTCGTATTGCTCGCCATCGGCCTTTCGATGGACGCCTTTGCCGTATCCATCTGCAAGGGCCTTGGCATGAAGAAAATCAACCTTAAGGTCGCCGTGGTGCTCGGCCTGTTCTTTGGCGGTTTCCAGGCCGGCATGCCCGTGATCGGTTGGGCGCTCGGCAGCCAGTTCCTGGGCATCATCGGTCCCATCGACCACTGGATCGCCTTTATCCTGCTGGCCTTTATCGGCGGCAAGATGCTGTGGGAGGCCTTTACCGAGGGCGAGGACGAAGGCGACGGCAAGGACGCCGAGAAGATCGACCTAGGCGAATACCTGATCCTGGCTATCGCCACCTCGATTGACGCTTTGGCCGTGGGCATCTCGTTTGCTGCACTCTCGGTCGATATCGTCCCCGCCGTGTCGCTCATCGGCGCCACGACCTTTATCTTCTCCGTCGCCGGCGTGGCGATCGGCCACACCTTCGGCGCGCGCTACGAAAAGCCCGCCTCCATCGTGGGCGGCGTCGTCCTCATCCTCATCGGCCTCAAAATCCTGCTGGAGCACCTCGGAATCCTGGTGCTGTAACGCCCAAACCCTATTGCTCGAAACCCAATGTCGAACAAGGCCTCATGCAGAGTTTTGCATGAGGCCTTTTCATGTAAAAGAACGCCTACTCAACAAGGCTGGGATATCCAGTCCTTCATCGTCATTCCATTCGTTTTCTGGGCAAAGATTCATTCGTTTTTATGTGACTCTAATATTCGTTTTTCGGGTATGATTTCATTCGTATTTATGGAAATGCGAGGTAAACAGTATGGCAACGATGGCGAAAGACACGTATATCCCCCGGCTCATTGACCGCAAGATTGATCAATATCTCAATCTGTTCGGTGCCGTTGAAATCTCAGGCACTAAATGGTGTGGAAAGACTTGGTCCGCGCTTGCTCATGCAAATAGTGCCATATACGTCGATCGTGGTTCGAACCAATTGCTCATCGAGTCCGACCCTCAGTATGCACTAGTTGGCGCTACCCCTCACGTTATTGACGAGTGGCAGCGTGTCCCTCAGGTTTGGGACTGCGTGCGCCATGCTGTCGATGACACCACAGAAAAGGGCCAGTGGATCCTAACAGGCTCTTCTACGCCGGCAAAAGACAAGGTGAACCACAGTGGAGCCGGACGAATCGGTCGGCTGAGCATGCATCCCATGAGTCTTCAGGAGAGCGGAGATTCAACAGGTAAGGTAAGCCTAGCTGCCCTGTTTAAAGGCGAGTTTGCCCCATGCCCTTGCGCGTCGGGAATCGATTCTCTTACCGAGCTCATTTGTCGCGGCGGATGGCCCGACGCGCTTGCACTAACTTCTGACACAATTCGACCTGTACTGATGGGCTATCTAGAAGCTGTGCATAATAAGAGCGTTCCTGACCTTGGCGGACGCGAGCTCATTAGTTCACGCGTGGCAGAGTCTCTTGCGCGAAATCTTGGACAGTCCAGCACAAATGTCACGCTCGCCCGTGATGTATTTGCCCTGGATGGCGCATTAGCACCAACTGATACCCAAAAACGAGAGGTTTCCCAACATCTTGAATACCTCGTGCAACTCTATTTAATTGACGAGTTGCCCGGATGGGTTCCGGCGTCGCGCTCCCCCAATCGCATGAGAACTAAACCCAAACGCTACTTCGCAGACCCCTCATTAGCCATTGCCGCACTGGGCCTTAACAAACAAAACCTACTTGAGGACTACCAGACGCTTGGTCTTGCGTTTGAAAACCTCTGCATGCGCGATTTGCAGGTATATGCCTCATCACTCGACGCCGCCGGGTCTCACCCTGTCCGTTATTACCGCGATGATTCAGACTTAGAAATCGACGCCGTTATTGAGCTTGCGGATGGAACATGGGGGGCATTCGAGATCAAGCTCAGCGAGACAAAAGTTGAGCAGGCCGCCAACAGTTTGCTGCGAATGAGAGACAAGTTGCTTAGCGACAAAATGGGGCGCACGAAGCCTCCGGCATTTCTTGCCGTTCTCACAGGGATGGGAGAGATCGCATATAAACGTCCTGACGGCGTATACGTTATTCCCATTCGGGCGTTTGGGGCTTAAAAAGCCATACGCCCGCACAAGGCCTCATGCAGAGTTTTGCATGAGGCCTTTTCGTGCAGACTTTTGCATGTCATACTACTATTCAAAAGTCTGCACGTTAGGATATCGCCATGGATACTCTTCCCATCACAACACCGCGCCAAGCCGGAATCTACGTGCGCCAGGCGCGCGAGGCGCAGGGGATCACCCGTGCCGCTCTCGCTAAAACAGCAGGTGTTTCGGAGCGTCTGCTCGCATCGCTCGAGCTAGGAGATGCCACAGGCATTCGGCTCGACAAGTTGCTGACCGTCTTTAACGCACTCGGCATAGGACTCTTTGTTCAGAGCGATAACGACTCCATCACATCGCCCGCCAAACAACCAGTGACGGAAGCGGACCTACGTATCGCGAACTCAAATGCCCTGTCAAAGCCGAGCGCAGGCAGACGGCCCCCTCGACAAGGAACGCCATCTTCCTACGGTGCCTTGCTGGCCCAAATTGCAGCCGAACAAGGCCTTTCCGGCACTTCGGACCTCTCCTTTGGCTGTAAGGTTGTGAAATAAATGGCGGCGATGGAACTTACAGCCCTCATTTGTGGCGAAATCGCCGGCACACTCCGGCAAGACAAGCAAGGACTCTGCAGCTTCGTGTACGCCCCAACCTACTGTGGAGTACCGCTATCGCTAACAATGCCGCTTTCCAATCGCACGTATTGCCACAACATCGTCCGCCCGTTCCTGTTTGGCCTTTTGCCCGACAGCCAAGAGCAGCGTCGCGCTATTGCCGCTGAGTATGACGCTGCATCCAACAACCCCGTCACTCTCTTGTGTCATATCGGTCTTGACTGCGCGGGTGCCGTTCAGTTTTGTCAAACCGATCAATTAGACGCCGCCCGCGACAGGGTCTCGGCATACCGCCCGCTTACCAATTCTCAAATCGCCCATAAGCTCAAAGCAATTCGCGACGACGAAAGAGCGACATGGATGGGCTCCAACGAAAGCTGGTCCCTGGGCGGCAACCAAGGCAAATTTGCGCTAGCGTGGCATGATGGCCAATGGTGCGAATGTCTAGGGTCATCCCCCACTACTCATATCTTCAAAAATGGTGTCGTAGGGTTTAAGCATCAAGCCTTAAACGAATTCGTCTGTATGAAAACGGCTCGGCGTGTTGGCATTCCAACTGCCAACGTCTCCTATTGCACCTTCGAAGACGAAGACGCACTCGTCGTTGAACGCTACGACAGAACAGTCGATGCCAGGGGAAACATCGAAAGGCTGCATCAGGAGGACTTTTGCCAGGCGCTCGGTGTATTGCCAAGCCAGAAATACACCGCCGATGGAGGACCAACAACGCGAGACATTCAAGAACGGCTGATTAGCACGGTCCCCCACCACATGAATCTTGTGCTCTTTACTTATATGTTGTTCTATAACGCCATTATCGGAGCACCCGATGCGCACGCTAAAAATTACTCGCTCATCCTAGGCAAAGGCACAAACGCGGCGCTCGCACCCATGTACGATGTTGCGTCGGGTCTGGCGTATGAGCGCATGCGGCGAAAAGCACGCCTTGCTATGAGCGTTGGTGGAGAGAACCGCGTGGGACGCATCGGGCCTAACGCCATCCGCCGCTATCACGGTATGGGCGACCCCGCGTTGGAAGCGGCACTCGTCGATGCCGGGCTAACCGAGAAGTTTTGCTTTGCGACCATGATGGACCTCGCCTACGAGGTACCCATTTGCATGGAGGAGGTCATGGACGAATACGCCGGCCTGCCCGGCATGGCGGACCTGCGCGAGCATATGCTCGGCCCCGTCCGCGAAAACTGTCAGCGTACCCTCGACCTCATCAGGGCAGAAATGGACTAGACGCCCGCAATTTCCCATTTCTCAAACAAAAGAGAGGGGGCACCCGTCGCAAAAGACCGGGTGCCCCCTCTCGTAATGTCATTTGCAATCCGCTGGCACGTGACTCGGACTGCTGCTAGCGCAACCTTTACGCAGCGAGGCGCTTGAGGACGTCGATGAGCAGCTCGTAGAAGCGCTCGGCAGAAGCGAGCTCCATGCTCTCGTCCGGGGTGTGGACATCGGAGAGCGTCGGGCCCACGGCGATGGCGTCCAGGCCGTGCAGGGCCTCGGCAAACAGGCCACACTCAAGGCCGGCGTGAATGGACTCGATGCGCAGCTCGGAGCCAAAGAGCTCGCGATAGCTCTCGACAAAGACGTCGCGGACCGGCGAATGCTCGGCATAGCTCCAGCCGGGATACTCGAACTCAAACTTGGCGTCGAAGCCCAGGACATCGGCCAACGTCTGCAGGCGGTCCTTGAACTCGTTCTGCAGCGAGGTGATCGAGGAGCGCGGGGACAGCATGATCTTGACCTCGTCGTCAGAAGTGGCAACCACACCGATGTTGGAGGAAACCTCGACGGAGCCGTCGGTGGCGACGTTGCGGCGGATCACACCATTGGGGGCAAGACGCAGAGCGCGAATGAGGGCAAGTGCGGACTTCTGGTCCATGGCCTCGACCTCGGCGTTATCGGCAATCTCGACGGTGCAGGTAAAGCCGGGGTCGAAGACCTCGAGCTCGGCAGTGACGTCGGCGATGATGCCACGGGCGATCTCGGCCGCGACCTCGGCGGCAGCGTGGTCGGCGTAGACCAGAACAGCCTTGCACTCACGGTTGATGGCGTTGTCCTTAGTGCCGCCGTTAAAGCTGACGATGGCGGGCTCGCCGGCAACCATCAGGCGGTCGATGATGCGGGCCATGATGAGGTTGCCGTTGCCGCGCTCCAGGTTGATATCGCTGCCGGAATGACCACCCAGTAGGCCGGAGATGTCGAGCGTGAGGGTGCTACCGGTCTTGTGCTCGCGCGCGATCGGGCAGGTGTAGGTAACGACGACGCCGCCGGCGCAGCTGACGGTGGCAACGCCCTCTTCCTCGGAGTCAAGGTTAATCATGGTGCGGGCGCTAATCTGGGACTTGTCGAGCGTCTCGGCGCCGACCAGGCCAGTCTCCTCGTCGGTGGTGAATACGCACTCGAGGGCGGGGTGAACGATCGAATCGTCGTTGAGCACAGTAAGCATCAGAGCGACAGCAATGCCGTTGTCGGCGCCCAGGGTGGTGCCGTTAGCGGTGAGGACGCCGTCCTTGACGACCAGGTCGATACCATCGGTCGTAAAGTCGTGCTCGACGGAGCCCAGCTTGTCGCACACCATGTCGATGTGGCCCTGCAGCATCACGGTCGGGGCATTCTCGGCGCCGGCAGAAGCGGGCTTGCGAATGATGACGTTGTAGACCTCGTCCTGGTATACATCGAGGCCGCGCTCCTTGGCAAACGCAACCAAGAAATCGCTGATGCCCTTCTCGTTGCCAGACCCACGGGGGATCGCGCTGACCTCCTCAAAGAAATGGAACAGCTGGGCGGGCTCGTAGCCGGTGATCTTGTAATCCATGGTGCCTCCTTGGCGCAACTGGTTAGACAGTAAGACATGCGACTTGTATATTCCCAGACTTTGCGTGCATAAACCAGTCGAAAACGCCGAGCGCTCTCGCATCATCGGCTAACGGCGCGCAAATGGCACTTTACCATAATGGAGCAGGCTAGACAGGCAGCATGGATGGATCGTTGGCCCCTCCAACCATCCTCAACGCCTGTTCAACGTTAATGCATACACCATTGGTATGTTTAATGAGATTTTTGTCCTCGGTCACCACGTAATCGGCATCGATACGATTGGCGACGCCCAACATAAGGTCATCCTCGAAATCGTTGTGATGATGCTTGAACACAAACGAATCGAAGACCTCGTCTGCTCCCACCGGCGCGATAAGGGCGAGCTCGCGCATCTGCCGAACGCATGCCCAGGCCGTTTCGTCCGCCGCCGCAATGGCGCTATCGCTCAGCGAGCCATTCTTCCTTCGGCACTCCTTCTTGATTGCCGCTGAGACAAGATACGAGACATTTTTGACCGAAAGCGACGAGGCAAACAGGGCAATCAGCTCCGAAGCGTCGGCAATCTCGATCAGATGGACGACGTTTGCCGTACGGTCAGACCTACCAGAAAAATAATCCATCCATACATTGGTATCGATGAGCAACTTGAGGATTCCGCCCGCACTCATAGCTCCACCCACTCGGGATAGCGATGGGCCATGGCCTCCTCATAGAGGTCGTCGTAGTCACCCGAGAACTCAGGGATGGGGATGCCGTATTTGAGGCACGAATCGCGAATGATATGACTACCCTGTGCTGCTCTTGACTCACTGAATCGCTGGTTCGCCTCGTCGGAGAGAATCTCTGCGCTCCCCTCCTTTGAAGGCATGCGTTCGTTGATGACCAGATATTCCCAAAGCGCCCGAACAGCCTGCGACGGCGTCATGCCGATATGGGCCAGCACCGCATCTCCCGCCTCCTTGAGCTGACGATCCATGCGCACATTCATCTGGGCGGAATGCCTGTCGAACAACGTCGTCGCCATAACCCTGCCTCCCTGTTTGCTATACAAATCTCTTGGATAAGTATAGCAAGTTGTCAAGCAACCGGATGTCTCGACACAGAAGCACTTATTGGACCGGTTTTGCCGTTGTGGGATTAGTCACATATCTGCTGAATGAGCGGAAATACCAATATATAACCTTTGAAAACAGGCGAAGCCGTTAGCACTCTTTCATTTATGTGCTCCGTTTTCTGATAGCGCCCTTGATAGCCCAACAAAGTCCGAGGATGACAATGGGAACGACTGTTGCCAGCGCTACAAATAGCAACGTCCCCGACACGATGAATTGAATTGGTCGCGGGGACGCAAGGGTCGCCAGCCATGTCAAGTGCAGTGGCATATTTGGATTCCCGTACCCCAAATAAAGCAGCAGGATGATGAACGATAGAACAAACGCGCCATTTCCAAAGAGCGAGATGGCCAGGACGAGCAGCAGGCATAACGTTGTGCAAATCAAGGCAGCAAGAGACAGCCGAAGAAGAAACTCTCCGATCATATCCATCGCCATTCCTATGCCGCTCGCGCTTTGGACCGCACCAACGAGTATCGAAAAGAGGACAAAACCACCGACAAGCGTGACAATCGAGACAAGAGTCCTTGCAACCAACAACTGTACTGTTTTCATTCCCCTTGCATAGGAAACAAGCCATTGAGATCCCGTTATCGGAGTTCGAAACGCATAGCCGATGACGAGAACAGCAACAATAGGAAAGAACAGAGAATGGGCAAGCGGTGCCACAGTGGAAAGGTAGCGAGCTCCATCTTTAACGAGGTCTCCCGGAATTCCCCCAAAACCATATTGTGGGTTTGGAAAGAAGCCCATAACACCGTCTCCAAGCCAATCGCTCGTTCCGTAGGCTCTCCATGGTTCATAAGACACAGAATAAAGCAATGCGAGCACGAAACCTGCCGCAATCAGCAGAAGAGGCGCTTTGCTCTTCATAACTCGATAGGCTTCAGCCTTAATCATATCTTCGCAGCGCATTTCTACCCCCTCCTCGCTTTGATTCCCATGACCCCGAGTTGCAACGAAACAACGGTGCAAATAACAGAGAAAAGAATGATCTGATTAATGGCTAGGCCTTGAAAGCACAGATTTCCAAGATGGCGTAAGTATGGTCCGACCGAGAGCCACCAGGGAATTTGCGTCGATGCGTGATTGGAAAAGACCACCAGCGTATATTCATCGGAGGCGAGCAGCGTCCCGACCAACACCAACATAATGCTAAGCGGTGCATTTCTAAGTAAATAGAAAACTGCCATCGACTGAGCTACTAATGCAGCCAAAATAGCATCAATCAAAAGCAACACGGGCAGGTATCTATCAAGAAACACCCGCCCATCCACATAGCAGCCAAGCGGAGATTTGAAGAGAGTAAATCCCGAAAACAGGTTGAACGCTATTGAAGTTGCAATCGTCAGAACAAGCCACTTTGCGACAACGGCCTTTGCTATACCCGTACCCTTTGCATACGTCACTTCAGAAGACCTGCTTTGATAATCCATCGCACAGGAAATAACAATGCATCCGACCAGAACGAAAAACCACTCGTAGGTCATGAATAGTGCCGTCCGAACCGCCGAACCAGCCGGGTCAGTCTTGTCGAGGATGTTCGCAAAGAAACCGATCTGTTTGCCGACTCCCCCTAAATCAGATGTTCCATAGGTCCCATACATATTTGGATTACAGACATCTTTAACAATCCAAATCCCCCAGATCAACAACACGAAATAGGCTGGATTTCTGAGCAACCGACGGGCTTCGCATCTAATCAGTCGCAGAAGTTGCATTATCTGCCTCCCCGATCAAATCCAAAAACCGCTTTTCCAGACTTCTGTCTTTATAGGAATTCTCTTCCTTAACGAGAAGTCTGCCTTGATGGAGAAAAGCGAAAGATGTCGCGACTTTCTCCAATTCATCTAGGTTATGGCTTGAAATGAGCACCGTTTTATCCCGCCTGTCCTTCAACGACAGCAGGAGATCACGCACCTCAATCACACCCACTGGATCGAGCCCGTTTATGGGTTCATCCATGATGAGTAGTTGCGGGTTGCCCAGAAGAGCCGTTCCGATATCCAGGCGACGCTTCATGCCGAGCGAGTATTGTTTTACCGATGCATCCGCCGCATTTTCTAGACCAACGGCAGCGAGCACTCGATTAACTTCACTTTTCGGCAGCCCCCACTCGATACAGCGTGAGATCAAGTTTTCTCGACCGGTTAAGTTCAAGAATGCCCCACAGCCGTCGGGGACGAATCCGATATTTCTGCGTGCTCTTGCCAGACCTGTTCTCCCAGACTCGCCGAAAAAACTGATTGAACCTTTCGTTGCTTTAAGCAAGCCAAGAAGAATATCAATCAACGTACTCTTCCCCGCGCCGTTCTCCCCAACGAGAGCGCACACTTCGCCCTCATCTATATCAAATGAAACATCAGACAACGCCCAGTTTTTTCCGTAGCGCCTTGATAGATCCTTGATTGAAATCGCATTACCCATGTCTCATGAACCTCATTAAAAAAGGCAGCGCGGCCGACGGATGGCAGTTATCGACCACGCTGCTTACCCTCTGCTGTCTTAACCAGCATTAACGTTCGCGTTCCTAGAAATGAACATATACGCCAAAACAGCTACAGCGCGAACACGGGTGGTAATTGCGGCAGCCACCACCGCCACCCTGCACGTTGCAACACGGATCGATTACCCAGTTAATAATTACCTCCTTTCGATTTATCGTCTGTTTTAATACGATATTATCGTAATTCGATAATCTAATGATTTCAAGAACTATTTTCAAATAAATTAAGGCTCCTGCCGATCGTTTGCGGTAGGAGCCTTGCATGTATACGTGTTTGTATTCTTGTCTTCTTATTCTGTTTTGTTATTCCCTAGAAAGATCTACTACGTAAACCTCTGTGGGCAATATCTCGGAGGGGTCGGGATTGCGTCTTTGCAAAATCTTATTCCGCGCACGCGCGATGGTAAGTTCCTCAAGTTCTATTTCACTCACACGACGGATCAAATCTCCCGGCTGACAATCCAACTCAACACAGATATCGAGCAATGTCTTCAAGCGTATAGCCTTAATTTTTGCATTACGGATTTTAGAAATGTTGGCTGGCGTATGCCCAGTCGCTCTTATTAGATCGGCATTTGTTTTCCCGGTCTTAAGCAAAAGCGTCTCAACCTCAATAATGAGATAATCCATGGTCAATCACCTAGACCAAATCATCAGACTGGGACTGCAAAAGCGCCCCATAGCGCCAGAAGATCGACAAAGCGAAAGCGACCATCATTGCAATGATAGACCCCACATCCAACGTGATGCCTGAGTCACCAATCTGAAGGAGAGCGGAATTCATACGACAGCTCAACATACAATTGCCCATCATTACTTTTAAATCGCTGCCAATCTGTAGAGAGCCCATCACGGCATTGATTGCAAATAGGCAAGCAATAACGCCAATCATCCGTGCATGTCGAATAGTAAAAGGCGATTGACGACGGGCGACATCGAAGCTGATGCTTAACAATGTAAGCTCCCCTGCAAGGAGCAAAACCGCCCATAGCGCCAAGTTTGGGAGCGCGATGCTGCCGCCCTCACCAAGCTCAACGACCCCTTCGATTACCACTGCGCCATTCAAAATACTTTGGCATGCAACAACAAATGCCGAACCAAAGACGGCGATAGTAGCGATGGCAATAAGTACCAACACGGCACAAAGAACCATTCCGATTTTTCTCATGTTATCGAACGACATCTCAATTCTTTGAGCGCTATTCGCCATAGTAACTCCTTTTGCCATCCAGCAGTACTTTTTCAATTATTTTATCGTTACTGGAAACTCTTCTCCACAAGAAAAGGGCGCCCCTCATCGGGAACGCCCCCCATCATGCAAGGTTATATTCAATCCCTACAGCGCGCCAGAGCCGGCTTGCATCATGCCGCCGGGGCCCGAGGTCACGCCGCCGCTCACGGGCGCGGCGTTTCCGGTGTGCGGCGCCGCCGGAGCGGTATCGCCCCCGAGCGTGCCCGACGGACGCGGTGCCGGGATCTCGCCCGTGCCGTGGCTAAAGACAAACTTGCCATCGGCCACGTCGCACAGGACGGTATCGCCCTCGCCCCACTCGCCGGCCAGCAGCTCCTCGGACAGCGGGTCCTCGATGAGCTTTTGAATAGCACGGCGCAGCGGACGCGCACCGTTGGTGAGGTCGGTGCCCTCGGCCACGATCTTGTCATAGGCCGCATCGGTGAGCTTGATGTTCATGCCGTTGGCAATCAGACGCTGGCGCAGGTCGTCCACCAGCAGGTGAGCGATCTTGGTCAGGTTCTCACCCGAAAGCTTCTGGAACACCACGATATCATCGATACGGTTGAGCAGCTCGGGGCGGAACAGGCGTTTGAGCTCGCCCATCGCACGGCCCTTGATCTCGCTCGAGGTAAGGCCCTGCTCGCCGGTGGTGCCAAAGCCCACGCTCGCATCCTGCGCGATCTCGCGGGCGCCCACGTTGGACGTCATGATGATCACGGTGTTGCGGAAGTCGACCGTCTTGCCCTGGCTATCGGTCAGACGACCCTCTTCCAGCACCTGCAGCAGGATGTTGAAGATATCGGGGTGCGCCTTCTCGATCTCGTCGAACAGCACGACCGAATACGGGTGGCGACGAACGGCCTTGGTGAGCTGGCCGCCCTCATCGTGACCAACGTAACCCGGAGGGCTACCGATGAGCTTGGAGACCTCGAACTCGCTACCGAACTCGGACATGTCGAAGCTGATGAGCGCGTCCTTGCTGCCAAAGAGGTACTCGGCGAGCGTCTTGGCGAGCTCGGTCTTGCCCGTGCCGGTGGGACCCAGGAAGATAAAGCTGCCGCCGGGGCGACGCGGATCCTTGAGCGGCGAGCGGCTGCGGCGCACGGCCTTGGCAACTGCCTCGACAGCCTCATCCTGACCGATGATACGTGTCTTGAGCACGCTTTCGGCCTGCAGCAGGCGACGGCTCTCGCTCTCGGTAAGCGAGGACACCGGCACGCCCGAGGTCACGGACACGATATCGGCGATCTGGGAGACATCGATGGTGAGCGGGCTGGCGTCGAGCTCGGCCGTCCAGGCAGCCTTGGCCTCGGCGAGCTCAATCTCGGCAGCCTTCTGCTGCTCGGTGATCTCGGCAGCCTTGTTCATGTCGTCGCTCTCGGTGGCCTCCTGCGCGGCGGCCTTGAGCTCCTCGATGCGATGCTCGGCCTCGCGCACCGGCTCGGGCGCGCGATTCGCGGCGATGCGAGCGCGGGCGCCGGCCTCGTCAATGAGGTCGATGGCCTTATCGGGCAGGAAGCGATCCTGGATGTAGCGGTTGGAAAGGTTCGCGGCGGCCTCGATGGCACCCTGCGTGTAGCGCACGTGGTGGTGCTCCTCGTAGCGCGGCTTGAGCGCGGTCAGGATCTTAACCGTGTCCTCAACGCTCGGCTCCTCCACATCGATCGTCTGGAAGCGACGCTCAAAGGCCGGATCCTTGGTGAGGTACTTGCGGAACTCCTCGGCCGTGGTGGCACCGATGATCTGGAAAGCACCGCGCGCGAGCACCGGCTTGAGCATGGAGCTCGCGTCGATGGAGCCTTCGGCGGAACCGGCACCGATGATGGTGTGCATCTCATCGATAAACAGGATGACGTCGTCGGCCTCGGTTGCCTCCTGGATCACGTTCTTGAGGCGCTCCTCGAACTCACCGCGATACTTGGCGCCCGCAACGAGACCCGGCAGGTCGAGCGTCCAGATATTCTGGTTCATGAGGTTCTCGGGCACGTTGCCGGCGGCGATCTGCTGAGCCAGGCCCTCGACGATGGCCGTCTTGCCCACGCCGGGATCGCCCAGGATGAGCGGGTTGTTCTTGGTGCGGCGCGAAAGAATTTCCATCATACGCTGGACTTCCTTTTCGCGGCCGATCACCGGATCGAGTTCGCCGTCGCGAGCCTTCTGCGTAAGGTTGGTCGCGAACTGCTTAAGTGTATCGGTACCGCTCCCCTTTTGCTGAGAGGCATCCGAGCCGCTAAAGAACGGCAGGCCCGTACCGGGACGCCCGGCACCGGCGCCAGCGAGCGGACGCTTCTTATCCTGGTCCTTGGCGGTGAGTTTCTCGATAGCCTTTTTGATGGAGGCGGACGACACACCCAGGCGCATGAGGATGTCCATGGCCATGCCGTTGCCCTCTTCGACGATGCCGATCAACAAGTGCTCGGTCGACACGTAGGTCTGGTTGTTCTCACGCGCCACGCGGAATGAACGCTCCATCACGCTAATGACGAGCGGCGTAAAGGCGAGCTTGGCCGCCTCGGTCTCCTCGCTGGGCTCGGGAACCGTGGTCTGAACCTCTTTAAGAGTATCCATGATGTCATCGTAGGAGATGTCGAGCGAACGCAGCGCCTCGGCGGCAATGCCCTCGTCCTCCTTGGCGAGTGCGAGCAGCAGGTGCTCGGTACCCACCTTATTTGAGTGAAGATCGAGCGCTTCTTGCTTGGCCATGGACATGACCTTGCGCGCGCGATCGGTAAAACGGTCTAACATGCTAGTTCCTCTTAGACGAGCTAGTTTTTTCAAACGCAAAGCGCCGCCCGCGGCAGCGCTTTGGTCTCTTTACCCATATGGAGTATATGTTAACCGTTGGGACCTTTTCCGCATGGAGCCGCGCGACAACGTCTACAAAAAAGGAATCGCTCCGGTCTGTTTGGGGGTCTGGTTTTGAGCGTTGCCTAGCAGGCAGGCTCGGCGTCCATGCCCTCGGAAATGTTGGCAACCTCCTCGGCAACGGGAGCACCCGGCATGTGCACGAGCTCCATGTGCGGCTCGGCAAAGACCGTGCCCATGGGGAAGGCGCGGCGGAAGACAAACCGGGCAACCGGACCGGCCACCAGCAGGTTCCAGGGCAGGGCCATGATAAAGTTGCGCGGAATGTTGACGAGCCACATCATCGGCAGCGCCTGCAAATTGGCAAGCGGGCCGCCGGGCATATGGAACAGGCCTTCGCACGCGCCGTAGAGCGACATGATGATGACCATGGGAACGACCATGCAGGAGCTGACGGCAAGCGTCATGGCAAGAGGAGAGCTCTTGCCCGGCGTGACCAGGAATTTAAAGGCGAAACCCTTGGCAAGGGGGCTGGCGACGAACCAGTCGCAGCACATGGCAAAAACGTAGGCAACGGGGAAGCCGAGCCACGCGGCGGCAACAACCTCGCCGTTGATGGCCCCATGCTGCAGGGCAACGTTGTAGATGCTCATCCAGAGCACCATGCAAAAGCACATGATAAAGGTGAACAGCAGGCTCTCTCGTTTGTTGATAGGCATAAAGGGCATAGTCCTTTCTGTGTTACGCCGCGACGCGCGCAAAAAAAACGGGCGGGCGAGATGGAAATCTTTGGACTTCATCTCGCCCGCCCGCGGTACGTGCGTCTGCGACTACTTATGTGGTGGAACTACCCTAACACGAACAACACGCGCTTCGTAAGCGTTGAGTTTGTGGAGATGCTCGGCGTATTGGTGCAAAGTAACCTGTCCCCCTTGCACCAATTAGCTGGTGTGGCGCCAGCGGGGATCGGTGAGAGTTCTCGCTACGCTCAGGCCGACGGGAAGGAACGCCACGATGAGCACCGCACGCACAAACCAGCCAAGCATATTAACCGTGTCAAACGTGCACATGTAGTACATCGAGCGATACAGATACAACCCCGGCACCATGATGACAATCGATGGCACCGTGAGGGCGATGCGCGGGTACGTGAGCTTGATTTCGGCCAGGCTCGCAAGCAGCCCCGACACCAGCGCGCCGATAAACGCCGCCGCCTCGGGAGGCATGCCTGCACTCAGGCCCAGAAAGGGAAACAGCGTCGGCGCATCGACGAGCGTAAGGCGCAAGGTATTAGTCACGGCACCGATGAGCCCAGCCGCCGCGGCCATCTTTATCGGACTGTTGAACATAACCGAGAAGCCAAATACTCCGATAAAGCTCATCACCACACGCAAGAGTGTAAGAGCCAACGGCGAGAGCCCGAGCAGGGCGAAGTCATCCGGCGCCAGTCCCACACACTCGGCAACCATCCAGCCCACCAGCGTCGCCATCACAATAATCGACACAGCATACGAAAGACGCTCGATGCCGCTTCGCATATCGAGCTTTGCGATGTCGAGGCCTGCCGTAATAAGGGGAAAGCCGGGAATCACAAAGAGCATGGCGCCGATATAGCCTTCTTGGTGCGACATTGCCCCCGGAATGACCTGGCCAAGGCCGAGCAACGCCAGCAAATACGAGATACAGGCCAGCGCGACGCCAATCGTCAAAGCGCTAAACTGGCCGAGGCCCTGCTTGAGGATATGAGAACGGGCAAAGTTGCCGACGCCCGCGCCCACGAACGCACATGCCATCTCAATGGGACCGCCACCAAGTAAAAAGACAAAGGCGCCACAGGCGCAGGCCGCCGCAAGGCCCTGTTGCCAAGGCGCGTAATCAGGTTTTGAACTCTCAACGGTCTTGAGCATCTCGTGATACTCATGCACGGTAAACCGGCGCCCATAAGTCTCGATTTCTTTTAGGAAGCTCTCCATCATCCAAATGCGATGAGTGTTGACGCCCGTTGTTGGCAGGCTGACGACCTCGTTAAAGCAGTGGCCGCCTTCGATGCAGGTGCACTCAAACGACAGGAGACTTAAGTCAACGTGGATGGTGACACCGAGTACGGCGGCGACGCGGTTCATGGTATCGCGTACACGCCAGGCACCCGTTCCGCTCGCGAGCATCAGCATACCGGTGCGGCAGATGATGGATGATTTGTCGGTAAGTGGTGCATCGACGGCAAGCTCATCGCCCGCGGTCACGATCTGGCGCCAGTCAGTTTTCATATGGAGCGCGCCGGCACGGACACCGTGGTGCATGGGGGCTCTCGAAGGCAGTGAGTCAAGGCGCGAAGGCTGTGGGGGTTCCGTCGATTCATCCTCAACCTCATCAGCCTCTTCATCGACCAGATCAAAGGAATCAAGCGGCGCTGGCTCGCGACGGTCGACCAGCTCCTCGTCCTCATCATCAAAGTAATTGAACTGATCGAGCATGTCCTCTTCGATCGCGCGCTCGCTCGC